>NZ_JBXWNR010000010.1:0-142654 GCF_059610465.1 Ruegeria sp. CDSC085 | reverse complement strand
CTTGGCGGTTACGATGAGCCAGAAACCCTCTCTTATCAAATCAACCTAAACTGTCCCATTGGTGCTGACGTCAGACAGTCGAATGTCAACTTCCGCTTCTGGTTCAGGGGTGATGTTGTACATGCGAGACGCTCAGTCAAAACGAGCGGCTGTTGAGCGTAGAAAGCAGCCCAACAGGATGTCGACTTCGGCTGGCAGCCTTGTCCGCATCTCGGAAGTCACTATGCTTGGAATTGAAGGTCTACTTTGGGCTACGAGCGGTCGGCAGCAATCATTGAGCCTAGGGCCGTTTTGTCCTGCATTTCGGGGTTTGCAAAGCCCTACGATGATTGTCCGCTTCGGGCTGCGACCCGCCGATGCTGCGCATTGAAGATAAAAACGGGAGTAGCTTGGAACAACGTGTTTGTTGTGTCACTGGAGAGTGCGCAATGAAGTGACCGTAGATGTTCAAGTGAGATTCAGGACTGACTCATCGTCAAAACGGATCGGTCTACGCGCCAGTTTCACGCCTTCCGGTCTCATTCGTCTTGTAGCACCGAGCCCGCTTCGGGGCGGAGAAGTACCGACAATACTCGGCGGTGAATACGATCTAGATCGTAATCGGTTAGTTCTAAACCCTCAGTCATCCGCGCTTTGAATGATTGAAAGTCTCCGCGAGTGATTTCGTCACGGTTTTTGTCGTTTCCGGCAAGTTGCTGCGCGAGTTTTTCCTTTCGGAAGTCCAGCAGAAAACGGGAAAATCGAGCGTTCAATTCGGAGTATTGAGGGGACTCCTCGATAGGCGATTTGTTTTTCATCAATTCGGTATCCGATTGCCATGGAACTGCCCGAGCGTTTTTGCTGGGCAAGTACAACATTCTGGTCAGCTTTTGCGTGTGAAGCGTATGAGACGGTTTGGTTCCATGGCCACAGTCTTGAGTTTTTCTGGTCTTGGTCAATAGCACGAATGCTATCGATGGTCGCACAACGCAGAACAATCTCGAATCTCTACAGGAATCTTTCTTATTTTGTTTCAAATCCTTAATAATCTGTGGGCATTAAAGCCCGTTCAAATGGGCGCAAAAATCAAGCCTATGGGCTATTTATGCCCACCCACACAACTGGACTAAGAAAACTAACCTGAACACTTCGAATGCCCACAACTGCGGCAGGTCATGCAGCCCTCGATCATCACCATGTCGTACTGGCCGCAGGACGGGCAGGCCTTGCCGCGCGGCGCGTCCATGTTGACCACCTGCGCCTGCGGGTCGGACTTCAAGCCCATGCCCTCACCCTCGAGGAACCCAATCGCGATCAGGTGCTGCTCGATCACGCCACCGATCGCCGCCAGGATCGACGGGATGTATTTGCCCTTCACCCACGCACCACCACGCGGGTCGAACACGGCTTTCAGCTCTTCTACCACAAAGGACACGTCCCCGCCCCGCCGGAATACGGCCGAAATCATCCGGGTCAGCGCCAAAGTCCAGGCGTAATGCTCCATGTTCTTCGAGTTTATGAACACCTCGAACGGACGCCGCCTGCCGCCGATGACGATGTCGTTGATGGTCAGATATATCGCGTGCTCGCTGTCGGGCCATTTCAGCTTGTAGGTCGACCCTTCCAGCGACTGCGGCCGGTCAAGTGGCTCGGACATATAGATGACGTCTCCGCCATCCACCTCGTGCGGAGCATCCGCGCTTTCGCCCGGCACCTTGTCATCGCTTTCCGAAACGGTCAGAACCGAACCGGTCACATCATTCGGGCGATAGGTGGTGCAGCCCTTGCAGCCCTGATCCCAGGCTTGCATGTACACGTCCTTGAAGGCGTCGAAAGAGATGTCCTCTGGGCAGTTGATCGTCTTCGAGATCGAGCTGTCGATCCATTTCTGCGCTGCCGCCTGCACCTTGACATGCTCGGTCGGCGTCAAGGTCTGGGCGTTCACGAAATAGTCGGGCAAATCCTTATCGCCAAACTTGTCGCGCCACATCTGCACGGCGTAATCTACCACCTCTTCTTCGGTGCGCGATCCGTCCTTTTGCAGAACTTTACGGGTATACGCATAGGCAAAGACCGGCTCGATCCCTGACGACACGTTGCCCGCATAAAGGGAAATCGTTCCTGTGGGCGCGATCGACGTCAGCAGAGCGTTGCGGATACCGTGCTCGCGAATGGCATCCCGGACATCGTCATCCATCTGCTGCATGGTGCCGCTGGCCAAGTATTTCTCGGCGTCGAACAGGGGAAACGCCCCTTTTTCCTTTGCCAAGTCCACCGACGCCAGATAAGCGGCGCGCGCGATCGCGTGCAACCAGCGCTCGGTCTGACGCGCCGCCTCGTCGGAGCCATAGCGCAGGCCCAGCATCAGCAGCGCATCCGCCAATCCAGTCACGCCCAATCCTATACGGCGTTTATCTTGCGCCTCAGCCTCTTGCTCGGCCAGCGGAAATTTTGACGCATCAACGACATTGTCCATCATCCGAACAGCCGTGGCGACAAGTTCTTGCAGGGCCTCTTCATTCAAACGGGCGGTTGCTTCAAACGGTTCAGACACCAGGCGCGCCAGATTGATCGAACCCAAAAGGCAGGCCCCGTAAGGCGGCAACGGCTGCTCGCCACACGGGTTTGTGGCCGCGATGGTTTCAACGTAGCTGAGGTTGTTGGCTTGATTGATCCGGTCGATGAAGATCACGCCCGGCTCGGCAAAATCATATGTCGCCTGCATGATCTTGTTCCACAGATCACGCGCCTGAACGGTATGATAGACTTTGTCACCAAACACCAGTTCCCACGGTCCATCAGCCTTGACCGCCTCCATGAACGGATCGGTCACCAGCACAGACATGTTGAACATGCGCAGGCGGGCGGGGTCAGACTTGGCAGTGATGAACTGTTCGATATCCGGGTGGTCGCACCGCATGGTCGCCATCATGGCGCCCCGGCGCGAGCCTGCCGACATGATCGTGCGGCACATGGCATCCCAGACATCCATGAAGCTCAGCGGCCCCGAGGCATCCGCCGCGACGCCTTTCACGTCAGCGCCACGCGGCCTGATGGTCGAGAAATCATAGCCGATCCCCCCACCCTGCTGCATGGTCAGCGCGGCCTCTTTCAGCATGTCGAAAATGCCGCCCATGCTGTCGGGGATTGTGCCCATCACGAAACAGTTGAACAGTGTCACCTGCCGCGCGGTGCCCGCACCCGCAGTGATGCGCCCGGCGGGCAGGTACTGGAAATCCTCCAGCGCCTCATAGAATTTCTCTTCCCAATGCTTCGGGTCTTTTTCCACGCGCGCCAGATCGCGGGCAATGCGCCGCCAACTGTCTTCGACCGTCTGATCGATGGGGGTGCCATCCGCCTGCTTAAAGCGGTACTTCATATCCCAGATCTGCTCGGCGATGGGGGCGGCAAAGCGACTCATTGGTGATTCCCTGTGCTGAAAGAGGTATCCAGACTACCCCAAATCACATGCTCACCACAACACCTTGATGACACCGGGAACCAAGCTACAATATAAAGATCAACGTCGGGACGACTCTGTGGGAAAGCTGTGGATAATTACGTAAACCTCATAAAACTGTCCGTTGGTTCGGAAAGTGTCGATACGTTGATGGGCTGGCAGGACAGCCGCATGGCGCTTTACGAGGACGGCTTACCACGCCACGTCACACGTATGTGGCCCAAGCGCGAAGCCGAAATACTCAACGGCGGATCAATCTACTGGGTCATCAAAGGTGTAATCCAGTGTCGGCAGCGAATCCTGCGTCTGGATGAAGTGATCGGAGAGGACGGCATCCGTCGCTGTGCCATTGTACTGGACCCCAAGCTATACCGCACCCAGAACGCCCTGAAACGCCCGTTCCAGGGGTGGCGTTATCTCAAGCCAGAAGATACACCAGCCGATTTGCCCAAAAACCGCGAGCAGGACGACGCCCTGCCCGACGATCTGAACCGCGCCCTGGCAGAAATAGGCGTGCTGTAATTACCGCAGCCGACCCAGCAATTCGGACAGGGCTGCTTTTTCTGCCGCGTCATATTTTGCAACCCGACTGCGCCACAACGTGGCCTGCGATTGCAGTATCAGACCGTCCGAGAGGATCTTCAAATGGTTGGCCCGCAGGGTCTCTCCGGTCGAGGTGATATCGGCAATTGCTTCGGCGGTTTCATTCATCACCGTGCCTTCAGTCGCACCTTGGCTGTCGACCAGCGTGTAATCGGCCACGCCCGCTTCTGTCAGGAATTCCCGAACCAGACGGTGGTATTTGGTGGCAATCCGCAGCCGGTGGCCGTGGGTCTTGCGAAACGCAGCAGCTGCCGCGTCCAGGTCATCAAGCGTATCGACATCGACCCAACACGCCGGGGTCGCGATGATCAGATCAGCTTTGCCGAAGCCAAGCCGCGAAACCTCTTCAACCTGCTGTTCCCAGCGCGGCAGTTTCTCGTGCACCAGATCGATCCCGGTAACACCCAGATGAATCCGCCCCGCCGCCAGTTCACGCGGGATCTCCCCCGCCGACAGCAGGATCAGAGAGACACCGTCGATCCCTTCAACCTTGCCTGCGTATTCCCGATCCGACCCGCTGCGTGACAAGGTGATGCCGCCTTTTTCGAACCACGAGAACGTCTTTTCCATCAACCGGCCCTTCGAGGGCACACCCAGTTTCAGACTCATACTGCACCTTCCTCGATCTCCAGCATCAAATCGGGGCGCAACACACCACCAACTGCCGGGATTTCGTCCCCGTTGCCCAATTGGCGGGTCAGCGCGTCATAACGCCCGCCCGTGGCGATCGGAGGCAGGTCAGGCCGACCTTCCGCGTAAAAACCAAATACGAACCCGTCGTAATACTCCATCGACGTCCGGCCGTAGGCGGCCTCGAAATCCAGCCGATCCACATCGACGCCACGCGCCTGCAGCGCAGCCACGCGCGCCTCCAACCGGTCCAGAGCGGGCGTGATCTGCGGCAGGTCCACTGCCACGTCGCGCAGCTGTTCCAGCGCGAATGGCATGGTCTCGCGCACGTTCAGCAACGTTTCCAGCCCTGCAAGTTCATTGTCTGAAATCGGCGGGGTATCGCGGTCTTCGCGCAGCGCCTCGACCCGCGCTGCGATTTCAGCTGCGCGGCGCTTGCCGATCATAGGGGCATCAAACGCCATCGGATCGGCTGCGTCCAGTAGCGCGTTGCGCCCTTCCAGAGGCGGCTTGCGACCTGCAAACCGATCCAGCAACATACGGAATCGGCGCGGTCTCCACAGGTGTCGCATCAGCGCTGCCTTGCGACGGTCGGTCGTGCGCAGCCCCTCGACAGCGGCAGTGAGGATACCGATATCCCCTGTCGCCGCCCGAAGAGGCAACCCACGCAACTGCAGTGCCATCAGCGAAAACACCTCAGCATCCGCCCCGGCGGGGTCTTCCCGATCAAAGACCTCATAGCCCACCTGAATGTATTCGTTGGCGCGATCGGGGTCATGCTCCTGACGGCGGAACACTTCGCCCGAATAGGTATAGCGCGCGGGCTCAGCGCCTTCGTTCATGTGCATCTGCACGACAGGCATGGTGAAATCCGGGCGCAGCATCTGTTCACCGCGCAGCGCATCAGACGTGACATAGGCGCGGGCCCGGATGTCTTCACCATAAAGATCCAAAAGCGTTTCCGCCGGTTGCAACAGGGGCGTGTCCACCACCTGAGCACCCGCAGCTTCAAACCGGACACGCATCATCGCGGCGCGGGCCTGTATCTGTGAACGGTTGGGCATGTGTCAGTCCTGACTGTCCAGAATTTCACGCACTTTCGAGACCAGATCACCGCGCGGCACTTCGAATTGGCTGGGGCGTTCCTTCCATTCCTCTAGCGTTGCGCTTTCGGCAATTTTGGCGCCAAGTATCAGGTCCTTGATCTGGACGATACCATTGACTTTTTCATCGCCGCCCTCGATCACCGCAATCGGAGAGTTCCGTCTATCCGCATATTTCAGCTGATTGCCGAAGTTCTTGGGGTTACCCAGATAAACCTCGGCCCGAATACCGGCATTGCGCAGTTCCGCCACCATCGCCTGATAGTCGGCCATCCGGTCGCGATCCATAACGGTCACGACTACAGGACCCGTGGCCTGCGCGGCGATCCTGCCTTTTTCGCGCAGCGCGGCCAGCAGACGGTCGACACCGATAGAGATGCCGGTCGCTGGCACTTCCTGGCCGGTGAAGCGCTTGACCAGGTCGTCGTAACGGCCGCCGCCCGAGACCGATCCGAACTGCCGCTTGCGGCCCTTTTCATCGAAGATTTCAAAGGTCAGCTCGGCCTCATAGACCGGACCGGTATAATAACCCAACCCCCGAACGACGGAAGGATCAATCTCGATCCGGTCCGCACCATAGCCACCGGCATCCAACAAAGTGCCGATCTGTTCCAGTTCGGCGATCCCATCCGCACCGATCTTGCTGTCGCCCACCGCAGCGCGCAGATTGGCCAGCGTTCCGGCGGTATCCAGAGCCTTAGATGTCAGGAAGGCAATCACCGGTTCAGCCTGATCTTTACTGAGCCCTACACCGTCAATGAAGGCGCCCGAGGCATCCAGGCGGCCC
Organism: Ruegeria sp. CDSC085; assembly: GCF_059610465.1. Lineage (NCBI taxonomy): Bacteria > Pseudomonadati > Pseudomonadota > Alphaproteobacteria > Rhodobacterales > Roseobacteraceae > Ruegeria > Ruegeria sp. CDSC085. Next base: position 136,092 of record NZ_JBXWNR010000010.1, on the reverse strand, counting down.
TTGGTCAGCAACGCGCGCACACCCTGCTCACCCACCTTGTCGAACTTGTCGATGGTGCGCAGAACGTTGTCTCGGGCGGCGGCGTCTTCGCCCAAGCCCATCGCTTCGAGCACGCCGTTCAGAACCTTGCGGTTGTTGACCCGCACCAGATAATCGCCGCGCGGTATGCCCACGGTTTCCAGCGTATCCGACAGCATCGCGCAAATCTCGGCATCCGCCGCCATCGAGGCCGTACCAACCGTGTCCGCATCGCATTGATAGAACTGACGATAGCGCCCCGGTCCAGGCTTTTCGTTGCGCCAGACCGGACCCATCGCATAGCGGCGATAGGGCGTGGGCAGGTCGTTGCGGTGCTGCGCGTATACGCGGGCCAGAGGTGCGGTCAGGTCATAGCGCAGGGCCATCCAGTCGCCATTGCCGCCATCATCGAATTCCTGCCATGCAAAGACGCCCTCGTTCGGGCGATCCACGTCGGGCAGGAACTTGCCCAGCGCCTCGACGGTCTCGACCGCACTGCTTTCCAACGCGTCGAACCCGTAACGATGATACACGCCCGCAATCGTCCGCAGCATCTCATTGCGCTGCGTGACTTCCTCGCCGAAATAGTCACGGAACCCTTTCGGCGTGACGGCCTTGGGGCGGGGCTGTTTCTTGGGCTTGGCCATGTGGGGCGTCCTTGGGAGAGTCCTTGTTCCGCGCGCGGTCTATCCCATGGCCCGCATCGGGGCAAGGCGCGCTTTCTCTGGCCTTGGTCCGACTGTGTCGCTATGACCTGCGCAGGACAGGAGGCACTTATGCAGCATCTGGAAGAAGAGATCGCCCATCTGACCCGTATCGTGGACGAGTTGAACACAGTCGTCACCAGACAACAGTCGGAAATCGACCGGCTGACCCATCGGGTTGAAATGCTGTTGCAGCGAGAAGCAGAACGGGCGCAGGAAGGATCCGGCGGCATAATCCTTGGTGACGAACGGCCGCCTCACTACTGATACATTACAGCCCCAGTGTCGATTTTACAGCATTGTCCACGACACCACCCAACAAGGCGTTTTCGTCCCCGGCACAGCCCTCTTTCAAAGCGGCCACAAAGGATTCGCGCAGAGCGGCCTTTTCCTCGTCCGAAGTCGCGTGGGCCTCGATATCGACCTGTCGGTTGTATAGCGACAGGGCCGTCATCTTCCCAACCACGTCCAGAATGTATTCTTCGTTCCCGTCAGCCTCTTCGACAACAGAGGCGCAGGTGTGATACATCAGCGGCAGCGCGTTCTGCATCATCTGTTCGGCTTCCTCGTCAGCAAAGGCCGATCCGGGGGCTGCGATCAGAAAGGCGGAGGCCGCTAGCTTCAGCGAATTCATACGCATCTTCGTTCTCCTCCACTCACTTGGAATTTGCGCCGATCAGCGCACCAGCCACTGCACCTGCGGCAGCACCCTTGCCGTCGCCGATCAGGGCACCGACACCTGCGCCGATCACAGCGCCTTTGATCGTATTTTCCTTTTTCTTGTCATCCGCCAGCCCAGCTGAAGCCGAAACCAAAGCCAGCGATGCCGCTGCTACAAATACAGTCTTTCTGAACTTGAGACCCGCTATTGCCATAACTGCGCCCTCCCGTGGCATGACCTAATGACATCTCTCTCTCTGTCAGGTCAGCCTAGCGAGGCGCTAATCAACTGGCAACAAAGCGGTGTCAGATCTCTTCGACGGTCATCACGCCCTCCAGCGATTTGATCGCGCCCTTGATCTGCGGGTTGATCGGGAACTCGCGCCCCAGATCCATTTCGACATCGCCGGGCAGGCTTGGGTCCAGCAACATGAACTGGATTGGCCCCCGTGCAGCCCCTTTCGCGGCAGAGGCGGCGTCTTCCAGCACCTTGGCGACCGAAGGCACAGCCTGCGCTTCGTCAACGTAAATTCGCAGCCCGGTTGCCCCGGCCTCGGCCACAAGGGAATCCGCCGGACCAACCGAGCGGCCCAGCAGCTTGAGCTGATCGGCTTCCATCGTCGCCTCGGCGGTCAGAACCACCTGCGCACCGGTTTCCAGAAACTCGCGGCACTTTTCCAATGTGTCCGAAAACAGCGTCACCTCATATGCGCCGGTGGGATCAGACAGTTGAGCGAAAGCAAAGCGGTTGCCCTTGGCCGATTTCCGCTCCTGCCGCCCGGCGACAACCCCGGCCATCTTGGCGATCAGCGGACCAGACCGGGCCTTTTCCGTAACCTCATCCAGCGTCATCACCTTTTTTCGTTTCAGCGCAGGCATGTAATCGTCCAGCGGGTGCCCTGAGAGGTAAAAGCCGATGGCCTTGAATTCTTCGCTGAGGCGCTCGGCCGGCAGCCAGTCCGGCGTCGGCGACAGGCGTGGTTCAGGCAGGTCGTCTCCGGCATCACCAAACAAAGACACCTGATTGGAGTTTTTCTGTTCATGGATGGCCGCCGAATACTGTACCAGGCGGTCAAGGCTTTCGAACACGCGGCGACGGTTCTTGTCGAGCTCGTCAAAGGCCCCGGCACGCGCCAGCATTTCCAGCGGACGTTTGCCGGCTTTTTTCAGATCCACTCGGCGGGCAAAGTCGAACAGATTGACAAACGGCTTGTCGGCACGCCCTTTAACCACAAGGTTCATCGCCTCGACGCCCACGTTTTTCAAAGCGCCCAGCGCGTAAACCAGTTCGCCGTTCACAACGTCAAACGTCGACAGTGAGCGATTCACGCATGGCGGCACGTAGGGCAATTCCAGTCCCTTGCGCACTTCTTCGAAATACACCGCCAGCTTGTCCGTCAGATGGATATCGCAGTTCATGACACCGGCCATGAACTCGACCGGGTGGTTCGCCTTGAGCCATCCGGTCTGATAGCTGACCACCGCATAGGCCGCGGCGTGGGATTTGTTGAAGCCGTAGTTGGCGAATTTCTCCAGCAGGTCGAATACTTCGGAGGCCTTCTTGGCATCCACGCCGTTCTCACCTGCGCCCTTTTCGAATTTTGGGCGTTCGGCGTCCATCGCCTCTTTGATCTTTTTACCCATCGCGCGGCGCAGTAGGTCGGCGCCGCCCAACGAGTAGCCCGCCATGACCTGCGCGATCTGCATCACCTGCTCCTGATAGACGATGATGCCCTGCGTTTCCTCAAGGATATAGTCGATCAGAGGATGCACGGACTCGATCTTGCGTAATCCGTTCTTGACCTCGCAATAGGTCGGGATATTCTCCATCGGGCCGGGACGATACAGCGCCACAAGAGCCACAATATCCTCGATGCAGGTGGGTTTCATGCGCTTGAGTGCATCCATCATGCCCGAGCTTTCAACCTGGAACACCGCCACGGTCTTGGCTGCTGAGTAAAGCTTATATGTCGCCTCATCATCCAGCGGTATGGCGTTGATCTGGTTTTCGGCCCCCTCAGCGGGTTCATAAAGCTCGGTGCCATCGGCGGCGATGTGCAATGGACGCCCAGACTTGAAGATCAGGTCCATCGCGTTCTGGATCACGGTCAGCGTCTTCAGGCCCAGAAAGTCGAACTTCACCAGCCCGGCCTGTTCAACCCATTTCATGTTGAACTGGGTCGCGGGCATATCGGAACGCGGGTCCTGATAGATCGGCACCAGCGCATCCAGAGGCCGGTCGCCGATCACCACCCCTGCCGCGTGGGTCGAAGCATTCCGCAACAGTCCCTCGACCTGCTGGCCGTAGGTCAGCAACCGGTCGACCACCTCTTCCTCGCGCGCGGACTCGCGCAGGCGCGGTTCGTCTTTCAGCGCCTTTTCGATGGAGACAGGTTTCACTCCCTCAACCGGGATCATCTTTGACAGGCGATCCACCTGCCCATACGGCATTTGCAACACCCGCCCGATATCGCGTACAGCGGCTTTTGACAGCAATGCGCCGAAAGTGATGATCTGCCCCACCTTGTCGCGCCCGTATTTTTGCTGAACATAGCGGATCACCTCTTCGCGGCGGTCCATGCAGAAGTCGATGTCGAAGTCGGGCATCGAGACCCGCTCGGGGTTCAGGAAGCGTTCGAACAGCAGGCTGTAGCGCAGCGGATCAAGGTCGGTGATCGTCAACGCATAGGCAACCAGCGATCCCGCACCCGATCCCCGCCCCGGCCCGACGGGAATGTCCTGATCCTTGGCCCATTGAATAAAGTCCGCAACGATCAGGAAGTAACCAGGGAAACCCATCCCTTCGATGATGCCCAGTTCGAAGTCCAGCCGTTCCTGATACTCTTCAGGCGTCACGGCATGCGGGATCACCGCCAGTCGTTTCTGCAAGCCCTCATTTGCGATGCGACGCAGTTCGGCAACCTCATCATCAGCGAATTTCGGCAGGATCGGGTCGCGTCGATAGGCCATGAACGCGCAGCGTTTGGCGATCTCGACGGTGTTTTCGATGGCCTCGGGCAAGTCGGCGAACAGGGTCGCCATCTCTTGTTGTGACTTGAAGTAATGCTGAGCCGTCAGGCGGCGGCGGCCTTCCTGCTGGTCGACATAGGCCCCTTCCGATATGCAGATCAGCGCGTCGTGAGCTTCGTACATGTCCGGTGTCGGGAAATAGACGTCATTCGTGGCGACCAGCGGCAGGTTCCTGGCATACGCCATCTCGATATGGCCACGTTCGGTCTCTCTCTCTGCCTCGGGCTGGCCATCCTCACCCGGATGGCGCTGGAGTTCGATATAAAACCGGTTAGGGAACATTGCCGCGAGCCGGTCGACCAATGCTTCGGCCGCAGGACGCTGGCTCTGTTGCAGCAGCATCCCGACCGGGCCGTCGGGCCCACCGGACAGGCAGATCAATCCTTCAGATCGTTCAGCCAATTCTTCCAAAGTGACCTGAGGCAGTTGCCCGCCCTTGTCCACGTAGAGACAAGTGCTGAGCTTCATCAGGTTTTCGTACCCGGTCTCGGACTGCGCCAGCAGCACCAGAGGCGCGGGTGTCTTCGGCTTCTCGCCGGGCTGGGCCTTGACATAGGTCAGATCAACCTGGCACCCCATGATCGGCTGCACCCCGGCCCCGCTTGCGGTGACCGCGAATTCCAGCGCCGAAAACATCGAATTGGTATCCGTCACGGCGACGGCTGGCATCTCCATCTTCTCGCACAGGCCCGGCAGCTTTTTCAGCCGCACGGCGCCTTCCAGAAGGGAATATTCAGTGTGAACGCGGAGGTGAATGAATCGTGGAGAACTGCTCATAACGCCCAAGTTACTCCAGCCGGCTGCGCGACAAAAGGCAGAACCGCGCCACCTTTGCCGCAAAAATATCGCCATTTATTATTCGGCTTTTTCAGAAGGTGCTTCGGGATTGACTGGGCGCCGCAATCAAAAACCGCTTTATTTACAACTGGCTGCCTATTAATCAGACAAGACGGTAACAGACCGTGGACGTGTAATGGTGCATAATAGAGGCGGTTTTTCTTGCCAGACAAGCCGCGCTGTTTCTAACATCTCATGGCAAGCTATTCGCCCGCCACTCTTTCTACGTCGCATCGAAGGAGGGCCGCAGGGGCGCAACTGGGTAAGGCGACGGGTTTCTCGAATGAACATCACGTTTCTTCTGAACGGAGAGACAGTGGAGCTGGCTGATGTTGATCCGACAGCCACCCTGCTGGATTGGCTGCGCGAAGATCGCGGTCTGACCGGCACCAAAGAAGGCTGCAACGAAGGTGATTGCGGGGCTTGCACCGTGATGGTGACGGATGAAGAGGGCGCCAAGGCTCTGAACTCGTGCATTCTGTTTCTGCCGCAATTGCATGGCAAGGCCGTCCGAACAGTTGAAGGCGCAAGTGACCCGAATGGCGAAGTGCACCCGGTCCAGCAGGCAATGGTCGATCTGCACGGCTCGCAATGCGGCTTCTGCACACCCGGATTCGTTATGTCGATGGTGGCCGGGCACACGAATGGCGCAACGGACCATGACACTCAGCTGGCAGGCAACCTTTGCCGCTGCACCGGCTATGCGCCGATCATTCGTGCAGCCGAAACTGCAGAGGAACATCCGGTTCCGGTTTGGGTGAAAGACAAACCGGTTGTGCCACCTGCCACTTCTCCGTTTCTACCTGGTTCTTCCGATGAATTGGCGAAGGTCTATGCCGAAAACCCGAATGCCACACTGGTTGCAGGGGCAACGGATGTAGGTCTTTGGGTCACAAAGCAACTGCGCGAACTGGACCCGGTGATCTTCCTCAACCGTTGTGACGATCTGAAAGAGATCACGATCACCGACGATGAAGTCCGCTTTGGTGCCATGGTCGACATGAATCGCATGGGAGAAGCGGTGGCTGACGTGCATCCCTCCTATGCCGAGATGATCCGACGCTATGCCAGCGTTCAGGTCCGCCATGCGGCAACTGTCGGAGGCAACATCGCCAACGGCTCGCCCATCGGGGACAACCCGCCCGCGCTGATCGCATTGAACGCGACACTGCACCTGCGCAAGGGCAACGATCGGCGGTCGATCCCACTGGAAGAGTTCTTCATCGACTACGGCAAACAGGAACGGGTTCCGGGCGAGTTTGTGGAAGCCGTCAGCTTCCCCCGCCAACCAGATCGCCTGAAGGCTTACAAGCTCAGCAAACGGTTCGATCAGGATATCTCGGCCGTTTGCGGGTGTTTCAACATAACCGTTTCGGACGGCAGCGTCACACAAGCGCGCATCGCGTTTGGTGGCATGGCCGGTACTCCGAAACGGGCTACCCATGTCGAGGCCGCGTTGATCGGCAAACCGTGGAATCGCGCGACCATTGACGCCGCGCTGCCATCATTTGCCGACGACTTTTCGCCACTCACGGATATGCGCGCCTCGGCCTTCTATCGTCTGGAAACCGCAAAAGCGATGCTGCAACGGTATTTCCTGGAAGATCAGGGTGAGATCACCAATGTGCTGGAGGTGTCGGCATGAGTGTGACCAGAGCCCTGCCCCACGACGCCGCCCCTTTGCATGTTTCGGGTTCGGCGCGGTACGTGGATGACATCCCGACACCCAAAAGCACGCTGCATCTGGCCTTTGGCCTGAGCTCGATTGCCAGGGGCAAGATCACCGCTATGGATCTGTCGGCTGTCAAAGGCGCCGAGGGTGTCGTGATGGTTATGACGGCAGGGGATCTACCTTTTGCCAACGATGTCTCGCCCTCAATCCACGATGAGCCGCTGCTGTCGGACGGCTCGGTGCACTATATCGGTCAGCCCGTGTTTCTGGTCGTAGCGACCAGTCACCTGGCCGCCCGCAAAGCCGCGCGATTGGGCAAGATCGACTACGCCGAAGACGTGCCGATCCTGACGATCGAAGAGGCGCTGACCGCCGACAGCCGGTTTGAAGACGGTCCACGCATCTATGCCAAGGGCGATGCGGATGCGGCCATTTCCAATGCACCGCATGTGATCGAAGGTTCGTTTGAATTGGGCGGGCAGGAGCATTTCTATCTGGAAGGTCAGGCCGCACTGGCCGTGCCCAATGAAGGTGCGGATATGCTGGTGCATAGCTCAACCCAGCACCCGACCGAGATTCAGCACAAAGTGGCCGACGCTCTGGGCGTTCCGATGCACGCCGTCCGGGTCGAAACCCGCCGCATGGGCGGAGGATTTGGCGGCAAGGAAAGTCAGGGCAACGCTTTGGCCGTGGCCTGCGCCGTGGCCGCACGCGCAACCGGCAAGGCGTGCAAGATGCGCTATGACCGCGATGATGACATGATCATCACCGGCAAGCGCCACGCCTTTCGCATCTCGTACAGGGCTGGCTTCGATGAGAATGGACATATACAAGGCGTCTCATTCCTCCACTATGCAATATGCGGCTGGGCACAGGACCTGTCCTTGCCCGTGGCCGACCGCGCGATGCTGCACTCGGACAACGCCTACCTTTTGCCGAACGCTCGGATCGAGAGCCACCGGCTGAAGACCAACACCCAATCTGCCACAGCCTATCGCGGGTTCGGCGGCCCCCAGGGCATGGTCGGCATTGAACGTGTTATGGACCATGCCGCGCATGAACTGGGTTTGGACCCCGTTGAGCTGCGCCGCCGGAATTACTACGCCCCCGCGCACGCAGCGGCCGAACGCGCACCGACAGAAAAAGCACTGGATCATCCCGATCCGCATGAGGACCTGACCAGCCGCGGCGCCGTTGTGATGGGCGATACGCCCGTGCGCCCTTTGCCCGCCGGTGGCAACACTACACCCTATGGGATGGAGGTTAGCGATTTCGAACTGCACAGCATGACCGAAGCGTTGCTGAAATCCAGCGACTATGCCGCGCGCAAGGCGGCTATCGCGAAATGGAACGCCGAGAACAGTGTAATCAAAAAGGGCATCGCCTTTTCCCCGGTCAAGTTTGGTATCTCCTTTACGCTGACTCACCTGAACCAGGCGGGTGCGCTGGTGCATGTCTATCAGGACGGATCAGTCCACCTGAACCACGGTGGTACCGAGATGGGTCAGGGCCTGTTCCAGAAGGTCGCACAGGTCGCCGCGTCGCGCTTTGGCATACCGCTGGCGATGGTGAAAATCACCGCAACCGACACGGCGAAAGTACCGAACACGTCTGCTACGGCGGCATCTTCAGGAAGTGACCTGAATGGTATGGCTGTAAAGGCAGCTTGCGACACGATCCGTGATCGGATGGCCGTCTATCTTGCAGAGCGTCATCAGGCCGATCCATCGACGGTCACGTTCACGGATGGGCATGTCTCCGTCGGAGAAGAACGGTACACTTTCGCCGAAGCCGCCGCACTGGCCTATCAAGGGCGCGTCAGCCTGTCGGCTACAGGCTTTTACAAAACACCCAAAATCGAATGGGACAGGATCGCGGGGCGTGGCCGCCCATTCTTCTACTTTGCCTATGGCGCTTCAGTTACGGAAATTGCCGTGGACACTCTGACTGGTGAGAACCGCATTCTGCGAACGGATATCCTGCATGACGCAGGCGCGTCGCTGAACCCGGCGCTGGACATAGGTCAGGTCGAAGGCGGTTATATGCAGGGCGCGGGGTGGCTGACGACCGAAGAGCTGGTGTGGGACGGAAAAGGAAACCTGCGCACGCACGCGCCCTCGACGTACAAGATCCCGGCCTGCTCGGATCGGCCGGACATATTCAACGTCACGCTTTGGGATGGCGAAAACCGCGAGGACACGATCTATCGCTCGAAAGCTGTTGGCGAGCCGCCTTTCATGCTTGGTATTTCCGCATGGCTGGCGCTGTCGAACGCAGTTGCCGCCTGCGGAGACAGATACCCGGCCCTGAACGCTCCGGCCACGGCCGAAGAGATTTGGCGCGGGGTCCAGAGGATCAAGGGAGGTATCTGATGGGATTTGACCTAGAGGCTTTGAGGGAGGCGGTCAAAACCCACGGGAAAGTGGTTCGGGTGGTCATCGCCAAGGTCAAAGGATCGTCTCCGCGCGAGGTGGGTGCTGCAATGCTGGTCTGGAAAGACGGGCAAAGCGGAACCATCGGCGGTGGTACGCTGGAATACCAGGCAGCGGATGCCGCACGATCGCAATCAGTGACCACGCGTCTGACGCATCACACGCTGGGACCGGACATGGGGCAATGCTGCGGCGGAGCAGTCTCGTTGTTCAGCGAGGTCTATGATCTCAAGACGGTTGAAACGCTGGATGATACGATCATTGCACGATCAGCTTCGGGTGGCACCATGCCTCTTTCGGTCAAGCGCGTGCTGGCGGCAGCACGCAGTCAGGGTATTGCGCCCGAACCACGCCTGATCGACGGCTGGATGATCGAACCTGTGCATAAACCGGCACGAAATCTGTGGATCTGGGGCGCAGGTCATGTCGGACGGGCGCTGGTGGATGTTCTGTCCCCCCTGCCCGATCTTGCAATCACTTGGGTCGATACCGGCCCCGAGCGCTTTCCCGACGTGATTCCCCAAGGCGTGACCGATCTGCCAGCGACGAAACCAGCCGACCTTGTGCGACATGCACCGGCCAATGCCGAGCACCTTGTGCTGACTTATTCACACAATCTGGATCTGGAACTGTGCAACAGGCTGCTTTTGCACGATTTCCGCTTTGCGGGACTGATTGGCTCGGCTACCAAATGGGCGCGGTTCCGATCGCGGCTGGCGGCCCTTGGGCATCCGCCCGACCGGATAAGCCGGATTACCTGCCCGATTGGTGACCCGTCGCTGGGCAAACACCCGCAGATGATCGCCGTGGGCGTCGCAGCGCAACTGTTGCGCCCGGCCCTGCAGAATGAGTTGAAGAAGGACATGAGCGCGTGACCACTCCATTGCTGAGCCTGCAAGGGTTGACCAAAGCCTATCCCGGTGTCGTGGCAAATGATCAGGTGTCCTTCGACATCGGTGAGGGCGAAGTTCACGCCTTGTTGGGTGAAAACGGCGCCGGGAAATCCACGTTGGTCAAGATGATCTATGGCCTGGTGAAACCGGACAGCGGCACCATGCTGTTGCGGGGTCAGACCTTCGCGCCCCCCGAGCCCCGCGCTGCACGGGCCGACGGGATTGCGATGGTATTCCAGCATTTTTCGCTGTTTGACGCTCTGAACGTGGCCGAAAACATCGCCTTGGGGATGGAACACCCGCCCGCCATGGGTGATCTGGCCTCGCGCATCCGCGAAGTGTCCGAAACCTACGGCCTGCCGCTGGATCCGTTCCGCACTGTCGGCGATCTGTCCGCCGGGGAACGCCAGCGTGTTGAAATTATCCGTTGTCTGCTGCAAGACCCGAAACTGCTGATCATGGACGAACCGACCTCGGTATTAACCCCGCAGGAGGTGGAAATCCTGTTCGAGACGCTGAACAAATTGCGGTCCGAGGGCACGTCGATCCTGTATATCTCGCACAAGCTGGAAGAGATTCGGACCCTGTGTGACCACGCCACAATTCTGCGCTTGGGCAAGAATGTGGGCGAATGCGTCCCCTCTGAAACCTCGGCCCGCGACATGGCTGAATTGATGGTGGGAGCGACCCTGCAAACCCCGGAACGTTCGGGGCGAGACTTTGGCGAAGTGGCGCTGGATGTCAGCGGGCTGTCTGTGCCTTCTCCGTCAGAATTTGGAACTGCCTTGCGCAACGTGCATTTGACCGTCCGCAAGGGCGAGGTTCTGGGCATTGGTGGTGTTGCGGGTAACGGGCAGGATGAGTTGCTTGGCGTTCTATCTGGTGAACTCTTGACGACGGCCGATGCGATCAAATTCAACGGCCAGGCAATTGGTAAGCTGGGCCCAACAGCGCGACGCAAGCTTGGCGTGTTGACCGCGCCCGAAGAACGGCTGGGCCATGCAGCTGCCCCGAACATGAGCTTGACCGAAAACGCCCTGTTGACCGGGTCGGTTCGAGAGGGTCTTGAAAGCAACGGCTTTCTGAAATGGGCTGAAACCAAGAGCTTTGCGGAGAAGATCATCGAGATTTTTGACGTCCGGACACCCGGGCCGGAAAACGCGGCGCGGTCCTTGTCTGGAGGAAATTTGCAGAAGTTCGTGATCGGACGCGAAGTATTGCAGAACCCGGATGTGCTGGTTGTCAACCAACCAACCTGGGGCGTGGATGCCGCAGCGGCCGCGTCGATCCGGCAGGCAATCCTCGATCTGGCAGCCAAAGGAACGGCGGTAGTGTGCATCTCTCAGGATCTGGACGAGCTGATGGAAATATCAGACAGCTTTGCTGCGCTGAACGAAGGCCGCCTGAGCGCGCCACGCCCAACAACTGGTCTGACAGTAGATGAGATCGGGCTGATGATGGGTGGCGCTCATGGCATGGAGGTGGCGCATGTCTGATCTGACGGGCCGTCTTCGGCGAGAGCTTTTGCAAGAGAACAGTGAAATCAGGGGAATGAGCTGATGATTGTGTTGGAAAAACGTCCTCAGCCATCCAAGGTCTGGTCCTATGCAACCCCGTTGGTCGCGGTTTTGGCGACGATGTTTTTCGGCGGTTTGTTGTTTGCCATACTGGGCAAGAACCCGGTTGAGGCCATCGGCACTATCTTCTGGGAACCCTTGTTCGGCGAGTTCTCGTTTTACTATCGCCCACAGCTATTGGTGAAAGGCGCGCCGCTGGTGCTGATCGCCATCGGCCTTTCGTTGGGATTTCGGGCAGGCATCTGGAATATCGGGGCTGAAGGCCAGTACATCATGGGCGCCATTTTCGGCGCAGGCGCCGGTCTGGCATTCTACCCGCTTGAGGCATGGTACATATTCCCGATCATGGTCATCGCCGGTGCCTTCGGTGGCTGGTTGTGGGCAATGATCCCGGCTGTTCTGAAAGTACGCTTCGGCACCAACGAAATCCTCGTGTCGCTGATGCTGGTTTACGTGGCCGAGCAGATGCTGGCCTCGGTTTCGCTGGGGCTGCTGAAGAACCCCGAAGGGTTCGGCTTTCCGGGATCGCGCAACCTGCAATCTTATGAAAGTGCTCACAATGCTGAATTGATCACAGGTTCCGGGATGCACTGGGGTGTGGTCGCGGCTTTCATCGCGGTGATTTTTGCCTATGTGCTGCTTAACCGTCACATGCTGGGCTTCCATATTCGTTTGACGGGTGAAGCACCCCGTGCGGCCAAGTTTGCGGGTGTAAACCCCGCCCGCCTGATCCTGTTCTGTCTTGGGATGTCCGGCGCTCTGGCCGGTCTGGCCGGGATGTTCGAAGTATCCGGGCCATCGGGTCAGGTCAGCATTGATTTCAACGTTGGCTATGGTTTCACAGCAATCATCGTGGCCTTTCTGGGCCGCCTGCACCCGGTGGGCATACTTCTTGCCGGGTTTCTGATGGCGCTCACCTATATCGGCGGTGAAATCGCGCAGTCCAAACTGGGCCTTCCTGCTGCGGCCATTCAGGTGTTTCAGGGCATGCTGCTGTTTTTCCTGCTAGCCTTGGATCTTCTGACAAATTTCCGCATCCGTGCGGCCCGAAAAGAGGTGGCGTGACTCATGGATCTTGGCCAAATCAACCCCGTACTTCTGGTCGCCTCACTGATGGTGGCCGCAACGCCCCTGCTGCTTGCCGCAATCGGAGAACTGGTCGTCGAAAAGGCAGGTGTTCTGAACCTCGGCGTCGAAGGCATGATGATCGTGGGCGCAATCAGCGGCTTTGCCATCTCGGTCGAGACGGGCTCGCCCTGGCTGGGCTTTGTCGCTGCCGCCATCGGCGGCGCTGTTCTTTCGCTTCTGTTTGTCTTGCTGACGCAGTTTGCATTGGCCAACCAGGTAGCCAGCGGTTTGGCTCTGACGCTGTTCGGCCTTGGGTTCAGTGCACTGATCGGGCAGAGCTATGTTGGGATCAAACCCCCCAGTATGGGCGACATCCATATTCCGCTGATCAGCGATATCCCAGTTGTCGGCCCGATCTTGTTCCAACATGACCCGGTCCTGTACCTTGGCATCGCGATAACGGCAGCCGTCTGGGCGGTGCTGAAATTTACTCGTGTTGGTCTGATCCTGCGGGCGGTCGGTGAAAACCACGATGCCGCGCATGCGCTTGGCTACAAGGTGATCAAGATCCGCATTCTGGCCATCATGTTCGGCGGTGCCTGCGCCGGTCTTGGCGGCGCCTACATCAGCCTGATCCGAGTGCCGCAGTGGACCGAGGGCATGACCGCCGGAGTCGGCTGGATTGCATTGGCTCTTGTTGTCTTTGCCAGCTGGAAGCCGTGGCGGGTACTGCTGGGTGCCTATTTGTTCGGCGGCATTACGGTATTGCAGCTTAATTTGCAGGCTGCAGGCGTTGCCATTCCCGTCGAGTATCTGGCAATGTCGCCCTATATCATCACGATCCTTGTGCTTGTGATCCTTTCGGCCGACAAGAGCAGCGCACCTGCTTCACTGGGCCGGATATTCCATGCCTCACACTAGGGGCCAACAGAACCAATTTGGGGAGTAACACATGAAATTCACTACACTTCTGACGAGTGCCGCTATGGCGCTGGGTCTGGCCTCGGGGGCCATGGCCGAAGACAAGACCAAAGTCGGTTTCGTCTATGTCGGCCCTGTCGGAGACGGCGGCTGGACCTATGAACACGACAAGGGCCGTCAGGCCGTTGAAAAAGAGTTCGGGGACAAGGTTGAAACCGTATTCGTCGAATCAGTTCCGGAGGGTCCGGACGCCGAGCGTGTGATGACGCAGATGGCGCTGGAAGGCGCAGATCTGATCTTCACCACCTCGTTTGGTTACATGGACCCTACCATCAACGTGGCCAAGAAGTTTCCGAACGTGAAATTCGAGCACGCGACCGGTTATAAAACCGCCGACAACGTCTCGGTCTACTCGGCTCGTTTCTACGAAGGCCGCGCCGTTCAGGGCCACATCGCTGGCAAAATGACCAAGTCCAACATCATCGGTTATATCGGTTCTTACCCGATTCCCGAAGTGATCCGTGGCATCAACTCGGCCTATATCCACGCCAAGAAGGTGAACCCGGATGTCGAGTTCAAGATTGTCTGGGCCTACACGTGGTTCGACCCGGCGAAAGAAGCTGACGCCGCCACCGTTTTGATCGAACAGGGTGCCGACGTAATCCTGCAGCACACCGACTCGACAGCGCCGCAAGCAGCGGCTCAAGAGGCCGGCAATGTGATCACCTTTGGTCAGGCATCGGACATGAGCGAATACGCACCGCTCCCACGAGTGTCATCGATCATCGACAACTGGGCCCCCTATTACATCGCGCGGACTAAGGCCGTAATGGACGGGACCTGGACGTCTTCCAACACCTGGGATGGTATCGGAGCAGGAATGGTTGAAATCGGCGAGATTTCGGACGCGGTTCCCGCAGACGTCAAAGAAGAGGCGCTGGCCCTGAAGGCGGCGCTTGCAGATGGCAGCTATCACGCGTTCACCGGTCCGCTGAAGAAGCAGGACGGCAGCGACTGGCTGGCTGAAGGCGAAACCGCTGACGATGGCACTCTGGCTGGTATGAACTTCTATGTTGAAGGGCTGGAAGGCGAGATTCCGCAGTAAGCTGTATCGTCAAAGAATGAATAAGGCCCGCACTCAATCTGCGGGCCTTTTTTATGCGCACCTGCATCGGACAACACCAGGACCTATCTGGTTAACGTGAATGACATTCGCTTACCGCCCGGGTCGATCAGGCCCTGCCCTGCGTTCGCCATCCGACCACGCTGAGACAGGCAAACAAAACAGCGGCCACGCAGACGATCGAAGGCCCTGCCGGGGTATCGAAAACATAGGCCGCTCTTAGCCCCGCGATCGCGGAAAACGCGCCTATTCCTGCTGCTATCAATGCCATGGATTCCGGTGACCGGGCCAGATTCCGCGCAGCCGCCGCGGGAATGATCAGCATCGCCGCAATCAGCAATACCCCCACGACCTTGATCGCAACTGCCACGGTTACAGCCAAAGACAGGGTCAGGATCAACTGTTCCCGCCTGGGGTCGAAACCACTGGCATAGGCCAGTTCCTCATTCAATGTGGCCGTCAGTAGTTGAGACCATCGCCAGGCAATCAGCGCCACGACAAGCGCCGCGCCGCCCCAGATCACAAGGAGATCAGAACGGGATACTGCAAGAATATCCCCGAACAGATATGCCATCAAATCTATGCGGACGCCGGACAAAAACGAGACAGCAACAAGACCGAAGGCCAAAGCGGAATGCGCCAACACCCCCAGCAGCGTGTCCATCGCATAGCCACGACCAGCCAGCAAGGTGACCGCCAGCGCCATAATCAGTGCAACGGCCAGCGCACCGGTGAAGATCGACATCTGAAATGTCAGCGACAGGGCCACGCCCAGAATTGCGGCATGTGCGGTTGCATCACCGAAATACGCCATGCGGCGCCACACCACGAAACACCCAAGAGGAGCAGCCGCAAACGCAACACCGACACCCGCGAGCGTTGCCCGCATCATAAAATCGTCAAGCATTATTCCGCCGCTTTCTGGGGGTTTGCATCATGGTCATGATGGTGGTCATGCTCGTGCCGGTAAAGGGCAAGCGCACCGCCTGTGCCCGTTCCGAACAAGGCCCGGTATTCCGGTGCCGAGGCGACCACCGCAGGCGATCCCTCGCAGCAGACATGCCCGTTGAGACATATCACTCTGTCCGAGGCGCTCATGACCACGTGCAATTCATGACTGATCATGAGAATGGCGCATCCGGTTTCGCGGCGCACAGCTTCGATTTGCTGATAGAAACTCGCCGAACCGCGCTGGTCCAGTCCCTGTGTCGCCTCGTCCAGCAGCAGGACTTCAGGTTTGTTGATCAGCGCCCGCGCCAGCAACACACGCTGAAACTGACCGCCCGACAAATGCGACATCTGACGCTTCAACAGATCCGGGACGCCCGCCGTTTCCAGCGCCTCGACGCATTGGCGACGTGAAACGCGATCCGTCAGGCGCATGAATCTCTCGACCGAGATTGGCAACGTGGGGTCGACATGCAGTTTTTGTGGCACGTATCCGATCTTCAATCCGGGTTTTAGTGATACATGCCCGGCACATGGCTTGGTCGCGCCAATGATAGCCCGTAACAGGCTGGTTTTACCCGATCCGTTTGGCCCGACGATGGTGACGATCTCACCAGGTTCGACTGCCATATCCACATGGCTCAGAACAGTATTGGCGCCGTAGCGCACACTGAGATTCTCGACAGAAACGAGCGACATTTTCAGGCCTTTTCGGTGCAGTCGGGGCAAAGTCCCTCGGCTTCTACAACCGTTCGCTCGATCTCGAAACCCGCTGCGCGCGCAGCAGCACCAAGAACACCTTTGGCAGGCGTGGACTGAGCCTCGGCAACCGCATCGCACTTCCTGCAGATCATGAACGCCGGAGAATGCGACGCGCCGGGATGAGAACAGGCAACGAATGCATTCAGGCGCTCGATCTTGTGAACGAACCCGTTTTGAACGAGGAAATCCAGCGCCCGATAGGCGACCGGAGGTTGAGATCCAAATCCTTCATCGCGCAAGCGGTCAAGGATCGAATAAGCACCAAGGGCCCGATGCTCTTGCAGCAACATCTCCAGAACCTTGCGCCGGACCGGCGTCAGACGCAGCCCTTCTTCCTTGCACCGCGCCTCGGCGGATACCAACGCCGTTTTGACGCAAGTCTGGTGGTCATGTTCCTGAAAACCGACCGGGGCTGTTTCACCGGCAGAGACAGGATGCGTATCACTTGTCATGTTATTTCATATCATGTATTGCCACTCGTAACGTTATAAAATCACACAGAGGGTCTGATGTCCAGAAAGCTTCTTCCAGTTTCGATTACGGTTGCATTGATGGGTGGCACGGCCCTTGCAGAGGTTCCAAACGTCGCGGTCGACATCGCACCAGTCCATTCGCTTGTTGCTCGTGTCATGGAGGGCGTCGGCTCGCCTGCCCTGATCGTGGCACCGGGTGCCTCCCCTCATGAATACAACCTGCGCCCGTCCGAGGCGGCGGCATTGCAGGATGCCGATCTGGTGTTCTGGATGGGAGAAGACCTGACACCGTGGATGGAAAGTGCAGTCGAAACCCTTACAGACAGAGCGACCGTCACGTCCTTACTGGACTCCGATGGCACTGTTCTTCTTGATTTCCGTGAAAGCGCTCTGTTCGAGGCCCATGATCATGAGAACGAAGACGAACACGATCATGATGATGAGCATACCGAAGACGACGGGCATGATCATGACGATCATGCGGACCACAAAGATCATGATGATCACGATGATGAGCATGCGCATGAAGACGAGCATGATCACGACGACCATGCCAAGGATGATGACCACGATCACGAGGAACACGCCGATCACGATGATCATCACGATCACGCGCACGGCGAGCACGACCCACATGCTTGGCTTTCACCGGCAAATGCTGAAACCTGGCTGAACTTGATCGCTGCGCAGTTGTCGTCAGCCGATCCGGACAATGCAGGCGCATATTTTGCAAATGCCGCAGCCGCGCGCGAAGAAATGGCTGCGCTATCTGCGGAAGTGGCTGAGACGCTTGATCCGGTTCGTGGTGGAAGCTTTATCGTCTTCCATGACGCCTATCAGTACTTCGAAGACGCATTTGACTTACCTGCCGCAGGTGCGATTTCGATCGCCGACGCCTCGGACCCGAGCCCGGCTCGCATTGCTGAGATTCAAAGCCGTATCCGCGAAGAAGGTATCAGCTGCGTTCTCGCCGAGCCACAGTTCAACCCCGGCATCGTCAAAACCGTACTCAATGGGACCGAGGCCAAAACAGGCGTAATCGATCCGTTGGGCTCTGAACTTGAACCCGGAGCCGATCTCTACCCGCAAGTTATTCTCAACATGGCAAAAACTCTGGCCGAGTGTCTCTAGTCCGGTTGCAAACCCGGTTCTGGTCGCGAAAACGGCCGGGTTCAGCCTTCCACGAGACAGGGCGGTTTAACTCGCAGACCGAAAAAATCGCCACTTACTTCGTCTCAAAGGCAATGTCAGGGAAACCTGGCACTGCCACCTCTCTGACAAGGCGTTTTGAAACCAGCCAACCGATCCTTCAGGAACACGTCACAATCGCCAACGCGCTTGTCAAATCACGTCAGAAACGGAATGCTCTCACTCCTTGAGAAATACTCTGGCTAGGAAGGTGGTTTCAAACCCAACCTTTTCAATGCTGCACCCGCTGCCTGTGTCCAATGTTCCTGTAGCGCAGTGTTGGCTCTGTGGCGCAAGCCCAGTGATTTCAGGTGCTCAAATCGTTTCGGATCATCTCTCCCGAAAGACACAGCTACGCGGGGCCACCAATAGTCCACCGCGCGTTGCATGTCTTGTGACTCTCCGTTTTCAACCAGCTTCACAGCGCCTTCCAACGCCAGTTCGCCGTGATGTGCCTCGATCGGTGCGATCTGTCGAAAAGCCTCGGCCAGAGGCTGGTAAGAGACGGTCGAAAACTCCGCCAGTTGCTCTGCTACGGCGCGGCTCATCAGCAGGTTCATGACGACGGCATCAGTCCAACCCGAAATCGGATAGTTGAACACCGCAAGACGCATGTCATGTTCGCTGCGGGCCGCACCAACATCCGCATCACGGTCCAACCGGGCAGTCCACGGGTGGTGCGTGACATACCGATCCGTATCGGCACCGAACTCACCCATGATTTTCAGGACCCGGTCCGCGTGGTCCGTCTTTTCCAACACAATTTTCGCCGCCGCAATGCGTTCCTTTATGCCAGGGCCTTGGTTGATGACATCAGCAAACCCTGCGGCACCAGCGAGTTCACTGTCCACAAACGTAGCCATCAGTTTCATCAGCTCGGCGCGGTAACGCGGCGGTACATTGGTCGGATTGGTCAGCACTCCGCCTGCGGCCAGGTAGCTGTCGAGTGTCATGGCGTCGGTCATTGATCCTCTCCCTTTACTGGTCGTAGTCCACGACCACGCGGTCGGTCACCGGGTAAGCCTGACAACTCAGCACATAACCTTTTTCGACCTCGTAATCTTCCAACGCGTGATTGGCGAGCATCTCGACCTCGCCTTCTACGACACGGCAGCGGCACGTTGAACAAACCCCGGCCTTGCAGGCGTACGGCGCGTCCATGGCATTTTCCAAGGCTGCATCCAGAATGGACTGATCTTTCGGCAAGGTCACGGTCTGCGTAGCGCCATCCAATGTGATCAAAGCGCTGGTCTGGTTTGCCTGCGTGCCTGCCTCTGCCGCGCTTGTCTTGCGCTTGACCCGACCCGGCTGGGCGCTGGCAAAGAGTTCGAACTTGATCTGGCTTTCCTCAAGCCCGTGTTCCCGCAGCGCGGCAGCAATACCCAGCATCATCGGCTCTGGTCCGCAGATGAACGCCGTGTCTGCAGTCTTGATATCGATCCAGTGCTTGAACAGCTCGCGGCATTTTTCCTGCGTTACCAGACCGGTAAACAGGTCAATCTCCTGCGCGTCGGTTTCAAGAATGTGGATAACGTTCAGCCGGCCCATATAGAGGTTTTTCAGATCCTCTAATTCCTCACGGAACATGATCGTGTTGATGCCCTTGTTGGCATAGATCAGCGTAAAACGGGATTTGGGTTCACCGGCCAATGTGGTCTTGAGGATCGACAGAACAGGCGTGATTCCCGATCCGCCAGCGAAGCCAAGGTATTGTTTTTCCGCATCCGCATCGATGGGTACGTGAAAATTGCCCATTGGTGGCATCGCCTGCACAACGTCACCTACATTGAGCTCTTCATTTGCCCAGCTTGAGAAGGCTCCGCCCTCGATGCGTTTGATGCCAACCTGAAGAACACCGTCATCCTTGCCAGCACAGATGGAATAGGAGCGGCGCAACTCTTCGCCGTCAAATTCGCGCCGGAAAGTCAGGTACTGGCCGGCGGCGAAGTCGAACTGTTCCGCTGCGCCATTTACGGGTTCAAGCGTAACAACAACCGCGTCGCGGATGGTTTTGTGGATGTCGGTGACTTTCAGGTCGTGAAAACGTGCCATCCGGTGCTCCTCCTCAGATGCACTTGAAATAGTCAAAGGGTTCCAGACAATCCGTGCAGCGCCAATGGGCCTTGCATGGGGTCGAGCCGAACTGGCTGACCTTTTCGACTGCCTTGCTACCGCAATGGGGGCAGCGATCTGGGCCGCCGGCGGGTTGCGGCGGCGCGATTCCATAGTCTTCCAGCTTGGCGCGACCTTTTTCGCTGAGCCAATCGGTGGTCCAGGCGGGCGAAATGCTGGTTTCTATGCGCAGTTCCCCGATGCCGTGATCGCGCAGGGCGGTTTCGATATCCATACTGATAATGGACGTCGCCGGGCAACCGGAATACGTTGGCGTGACGGTTACGACCAGCGTGTCAGCCTCCCAGCGCACATCACGCACAATGCCCAAATCCACGACGGAAATCACCGGGATTTCGGGATCGGGCACGGCATCCAGCCAGCTCCATATCTGGTCAGTCGGGACCCGCATCCGCTCTTACCACTTGGCTCCGGGATAGGCGCGTTGCAGCCATTGCATCTGCGTCAGCAGATGGCCAAGATTCTCGGTATGCATGCGCCCATCGCGGCCGCCTTTATGGGCAAAACGGCTTTCAGGAACGGTCAGCGTTGCCTGGTTCAGAACCCGCTCAACCAGAGCGTCGTATTCCTCTCGCAAGTCCTCCGGGTTCGGCGCGATACCTGCGGCGAGCATCTGGGCGTCAACCTCGTCGCTGGCAAACATCTCGCCCACATAGGGCCACAGGTAATCCAGTGCGTCCTGCATCCGGGCATGGCTTTCCTCGGTTCCGTCACCAAGCCCGACAACCGTGTCGCCCGAACGTTCCAGATGGTAGGTAACTTCCTTACTGGCCTTGGCGGCGATTGCTGCGACCCGCTCGTCCGAGGATGTCATGAGGCGTCCCAGCATGATCAAATGCCACGCATCGAACAGGAACTGGCGCATCAGCGTACGGCCGAAATCGCCGTTCGGCACCTCGACCAGCAACACGTTACGGAAATCCCAGGCGTCGCGCAGGAAAGCCAGATCGTCGGCGCTTTTGCCACTATCGGCCTCGCCCGCAAGACCCAGCCACATCTGGGTCTGACCTATCAGGTCCAGCGCAGTGTTGGCCAATGCGATATCTTCCTCCAGCACCGGCGCATGGCCGCACCACTCACTGACACGATGGCCGAGGATCAGGGTGTTGTCTCCCATCCGCAGCAGGAATTGCAGAAATGCCTCATCCCGGGTCATCACATTGCCCCCACTTCATCGGGAATGTCGAAGAAAGTCGGGTGGCGGTACACCTTGCTTTCGCTTGGTTCGTACAACGGACCTTTGTCGCTGGGCGACGAAGCCGAGATGTTGTTGGCTTCGACCACCCAGATCGAGACGCCTTCGTTGCGGCGGGTATAGACATCGCGCGCGTTCTTGATTGCCATTTCCGCGTCCGGGGCGTGCAGCGAACCGACATGTCGGTGGCTCATCCCATGTTGGCCGCGGATGAAGATTTCCCACAGGGGCCATTCGGTGCTCATCGGGTTTCCTCCTCAGGGTAAGCTTATTCAGCAGCCAGATTGCCGGCCTTTTTCTTGCGGGCATGGGCCAACAGCCCGTCACGAACCCACTTGCCGTCGTCCCAAGCCTTGTTCCGTGCGGCCAGACGATCGATATTGCAGGGACCATTGCCCTTGATCACGTCAAAGAATTCGGACCAATCGGGATCGGTGTAATCATAGTGGCCCCGCTCTTCGTTCCATTTCAGGTCCGGATCGGGAATCGTCAGACCCAGATATTCGGCCTGCGGAACGGTTTGATCGACAAATTTCTGACGCAGTTCGTCATTGGTGTTGATCTTGATCTTCCAGGCCATGGATTGCGCCGAATGCACACTGTCCTTGTCCGAGGGCCCAAACATCATCAGCGACGGGTACCACAGACGGTTCATCGCATCCTGTGCCATCTTGCGCTGTTCGGGCGTGCCTTCGGCCATCTTGCGGATCGCGTCATAACCCTGACGCTGATGGAAGCTCTCTTCCTTGCAGATACGGATCATGGCGCGGGAATACGGCCCGAATGACGTTCTTTGCAGCGGCACCTGGTTCATGATCGCCGCCCCGTCGACCAACCATCCAACCGCGCCAATATCGGCCCAGTTCAACGTCGGATAGTTAAAGATCGACGAGTATTTCATGCGGCCGTCCAGCAGCATCTCGGTGATCTCGTCGCGGCTGACACCCAGCGTTTCGGCCGCACAATACAGGTAGAGCCCATGCCCGGCCTCATCCTGCACCTTGGCCAGAAGGATCGCCTTCCGTTCCAATGTCGGCGCACGCGTGATCCAGTTACCTTCCGGCAATTGGCCCACAATCTCGGAATGAGCGTGCTGTCCAATCTGACGGATCAGGGTCTTGCGATACCCCTGAGGCATCCAATCCTTAGGCTCGATCTTGATATCCGCGTCGATCCGCGCCTGGAATTCAGCAAGCTTGTCCGGATCATCATTTGACGCTTCGGATTCTACCATCTGAGCATACATGTCCCGTCTCCTCCGTTACACGCGTTCAAGAATAAGGGCAGCGCCCTGCCCGACACCCACACACATGGTGCAGAGCGCATAGCGACCCCCGGTACGTTTCAGTTGATAGGCTGCGGTCAGCACCAGACGCGCGCCGCTCATACCCAACGGATGGCCCAAAGCGATGGCCCCGCCATTGGGGTTCACGTGGGGCGCGTCGTCCGGCAGGTCCAGCTCGCGCAAGGTGGCAAGGCCCTGAGAGGCAAATGCCTCATTCAACTCGATCACATCCATCTGATCCACGCTCAGCCCTGCCCGGGCCAAAACCTTGCGGCTAGCCGGCACCGGGCCGATGCCCATTACACGTGGTGCAACACCTGCAACCGACATGCCAACCACCCGGGCCATCGGGGTCAGACCGTTCTTGGCTGCTGCGGCCTCATTCGCCATCAGGATCGCCGCTGCGCCATCATTCACACCGGATGCATTCCCCGCCGTCACGGTTTTGTCGGGCCCGTTCACACCTTTCAAACCCGCGAGTTTTTCGGCCGTAGTTCCCGGGCGCGGGTGCTCGTCCGTATCAACGAAAATCGGATCGCCCTTGCGCTGGGAAACCGAAACCGGCGTGATTTCGTCCTTGAACACCCCAGCCGCATGCGCGGTGGCCCAGCGGGACTGGCTGCGTGCAGCAAAGGCATCCTGGTCTTCCCGGCTGATACCATAATCTTCGGCGACATTGTCGGCCGTTTGCGGCATGGAGTCCACGCCGTATGCCTGCTTCATTTTCGGGTTCACAAAGCGCCAACCGATCGTGGTGTCGTACACCGCATTGCTGCGGGTAAACGCCGAAGTTGCCTTGGGCATCACGAACGGCGCGCGGGACATGCTTTCCACGCCACCCGCGATGGCCAGATCGTAGTCGCCCGCCTTGATGCCGCGCGCCACCATTCCCACAGCATCCATGCCGCTGGCACATAAACGGTTCACCGTCGTTCCCGGCACTTCAATCGGCAAACCCGCCAGCAGTGCCGCCATACGCGCAACGTTTCGGTTGCTCTCGCCCGCCTGGTTGGCATCGCCATAGATCACGTCGTCAACACTGGCCCAGTCGACCTGAGGGTTGCGCGCCTTCAAAGCCGCCAAAGGAAGAGCGGCCAGATCATCTGTGCGGACCGACGAGAGCGCTCCTCCGTATCGTCCAATCGGAGTGCGCGTCGCGTCACAAATGAAAGCGTCCATCTTAGAGTACCCCTGTTCCCTCGGAACAATATCAACCGTCTGGTCGGTTAATAAATCTTCCCCTGATTCGATGCAAGACTTATGTTACTCAATTTTCTCATGTGTCGCACATCCTGTAACATTAAAGGTGACTGCTGACCAAAGAGGTTTTCGTGACTGCACAAAACGACACAGCCACTCTTGATTATGGCAGGAAATCCAACAGCTCGCCCGAATTTTGCCTTGCTGAGGGTTAGTCTATCAGCTCGGCTTCCAAGCTCGAAAGCGAGCGGCGCGGCAGTCTGTCCAACAAGTGTGAGACAGCGTCTCTGCACGCGGCGCCTTTCCAGTCGTCCGGCAGGAAAACCGGCGGCAGGCTCGGATGGCGCAGAACGATACGTCGCCAAGCGTGCACGACCAATACGCGCAAAACCGCCGAACGCATCGGATCGCCCGCCCCTTCCACAGGCAAAAGCCGCTCAACAATCTGAATTGCGTCCCAGAATTGATCATAGGCGGTTTTCAGCGGCTCCGGTCCACACAGATCCCGAAGCCAGTTTGGGACGGAAATCGTGTCGCTCTCGAAACCCAGAAGCTCCTCAAGGTCATCCGGCATCGGCCCGGGCGCCATGGCTGTGGACGCATTCAGTGAGAAGTAATCTCCTGTCAGCATCAGATCCGACAATTCCTTCCGGGAACTTTCCGAGTTGCTGGCGATGAGGACATGCCAGATATCCGGCATGTTCGAGTCGCGGGAATAGATACGCGGTGCGGCCGCTACGCTTTGACTGCGACCAAAGCTGGTCAGCCTGTGCACACTGTTCCGACCAACCCGCGTGCTTTCAATCCAACCTTCCTTGCGCAACCGATGCAACGCAACACGTGTGGCCTCGGCCCTGATCCCCGCCAGACGCGTAAGCGCCGTAATGAGTGATCCACTGATCTGATCCGACCCATCCTGCGCCAGATCGCCGAAAATCGTGACCAGAACTGACCACACACGTTGAGTACTTGTTGTGGTCAGCTGGCTGACACAGGTTTCAAACCAATCTGGAGCGGTATCTTTCATTTGCCCAGTATAATCGGGCCGGAGGGAATTGCCATCCGGCCCCGCGCGCCCAGTTTCGTACAGGGTCAGGATTTCGGCAACGGGGTCGGTTCAATCAAGCGTTGTCGGGCAAGAAAAATGATCCGCCATAGCGGCGCCATCTGCGCACGGCCCGCGTTGCGTGTCGCCCTATTTGGCGTGCATTTCGCGCTTGCGGTAGCGTGTTCGTTTTGTGGCCTCTTCCGAGCCGTCGTGATAGGTGCCGAACCACTTGTCCCAGGGCATTTCCGCGTTGCCGTAATTGCATTCGTAATAACGGTGATGCAACTGGTGGAAAAACGCCCCGATCAACAACGCCTGACGGTCGCGCACCCAGATGGCCTCGTACCCGGAATGAGACGAGGCGGCACCCAGCATAAGCCAATAGCCCAGAAAGATCATGTGGACCGGGTTGCTGGGCAGTACCAACACGATCAGGATGGCACTAAGATATCCGAAGGCCTCGACGGGGTGCATCGACATGCCCGACCATGGGCCGGTATTGACGTTGCGGTGATGCACGGCGTGAACATGTCTGTAGATGAACGGCTGATGCAGAAGCAGGTGTACAACGTAGAAATGAAAGCTCTGCCAGATCGCCAGGATCGGAAACAGCAGCACGAACCAGACCGGATGCGCGGTGAAGCTGAGCGTGGCGATATAGTTGTTGGCATACATCCAGCGCAGAAAGCACTCCAGCATCGACAGGAAGGTCGCACCAAAGACCATCGAGTAATAGGTGTTGTCCCACGTCTGATAGCCGAACTTGTACAAAGCGTTCTTTCGCTTCATGTAGGGTCTCGGGTCGTATTTCAGCAGCTTTCCTTGCCCGTCGACCCCATAGAACCACATGTGCAGGCCACCGGCGACGATCAACAGCAGCACCCAGTTCCGAATGAATACCCATGACACCCAGCCCGGCGCAAACGAGGCCTGCCCGACACCGACCGGTTGCACCCAGAAGGCCACCAGGAAGGCCAAGGCCAGAAAGATCGAGCGGTCCGAGAACTGAAGCCAGTTGTGCCAAACCCATTTCGCCAAGACGCCGATTTTCGGCGGCCAGTTCCAGTACGGGGCGTATTTCACCGGCAAGTACGGGTGCCAATGCCATTCGCGGCTCATGGGGCCTGGCTCGGGGAGTGCGTTGGTGGTGTCCTGAGGGTTCGCATCTTGGGTCGTCACGTGATTATCCTTTCCTGAATAGAGTCGCCTTTTTCAGGACCAAGCCGGAGGCGGCTCGTAAGGATACTTGCGTGATGGCCGGCGATACATGATGTGACCTATTCGTGGAACGGGCGGCGGTTATCGAGCGCTTCGCGCACTTGCCCCGCCCATCCGGTTTCTTGGGGACACGGGCAGCGGAAATGGAACCGTTCCCATCAGAAACGGCGGCACGAAGAACGGCCAGACGTTCCAGCCGTTTTGCTTCAGGCGTGATGCAGGATCCCCCATGTCGGCGAACGTAACGGCGTAAGAATGATGATCCGCCATGCTGTAGATCCGTTTCCTGCCCGCCGCGCACCGCCCTATTCGGCGGCCTTCAGGTCAGATCCCTGCGGGATCACTTCGTAACCGGGCTCTTCAGGTTCATCGTCCAGCATTTCCGCAGGGAACCCCGGCGCGCGGATATCCAGCCCGGTTTTGTCTTCAAGCCGGCGAATGACGTTGGGGGAAAACTCACGAGGGCCGTATTTCTCGATCCCATCCTTGAAAATCTCGATCATAAGCGGATTGATCTCCAGCGGCACCCCGGCGCGATCCGCCACCTCCTGGAAAAGGCCAATATCCTTTAGAACCAAATCCATCGTGAATGAGATATCGCGAGATCCGTTTAGGATGACCTGACTTTCGGTTTCATGCACGAAGGATGTCCCCGAACTGATCTTCATTGCCTCATACGCCGTATTCAAATCCATTCCGGCGGCCTTGGCGACGACAAGCGCCTCTGAACAGGTGATCAGGTTTGCAGTGGCCAGATAGTTGGTCAGCACCTTCAGCACCGAAGCTGATCCCAGTTCGCCCGTGTGCAGAATGCGACGCCCCATCGTGGTCAGGAACGGCAGGATACGTTCGAACGTGGCGCGATCACATCCGGCAAAGATCGAAATATTACCGGTATCCGCCCGATGACATCCGCCCGAGACCGGACAATCGACGGCAGCGCCACCGCGATCCTTCAACATAGCACCCAGACGCTTGACCTCTGCTTCATCCGTCGTGGACATTTCCATCCAGATTTTGCCCACGGTCACTTCGGGCAGCATTTCCTGCATTACGGCGTCCGAAGCCGCCGGAGAAGGCAGGCAGGTGATGACCGCATCACAATCCCGCATCAGTTGTGCCGGATTCTCGGCAGCCTTTGCCCCGCGGTCGACGAAACCTGACACCAGATCAGAGTTCAGATCGTGTACGGTCAGATCAACGCCGTTGCGCAGCAAACTGCCACTGAGTTTCCCGCCGACATTTCCAAGGCCGATAAATCCAACTTTCATACCTGCGTTCCCTTTCCGATGCCCAATCTGATGACCAGCACTGTTTTTCCCTGATGAAATTTACGGGCGTTGAATGCAGCGTGTAAAACGAATAAATATCGCCAGTATCCATAAATTTTTTTGGTGCTGGAAATGTCCAAATCGCCCAATCTGGTCTGGCTACGGTCTTTTGACTGTGCCGCACGGCATATGAGCTTTACTGCTGCGGCAGAAGAACTGGGCATCACACAGACGGCCTTAAGCCTGCACGTTCGTTCGCTGGAAGCACAGCTGGGCTGCCCTTTGTTCTTTCGCGCCGCGCGGAATCTAAGCCTGACAGAGGTCGGACAGGCGTATGCGTTCTCTGTTCGGCGCGCTTTGGGCGATATCGACCTGTCAACCGCAAGCCTGTTTGGTTCCAGTCAGAAGCACGAGTTGGTCGTGCGTGTGCCGATTTCCACGGCCAGCTTGTTCCTTGCCGGCAAATTGCCCGAGTTTTCGCGCGCCCACCCGGGTGTATCCATCAGGTTGGTTTCAAATATCTGGGCAGAATCCGCAGGCAGGGAAAACGTTGATGTCGAACTGCGTTTGGGAAACAGGGAATGGAACGATGGGCCAATCAGCAAGATCTCGGATGAGCGCATCGTTCCGGTTGCGACCAAGTCGCGAAATCAGAAATGGCCTTCTACTGAAGAACTGCTTGATAAACCGCAGATACAGATCTTGGGGTTTCAGGACATGTGGCACAGGTATTTCTCCGCATTCGGCATAACGTATTCTCCCACGGCGTCTTCCTACACCGTGGACACGACAATTGCCGCCGTGGACATTGTGTCGGAAGGTGGAGGATACGCAGTAATCCTTGAGCGCTTTGCCAGAACGGCAATCGAGGCCGGAAGGTCCATCGCGATTGTCGGGGACGCCATTCCAATCGAACAGAACCATTTCCTTGTCGATGGGCAGAGTTCGAACGCGAACGCTGCTGCAAAACAGATGTTTGAAACCTGGCTCAGGCAGATTTTTGCCTGAGATGTGCCTGCGGGCAATGAATTCGATCTTCTGTATTTGCCCAGTTACCCGCGTGCCCGCGTCTGCTTGCTGATCCAGTTTCCAAAAGCCTGAACCGCGTCGTTCTTCTGACCAGTTGGCGTCGCAATGTAATAGGCGCTGTTCGACGTGTTGGTGATCTGGCCGATTTCGGTCAGAACGCCGGATGCCACCTCTTCTTCAATCAAATAAGAGGGCAGAATAGCGGCACCCAAACCGACGACTGCGGCTTCGATCAGCATCGAGAACTGGTCAAACCGCATCCCCAGAAAAACCGCCCCCGGATCCATCCCGAGCTGAGAGTGATAGGTGGACCACAGCTCGGGGCGCGAGGTCAGATGCAAAAGCGGCAGATCAAAGGTTTGCGCGCGGGTGTCCAGCCTGTGACGCCTCAGCAACTCGGGTGCTGCCGTGACCACCAGATGCTCGGGGAACAACCTGCGCAATTGCGCACCCGGCCAATCCTCCTGCCCGAAATGGATTGCCAGATCCATGCGTCGTTCTTCAAGGCTGAAAGGCGTCGTGTAGGAGTGCAGGTCCAGTTCAATCCCCGGATGGCGCATTTTGAAATCCGGCAGGCGCGGCACCAGCCACCGCGTCGCAAAGGTGGGCAGTACAGCCAAGGTCAATAGCGACGCTCCGTCTCCTGCTGCAATTGCACGGTTGATCGTGCCACTGAGACGCTCAAGGTCACCTGCCAGCTCGTCTCGCAAGGCCCGCCCCGCTTTTGACAAGCGCACGGCCCGACCGACCCGCCGAAACAGCGTAACGCCAATCGCGGCCTCAAGCTCTCGGACCTGACGGCTGATCGCGCTTTGGGTCACACCAAGCTCCTCGGCCGCCATTGTATAGCTTTCATGGCGCGCGGCGGCTTCGAAACTGCGCATGAGCGCAAGAGATGGCAGTGAGTTGATGCGGGGCATGACATTCATGAGTTTTAGTCACTGAAAGGATACTTATTGGCGTATTTTTCTCAAGTGACTTTCTGGCTAAAACCAAACTCATCTGCAGAGGAAGTTATATGATGTTCCAGCGCGCTGACCGGTTGAGCGGTATCGAATTGTCGGAAATCGTCCAGATCTCAGAGGCCGCCGCCTGCCTGCGCGCTGAAGGGCGCGATGTTCTGGCGCTGTCAACCGGCGAACCGGACCTGCCTACACCGCCTTATGTGGTCGAAGCTGCGCATTCAGCGGCACTGGAAGGTAAAACCAAATATCCACCCACTGCCGGTGTGCCTGCACTGCGCGCGGAAATCGCCCGACAAGCGGGCACCGAGATGACTCAGGTCATCGTATCAACAGGCGCTAAACACGTAATCGCAAATGCGATGCTGGCCAGCCTTAACCCCGGCGACGAAGTCATCATGCCTGCACCCTATTGGACGAGTTATTCCGATATTGTCCGCATGGCAGGTGGGGTGCCGGTGGTTTTGCCTT
Source organism: Ruegeria sp. CDSC085 (assembly GCF_059610465.1). Classification (NCBI taxonomy): domain Bacteria; kingdom Pseudomonadati; phylum Pseudomonadota; class Alphaproteobacteria; order Rhodobacterales; family Roseobacteraceae; genus Ruegeria; species Ruegeria sp. CDSC085. The sequence continues at coordinate 105,974 of NZ_JBXWNR010000010.1, read as the reverse complement.
GCCCGATGGAGCAGGGCTTTAAACTGCTGCCTGAACAATTGGAGGCCGCCATCACACCGCGGACGCGCTGGCTGATGCTGAATTCGCCCTCGAACCCGTCAGGCTCGATTTACTCAAAAGCAGAAATTTCAGGACTATTCGAGGTGTTGGAACGCCACACTCACGTCTGGATTCTGGCGGATGAGATTTACCGCCATCTCAGCTATGTGCCTTTCGCTTCAGTGGCCAAGGCCGCCCCGGCGCTGACCAATCGCGTGCTGATCGTCAACGGTGTGGCCAAAGCCTGGTCAATGACCGGATGGCGCATTGGCTGGGGTATCGGACCGACCGATCTGATCAGAGCCATGGTCGCTGTACAGGGACAGGTCACATCGGGGGCATGCTCAATCTCACAATGGGCCTCGCTGGCCGCGATCACTTGCGAACCCGGGTTGCTGGAAGAGCGTCGCGCCCTCTTTGCCACTCGCCGAGACCTGGTCGTAGACGGGTTGAATGCGGTGCCCGGATTGCGCTGTTCAGCACCGGACGGGGCGTTTTATGCCTTTCCGTCCTGCACTGATCTGCTGAAGGAACAAGGCGGGCCATTTGACAGCGACGCGGAATTCTGCACGTGGTTGCTGGAAGATGCCGGCGTTGCCCTGGTGCCCGGCCGCGCCTTTGGAATGCCGGGCCATCTTCGCCTGTCGTTCGCTTATGCCGAAGATACAATTGCAGCGGGCCTTGCACGTCTGAAAACCGCTGTGGAAAGGAAACTTGCATGAAACCTCAATCCGCCCCGCATCTCGGTCCCTTCACCTGGGACGACCCGTTCCTGATGGAAGACCAGTTGGCCGAAGACGAACGCATGGTTCGTGACGCTGCACATGCCTACGCGCAAGATAAGCTGCTGCCTCGGATAACTGCCGCGTTTGCCAATGAAGAAACCGACCCAGCCATCTTTCGCGAGATGGGCGAGATGGGGTTGCTGGGAACAACCATTCCCGAGGAATATGGCGGTATTGGGTCCAGCTATGTGACCTATGGTCTGGTCGCGCGCGAGGTCGAGCGTGTGGACAGCGGCTACCGCTCAATGATGTCGGTGCAATCCAGCCTGGTGATGTATCCGATTTACGCCTACGGCACCGAAGATCAGCGCACGAAATACCTGCCGAAACTGGCAAGCGGCGAATATATCGGCTGTTTTGGGCTGACTGAACCCGATGCCGGTTCCGACCCCGGTTCGATGAAGACAATCGCAAGGAAAACCGAGGGCGGCTATGTACTGAACGGGTCGAAAATGTGGATCTCGAACGCCCCGATCGCGGACGTGTTCGTTGTTTGGGCCAAATCCGAGGCGCATGGCGGCAAGATCAAGGGCTTTGTTCTGGATAAGGGAACGGCTGGGCTGTCGGCCCCCAAGATCGAAGGCAAGCTGTCTCTGCGCGCCTCGATCACCGGTGAGATCGTGATGAACAATGTCGAGGTCAGCGAAGACGCCCTGCTGCCCAATGTCGAAGGTCTGAAAGGCCCATTCGGCTGTCTGAACCGTGCGCGTTACGGCATTGCATGGGGGTCAATGGGCGCAGCCGAGGCGTGCTGGCACGCGGCCCGGCAATATGGGTTGGACCGCAAACAGTTCGGCCGTCCGCTGGCGCAGACACAACTGTTTCAACTGAAGCTTGCCAACATGCAGACCGAGATCACGCTGGGCCTGCAAGCCGCGCTGCGCGTGGGTCGCCTGATGGACGAAGCCCGCGCCGCGCCCGAGATGGTCAGCCTGATCAAACGAAACAATTGCGGCAAGGCGCTTGAGATCGCCCGTCATGCCCGCGATATGCATGGTGGCAACGGGATCAGTCAGGACTTCCACGTGATCCGTCACATGGTGAACCTTGAAACCGTCAACACCTATGAAGGCACCCATGACGTGCATGCCCTGATCCTAGGTCGTGCGCAGACAGGTCTGCAAGCCTTCGCCTAAGGACATCTGACATGGATCGCGCCGCAATCGTGCATGACAATTTCCTGCGCCGGGTTGCAGCGCGGGACTTTCCTGAAGGGACTGCTCCGTCAGGTCCTCTGACCGGCCCAGAAGCCGTTGCGCTTTTCAGGGCGCAATGCCTGAGCCGGGCGCTCGATCAGCAAAGCCGAGCGATGCAGAAGGCGGGTCAGGGGTTCTACACGATCGGGTCGTCCGGGCATGAGGGCATGGCGGCTGTTGCCGCAGCCCTGCGCCCGACCGATCCGGCCTTCCTGCACTACCGCGATGCGGCATTCCAGATTGCCCGCTCGGATCAGGTGCCGGGTCAAAGCCCGACATGGGACATTCTGCTGTCCTTTGCCTCGTCCTCCGAAGACCCGATCAGTGGCGGGCGCCACAAGGTTCTGGGATCAAAAGCGCTGTGCATTCCACCGCAGACCTCGACCATCGCCAGCCACCTTCCCAAGGCGGTTGGCGCGGCGTATGGCATTAGCGCAGCGCGTCGTCGCCGTCCGGAACATGCAGATATGCCGGACGACGCCATCGTCTTCTGTTCCTTCGGTGATGCCTCGGCCAACCATTCCACCGCACAAGGTGCGTTCAACACAGCGCAGTGGACGTCTTTCCAGTCAGTACCCCTGCCCCTGCTGTTCTGCTGTGAAGACAACGGAATCGGTATCTCGACCAAAACGCCGAAAGGCTGGATCGCGGCCACTTTCTCGGGTCGCCCCGGCCTTAAGTATTTCTCGTGCAACGGGTTGGACATGTTTGACTCCTACCACGTTGCGCAACAGGCGGCCGACTATGTGCGCAGCCGAAAGAAACCCGCCTTTCTGCATGTTCGGACTGTTCGTCTGTACGGTCACGCCGGGGCCGATATGCCAACCACATATATGCCAAAGGCCGAGGTTGAGGCCGAAGAGGCCAACGACCCGCTGCTGCATTCCGTGCGCCTGTTGGATCAGTTCGGCGCGATGAGCCCGGAACAGGCGCTAGGCGTCTATAATGATACCTGCGCCCGGGTTGCCCGCGTGGCCGATCAGGCAGTCACTCGCCCTCGCCTGCAATATGCCAAAGAAGTGATGGCCAGCCTGATCCCGCCCGCGCGCCCATGCGCACCAACCAATGGCCCAGCACCCGAGCGTCGGACCGAGGTGTTCGGCAGCGACCTCAAGGCACATTCCGAACCGCAGATCATGTCGCGATTGATCAACTGGGCACTGACCGATCTGATGCTGGAACATGGCGAGATCGTCATGATGGGCGAAGATGTCGGGCGCAAGGGCGGCGTTTACGGCGTGACCCAAAAGCTGCAAACACGGTTTGGCCCTGACCGGATGATCGACACATTGCTGGACGAACAGTCGATCCTGGGCCTGGCGATCGGCATGGCTCAGAACGGGTTCACGCCAATGCCTGAAATCCAGTTTCTGGCGTATCTTCACAATGCCGAGGATCAGCTGCGTGGTGAGGCCGCCACCCTGCCCTTTTTCTCGAATGGTCAATATACCAACCCGATGGTCGTGCGCATTGCCGGGCTGGGGTATCAAAAAGGGTTTGGTGGACATTTCCACAACGACAACTCGGTTGCTGTATTGCGAGACGTTCCGGGCCTGATACTGGCCTGCCCGTCGAACGGTGCCGACGCCGCGCGGATGCTGCGAGAATGCGTGCGCCTCGCGCGTGAAGAACAGCGGCTGGTCGTCTTCCTCGAACCCATCGCGCTTTACCCGATGCGGGACCTGCACGAGGCCGGAGACGGCGGCTGGATGCAAACCTATCCCGACCCTTCTGAAAAGATCGGCTTCGGCGAGGTAGGTGTGGAGGGTGACGGCAACGATCTTGCAATTGTCACATTTGGAAATGGCGTCTATCTCAGCCATCAGGCACGCCAAGCGTTGCAGGCTGACGGGATCAATACCCGGATCGTTGATATGCGCTGGTTGTCCCCATTACCCAAAGCGGCACTGACACAGGCCGTGACCGGGGCCAAACGCATCCTGATTGTAGACGAAACCCGTCATCATGGCGGTGTGGCCGAAGCTCTCATGGCGCATTTCCACGAAACCACCAATGTGCCGCTGGCCCGAATTACCGCCGAAGACAGCTTTATTGCCACCGGTCCGGCCTATGCTGCAACCATGCCATCGAAAGACAGCATCGAAGCAGCCGCGCGATCCTTGATGGAGGCCGGCAAATGAGTTCCGCCAAACAAACTGCCGTTGTCATCTGCCCCGGCCGAGGTACCTATAACAAGCCCGAACTGGGTGTTCTGGGTCGGCAATTCAGCGACAAGGCCCTTCTGGCGCGCTTTGATGACATGCGGCGCGCGCAGGGGCAAGACACCCTCAGCGAACTGGACGGTGCCGCACGATATTCCATTGCCAAGCACACGCGAGGCGACAATGCATCCGCCCTGATCTACGCCGCTACTCTGGGCGATTTCCGCGCCATCAATCCTGACAGAATCGAAGTGGTTGCGGTGACGGGAAATTCGATGGGCTGGTATTCGGCGCTGGCCTGCGGCGGTGCGCTATCAGCCGAAGGAGGGTTCGAGGTGGTCAACACCATGGGCACTCTGATGCAGGAAAACATGATCGGTGGCCAATTGATCTATCCTTTCATGGATTCCGACTGGCGTCCTGATCAGGCCCGCAAGGCAGAGCTGCTTGCCTTGGTGGATGACATTGACCGAACCGATGCAACGCTGACCCTGTCGATTGATCTGGGCGGCATGTTGGTACTTGCAGGCGACGACGCCGGTTTGGCCGTGTTCGAAAAGGCCGTACCTGTGGTTCAGGAACGTTTTCCCATGCGATTGGCCAACCATGCCGGGTTCCATTCGCATCTTCAGGCTCCGGTCTCGGCGCAAGGCCGCACGCAACTGGGCGCTGGCTTGTTTCGGCAACCGGACCTACCCCTGATCGACGGTCGTGGCCGGATATGGTGGCCCGGAGCTTGCGACCTGAATGCGCTTTGGGATTACACCCTGGGCCATCAAGTGACCGAGACTTATGATTTCACCCATGCCATAGCGCAGGCCGCGCACGAGTTCGCACCGGATCTGTTCATTGTCACCGGTCCCGGCACCACACTGGGCGGTGCCGTCGCACAAAGCCTGATCCTGACAAATTGGTCCGGACTGTCGGACAAGTCCACGTTTCAGTCTCGCCAAAACAGCAGTCCGATTCTGTGCTCAATGGGAATGGAGGATCAGAGGAAACAGGTGACATGAAGGTGCGGGCCTGCCGGTCAGCTTTAAAGCCTGCGTGCAGGAGCTTTCATTCGCATGGCCTTTCGCCGGGTTTGCCAAGCAGTCTCAGTAAAACGGCGCAGGTATGCTGGCTTGTATGTGCCGCCGCTATTCAATGCGATAGAAACGTTCTGATGTGCCGCGAAATACGTCGTCCAGCATCGACTCCGGGATGAGTTCCTCGTGTCGGGAAACGACTTCTTTGTAAGTTGAGGTAAGGCTGTCGACCGGGAAGTTCGATCCGAACATGCAGCGATCGGCGCCGAACTGAGACAAGCAGGTAGAAACGATCGGCGAGACGCTTTCAGCGTTCCAGTTGTGGTCGAACATTCCGAGGCCGGAGAGTTTGCAACAGATTTGTGGCAGGCTTGACAATGCCGTCAATTCATCTGCCCACACTCGCAAACCTTGCGGAGTCCGATCGTACGGCGAACCTGCGTGGCAGAGTGCGATCCGGGTTTCCGGGGCCTGTGCGAGGACATTCGCGGTTTGACCCATCAGCTCTGGCAGCAGTTGAAGATCAAAGGACAGCCCCCGGGTGCCTAGTTGCTTCAAACCAGTCAAGAACTTTGGGTCTTCAAGTAGCGCGTTCGTGCCAGTTGAGGCGTCTTCACCCGGAGCGCGGCCAATAATCTGACGAACGCCGCGCACCGAAGGCAGGGTTTGAAGACGGTCTAGCTGTGCATCCAGATCATCAGAGGTCAGATCGCAGAATGCCACTTGCACCAACGGCCAGTCCGGGAACTGGTCGGCAACGGATTGTACCCACTGCGCCTCGGCCCAGGGGTCAGCAGCACCGACCTGAATATGTACCGAAGCGCTGAACCCCAAGGCTATGGCGTCTGCGCGAAACTCCGGGAGCATATAGTCCCGCTGGATGGAAGACGGGTCGCCGAAAAACCGAACTGTACCTTTCTCCAAAAGCCAAGGATAGTTCACGGCCGAAAGGTCCCACAGGTGGTGATGCGCATCTATCCTCATGATGCTTCAATCCCGGTGGTGCGCGCCAGAATGTCTACACCTTGCCCTTTCCAGAAATGCAGCAAGTCGATGAATATCCAGTTTTCGGCCAGCTTGTCTTCGACGCGGCGATAGATATCGATCACCCTGAATTCACCGGGTTTTCCGGTGGCTGGCATCCCCATGAAACCCCCTGTGGGCGTAGCAGTAAAGTTGGGCCATCCAAAGAAGCCACCGTAATGCCCTTCGGCCAGGCGGCAGACGTGATTGGTCTTTGATCGATCTGTGAAAGCGGCGCGAAACGGTCCAGAGTGTTGCCTGGCATAGCGTTCGATCGTGTAGGTCGCGCCAATTCCTTCGGGCCCCCACCAGATCATGTCCTGGTGCCACGTTCGCGCCAATTCTTCTTCCAGCGACAGTCCGCTGTCCCAGCGGCCCAGATCCGCAATCATCGCGTTGATGACCGCCAGTGTCTTTTCGCCTTCGTCTGCGGGTTGTTCATCAAGCAGCAATCCATCATGCGACCTTGGTCCGGGCTGCACCAAATGTGCTGCTGTCTGAGGGGGGAACGGGTTCTGGCCAGCTTGGACCATCAGGTGCGGGATGTCGAAGAACATCGCGGTTTCGACAATTCTGTCACCAGCTACTTTGTAAAACGCGCAATAACGCAGGAACGCCAATTTTCCGTTTGGGCGAATACCTAACCACGGTCGATCGAACAGCCCCATCAAATGGCCCATGGCGACAACCCAAACGTCGGTCTCTCCGCGCAACGCGTTTTGCCCCGCAAACAGAATATCCACACGGTTCTGCAAGTGAGCTAGACTGCCCTTCAGCGGCTGCCAGAATTGCTGGGCAACCTGTTCGACGCCGTTGATTTCATTGAACGGATGAAAGCCGCGCCACTTCAACTCTGAAGCGCAGAACTGGCTCATTACCTTCGGAGTTTCTTTCTCCGCTGCGGAATCCATTACGGTATGAAACGCAGAGACAAGTTTTTTTTCTGTCTGAAAGTTCACGGTATTTACCATTTTAGTCAAAGTGTTGCGAGGGGTGACAAGCCAGTTTGAGTCGGACTCTTCCTGTAGTTTTGCATACGCATGCAAAAAAGTCTTGCCTGATTTGGTACATGCGAATTACAGTTTTGCAAACGTATGCAAAATGATTCCTTGCAGGGGGCACCATGGCGGAAATTCAATTGCGGAACGTCGGCAAGCGATGGGGCTCATTTGTTGGGGTTCACAATTTCGACCTGACCATTGCTGATCGCGAGTTTCTGGTCCTACTCGGCCCCTCGGGTTGCGGCAAGACAACGACGATGCGGATGATCGCCGGACTTGAGGACGTGACCGAGGGCGAAATCCTGGTCGATGGGAATGTGATCAACGATCTGGAGCCGAAGGACCGCGACGTTGCGATGGTGTTCCAGAGCTACGCGCTTTATCCCAACATGAACGTCTATGAAAACATCCGCTTTCCGCTGAAGGTGCGCGGCATCGACCCGTCGACCCACGACGAAAAGGTACGCCGCGCCAGCGCGATGGTCGAGCTGGACGATTTTCTACATCGCAAACCCGCCGAGCTCTCAGGTGGTCAGCGACAGCGAGTGGCGCTCGCCCGTGCTATCGTGCGCGAACCAAATGTGTTCCTGATGGACGAACCGCTGTCGAATCTTGACGCCAAACTGCGGGTCTCCACCCGGGCGCAGATCAAGAACCTCAGTCACGAGCTGGCTGTCACCACCATTTACGTCACCCACGACCAGATCGAGGCCATGACCCTTGCTGACCGCGTCGTCGTGATGAAACAGGGCGTGGTTCAGCAGGTCGGAAGCCCGACCGAAATTTATGACCGTCCCGCGAATACTTTCGTCGCCAGCTTCATCGGTTCACCAGCAATGAATTTGATGGATGGCGAAGTTGCCGACGGAATATTCCGCGCCGAGCATGTCGAAATTGCGGTGGACGCACCGGATGGCCCAATGACACTGGGCTTCAGGGCCGAAGATGCCAGCCTTGCCGATGGGAAAGGTCAGATCACCGCTCCGATCTATACACTGGAATTGCTGGGCGACGCGACCATGATCTCGGTTCGGGTAGGCGGAGCTCTGGTCTCGGTGAAAGCAGACAAAGCATTCCGCGCCGAGATTGGCGAAACGGTCTCGTTCTCGGTGCCGACAGAAATCTGTCACCTCTTCGAAGCTGGAAGTGGTGCGCGGATCGGGGGCTGACCCCACAAATGGCCCGAAAGGGCATAACACCGGTCCGGACGTCGACGACGGACCGATCCTGACAGGGAGAAACCTATGAAACTCAAGACGATCCTCATGGCCGGAGCCATGTCCATCGCCGCCACCGGCGCGTGGGCAGATTGCGCCTTTGAAAATGATGTACCGCTGAAATCACTGTCCGCCGGTTTTGAAGCCTGGAAGGCGGTCACCGATGCGATGGCAGAATGCGGCAATTTCAGCGCATCGCTGGACCAGGAATTCCGCGAAAAGCAACCTGAGGCATTTGCCGCTGATCCGGCGCTTTATCAGATCGGCGGTGTTTCGAACGCAACTCTGGTGCCTTTGCTCAACGCCGGTACGATCCGTCCGCTGGACGATCTGGTCGAGAAGTACGGTCAGGATTTGCTGCCCAATCAGTTGATCAAAGTTGATGGCAAGACCATGGCGATTGCGATGATGGTGAATGCGCAGCACCTGATGTATCGCGACGATGTTCTGGCTGAACTGGGCATCGAAGAGCCCAAGACATATGGCGATGTTCTTTCCGCGGCTGCCAAGATCAAGGAAGCCGGCGTCATGGACTATCCCATTGGTGGGACGTTCAAGACCGGTTGGAACCTTGGTCAGGAGTTCGTCAATATGTATTTGGGCGAGGGCGGTTCGTTCTTTGGTGACGGCAACATGCCTGCCATCAACAATGAGCAAGGCGTAGCAGCGCTTGAGACATTGAAGGCCATGACCGAGTACATGGACCCGGAATATCTGGTCTCTGACTCGACCTATGTGCAGCAGCAGTTCCAGCAGGGCAAGATCGCGATGGCAAACCTTTGGGCCAGCCGTGCAGCCGCGATGAATGATGAGGCCGAAAGCCAGGTCGTTGGCAAGGTGACCATGGCCGCGGCTCCAATGGGATCGGCGGTTCCGGCGACCACAATCTGGTGGGACGGTATTGTTCTGGCGTCGAACATGAGCGACGAAGAAGCAGATGCTGCCTTCCGCGTCGCACTTGAGGGCATGGACTCCGATACGGTCAGTGCGAACAACGATGTCGCCGTATGGCTGAGCACGGCCTATTCGGCAGGTCCTTTGGCTGCAGGTGCTGCAGCGTCCGCTGAAGGCGGTGCCAAGGCTTACCCGGCTTCCGGTCCTATGGGCATCATGCACACCTCGTTGGGTAACGGACTGGCCGACTACCTGACCGGTGCCAAAGACGCGCAGACGACTCTGGCCGATATCGAGGCAGACTACGTCACTGCCGCGAAAGAAGCGGGTCTGATCAGCAACTGATCCTCCCTTGGGAGGGCTACGGCCCTCCCATCCCTTTTCCTCGAGAACCATTAGAAAGGCAGAGCCATGAATTTCCGGACATTCGCCGTCTTTGTCGGTCCCTCTGTCTTTATGATGCTTCTCTTCATCGCGTTCCCGTTGATCAGCGTGTTCAAGCAGAGTTTCTATGTCACCCAGCCGATCTATGAGACCGTCGAAAAGGAAACCTGCACACCCGGATTCCTGACGCAGACCTGTGTGACCGAGCAAGTGTCACAGCCGAAGCTGGACGAGCATGGCGAGATTATTACGCAAACCCATTATGTCGGCTTGCAAAGCTATCGCAACGTGCTGGAGCCTGAGCGCGCATGGCGTGCCATAAGCGACGGCAGTTGGCATGTGTTATCCACCATCAATTTCTGGAAAGCGTTGCGGTTCACTTTAACCTTTACGCTGATTACTCTGCCGCTGGTGGTCGGGTGCGGGCTAGGGATTGCGATCCTGATCAACAATGCCGCGCGATCGATCCGCGGACCGGTGATTTTTGTCTCACTGCTGCCGTTTATCATTACGCCGGTTATCGGTGTACTGTCGATCAACTGGCTGTTCCGTGGCGACGGTATCCTGACTGCGATGATGGAATGGTGGCTGAACCGTGACATAGCCCTGTTCGCGCAGGCCTGGACGATTGAAGTTCTCATGATGATCTACCGCGTCTGGCACGTTGCGCCTTTTGCCGCCATCATCTTCTATGCCGGTCTGCAAACGGTCAATCAGGACAGCCTGGAAAGCGCCGTAATAGACGGAGCGACCCGCTGGCAGCGGCTGAAGTACATCGTCATCCCGCATCTGATGCCGCTGATCATCTTCGTGTCGATGATCCACCTGATGGACAGCTACCGCGTGTTCGAAGAGATCGTCGGCTTTTCGAGCCAGGGCTACGTTATCTCACTGCAATGGCTGACCTTCGACTACCTGACGCCGGATCAAGCCGGCAACCGGTCGATCAGCCGGGCTTCGGCCAACTCGATGCTGACCATGATTGGCGTCGTCGTCCTGCTTATCCTTCCGCTACGCCGAACCTGGCGTGATCACAAAGGAAGTCACTGATATGTCCTCGCGTGCGCTCCGGCAGCCTTTAAGTCTGCGGCTGACCTCAAACATTTTTCTGGCATTCTGGTGCCTGATCGCAGCCTTCCCGATCTTCTGGATCGTGGTGATGAGCTTCAAGTCACCCGTCGATGCATTCGACAGCAACGCGCTGAACGTGATCTTCGGGCCGGCGACGCTGAGCGTCGGAAAGGGTTTGTCGCTGCTGGATATCATTCTGGGCATTGCGGTTATCTGGGGCACGATCCTCGCGGCAACCAGAACGTTACCTTCAATGGTCAGATCCTACACCAAACCCGGACAGGAATGGTTCGGCTGGCTGATCGGTGTGCTGGCCTTGCTGGTGGGTTTCCTGCTGGTGTTCTTCGTCGTCCTGCCTGCAATCCTGAACCTGTTGAACCCGCTGTTTGGCCCTCTGGGACGGGATGTGCTTGGCCTGACGACCGAGCATTACAAAACCGTCTGGATCGACCGGGGCTTTTCAAACAACTTCAAGAACTCGCTGATCGTAACGACGGGCGTGGTGACAGTGTCGCTGACCGTGGGCACATTGGCAGGCTACGGCCTGGCGCGGTCAGGATCAACTTTGGCCTTCTGGATCCTGATCGTTGCACTGGTGTTCCGGGCGCTGCCGCATTCTGTTCTGGTGGCAGGCTATCTGCCGGTGTTCATAAACTCGGCAGAATGGCTGAGCCCGATCTTAGGGGAAAACGCACCAACCTTGTACGGCAAGCCTTTTGCGGTAATCGCTGTTCTGGTTGCGATCAATCAACCCTTCACGATCTGGATGCTACGCTCGTTCTTCCAGAACATCCCGTCCGAATTGGACGAGGCCGCCCGCGTGGATGGATGCAGCCATTTTCAGGCCTTCCGCCGTGTCATCATGCCGGTGATGTGGCCGGGTGTCATAACCACGGGTCTGTTCAGCTTTCTGCTGGCCTATAACGACTTTCTTGTCACCGCGTTGCTGTTGGACGCGCAGAACCAGACCATGGTTCCCGCCATCGTCGGCATGTTCAACCGCGAGACCACGACAACCGACCAAGTGGTTGCCGTGGCCGCCGCCGTGTCGATCACCGCTCCTCTGATCTTCCTTGTCCTGATCTTCCAGCGCCAGATCGTAAGCGGCCTGACAGCCGGGGCAGTCAAAGGCTGATGAGCAACAAGGCCCGACATAATGCCATGTCGCGCCATCCGGCGCTGAGCAGGATGCCAAGGGACTTTCTGAGCATTGGGGCCGCACGTCCCAATCCCTTCCCTCGGCAACCTGAAAGGATAGAAAGATGAAAGGTTCCCGTCCCGAACAAGCGGTTCTGACCCGCGACACGGACATGAGCAAAACCGACGACACACGCCGCGTGATCGAAACAATGGTGGATGGTCTGAACGACCACCGTATCGACGATATCGGAGAATTCTTTGCCCAAGGCTTCCGCTGGATGGGCAATCAAGGCTGCGGAACCAAGACCGGCCTGGAAGAGTTTCAGGACAACTGGCAACGCCCGTTCCAAGCGGCGTTTTCGGACAAGACCTGTATAGACGAGGCACGTCTTTACATGGGTGAATGGGCAGCCGCGTTTGGCCGTCAGGAAGCCACGCATTCCGGCGAGTTTCTGGGCATCGCCCCCACGGGCAAGCGTGTCGAGATCAGGTACATGGACTTCTGGAAAGTGGTCGACGGCAAGATTGTCGACAACTGGGTGAATGTCGACTTTGCCCACGTTGCGGCTCAGCTGGGCGTGGACCTGTTCAACGGCGAAGGCTGGGAAGCATTTGATCGGGGTGAGAAACGTCCGCCCCGGCCGCAAAACTGAGGATTGGAAAGATGGCAATCGAGTATCTTAAACGCGGCAAGTCCGATGCGGATCGGGCAGAGGATGATGCCAAGACCCGTGCCGTGGTTGAGGCGACACTGAAAGACATCGAAACCCGCGGGGATGCCGCGGTGCGTGAGTTGAGTGAGAAGTTCGACAACTACTCGCCAACCTCGTTCCGCCTGAGCCAGCAGGAAATTGATGACCTGATCGGGCAATTGTCCGATCGTGAGCTGGCCGATATCAAGTTCGCGCAGGAACAGGTGCGCAACTTTGCGCAGGCTCAGCGGGATTCAATGCTGGACATTGAGGTCGAAACCCTGCCGGGCGTTATCCTTGGCCATAAGAATATCCCTGTGCAATCGGTTGGATGCTACGTTCCTGGCGGCAAGTTCCCGATGGTCGCCTCGGCGCATATGTCGGTAGCGACCGCCTCGGTGGCAGGGGTGCCGCGCATCATCGCATGCACGCCCCCGTTTCAGGGCAAACCCAACCCAGCGGTGATTGCCGCCATGCATCTTGGAGGCGCGCATGAGATCTATGTCATGGGCGGCATTCAGGCGATTGGCGCGATGGCACTGGGTACCGAGACGATCGATCCCGTTCATATGCTGGTTGGTCCCGGCAACGCGTTTGTGGCCGAAGCCAAGCGCCAGCTGTTCGGGCGCGTAGGTATCGATCTGTTCGCAGGTCCTACCGAAACGATGGTCATCGCTGACGAGTCCGCCGCAGATGCGGAACTCTGCGCCACGGATCTGCTTGGTCAGGCCGAACATGGATACAACAGCCCCTGTGTGCTGCTGACCAATTCTCGCAAACTGGCCGAAGACACGATGGCCGAAGTTGACCGCCTGCTGGGTATCCTTCCGACAGCAGACACCGCCAAAGTGTCGTGGGATGAATACGGCGAGGTGATTGTCTGCGATACCTATGACGAGATGTTGCGGGTTGCCGATGATATTGCCTCGGAACATGTGCAGGTGATGACTGACCGCGACGACTGGTTCCTTGAGAACATGACCTGCTATGGGGCGTTGTTCCTTGGGCCGCGCACCAATGTTTCGAACGGGGACAAGGTGATTGGCACCAACCACACGCTGCCTACCAAGAAGGCCGGGCGATACACTGGTGGGCTTTGGGTTGGTAAGTACCTGAAGACGCACAGCTATCAAAAGGTTCTGACCGATGAGGCCGCAACGCTGATCGGCGAGTATGGTTCGCGCCTGTGCATGCTCGAAGGGTTCGTTGGTCACGCTGAACAGTGCAACGTTCGTGTGCGCCGATATGGCGGAATCAATGTTCCCTACGGTGCGCCGGCCCCTTACCGGGACGCTGCTGAATGAGTGACAAACATACTCATCACAAGGCCCTGATCGAACCGCTCAGGGCTGCGATGTACGATTTCAATGAGGCGGGTGTACGTCGGGCTTTCGCGGATATCACGTCGCCGGATGCCGTGTTCCGTCTGTGTCATCCCTTTGGGGACAGCATCGGCAGTGATGCTTTCTATGACATTGGGTATAAAGACTTGCTGGCGGCCTGGCCCGATCTTGAGCGTCGGGATTACATCGTCATGGCCGGGCCGGATGCGTTCGGTGCAGATTGGGTCGGATGCAGCGGGTATTACACCGGTGTTTTCATCGGCCCTTGGCTGGATATCCCACCAACGGGTCATCAGGTCACGATACGGTTTCACGAATTCTACCGATTCGAAAACGGCAAGATCGTCGAGATGCAGGCGCTGTGGGACATCCCCGAAGTTATGATGCAGGCGGATGCCTGGCCGATGGCGCCAAGTCTGGGCCGCGAATGGCACGTCCCGGGACCTGCCACTCAGGATGGGTTTGTCCCTGGTCCTTATGATGCGGCCAAGGGAAAACAGACCTGCCAGCAAATCATCGACATGCTGGAGCATCTCAAGAAACACCCGTCCCAGGGTGGCCCCGAGGTGATGGAGATGGAGCGGTTCTGGCACCCGCGCATGAACTGGTACGGTCCTTCGGGCATCGGCACCGGGCGCGGGTATGCAGGGTTCCGCAACTGGCATCAGATTCCGTTTCTGAACGGTATGCCGGATCGCGGGCAGTTTGTGGACGACATCACCTATCACTTCTTCGGTGACGGGGAATATGCGGCCGTGACTGGCTGGCCCAACATGATCCAGACCGTCACAGACGATGGTTGGATGGGCATCGCTCCATCAGGCAAGAAGATCACCATGCGCAGCCTCGATTTCTGGCGTTTGGAAAACGGCAGGATCCGGGAAAACTGGGTGCTGGTTGATTTGCTGGATGCCTACCGGCAGCTTGGCGTTGACGTCTTTGCCCGTCTGCGGGAATTCAACAAGGCTCGAAATATGGGCCGCATTGAAATACCGGATGGAATGAACTGATGACGGAATTGCCACGCACCCCTTCGTTTTCCCTGAACGGCAAATCCGCCCTCGTTACCGGAGCTTCATCTGGTATCGGTCAGGGCTGTGCAGTGGCTTTGGCCGAGGCAGGCGCGCATGTCGTCTGCGCGGCCAGAGGCAAGGACCGTTTGAACGACACTGTCGCTGCCTTGCAGGATCACGGCTGGTCGGCCGAAGCACTTGTGATGGATCAGGGTGATCTGGGCGCATTGGAACAGCTTTTCGCGTCGCGCTGCTTTGATGTCGTGGTGAATTCGGCCGGGATCGCACGGCACAGCGCGGCCATCGAAACCACGCCCGATGACTTCGATGTTGTCACCAATGTCAATTTGCGTTCGGCCTATTTCCTGTCCGCCTACGCCGCCCACGCTTTGATCAAGGCAGGAAAGCCGGGATCGATCATCCACATCTCCAGCCAAATGGGGCATGTCGGTGGGGTCGACCGGGCACTTTATTGTGCAACCAAGCATGGCCTGGAGGGCATGGTCAAATCCATGGCGATCGAGTGGGGTAAACAGGGCATTCGGATCAACACGGTCTGCCCGACTTTCATCAGAACCCCCCTGACCCAATCCACTTTCGACAATCCTGAACGTGCCGCTTGGATCATGGACAAGATCAAGCTGGACCGGATCGGAGAAGTCGAAGACATCATGGGCGCGGTGCGGTATCTCGCGTCAGACGCCTCTGCTCTGGTCACTGGTACTTCGATGTTGATTGACGGGGGTTGGACAGCAGATTGATGGCTAGAAAGGTCACATCTCTTCAGGTTGCGCAGTTGGCTGGTGTCAGCCAGTCCGCCGTCAGCCGCGTTTTCACGCCTGGCGCTTCTGTCAGCAAAAAAACCGAGGAGAAAGTGCGCAAAGCCGCCGCTGAACTGGGCTATCGCCCAAACGTTCTGGCCCGCGCCATGGTATCCGGGAAAAGTCGCATCATCGGATTGGTGGTCGCCTATCTGGACAACTACTTCTACCCAGAAGCGCTTGAGAAACTGTCAAATGCCTTGCAGGAACAGGGCTATCACGTTCTGATCTTCATGGCCTCCAGAACCGCTGGAAACATAGACGACGTGATGGAGGAAATTCTCGATTATCAAGTCGATGGCGTCATTCTGGCCTCGGTTGCGATGTCGTCGGATATTGCAACGCGGTGTCAGCAGGCGGGTGTGCCGGTGGTGTTGTTCAACCGCAGTCAGGATATCGACGGGATCACCTCGGTTACATCGGACAACTACGCTGGCGGTCGTAAGGTGGCCGAGTTCTTTATCGCCGCTGGTCACAGACGCATCGCCTATATTGCCGGGTGGCAGGGCGCTTCAACACAGCGAGATCGCGAGGCCGGCTTCCGGGCCGCGCTCAGCGATGCGGGCCAAGAACTGTACGCTCACGACATCGGTGAGTTTCACACTGAGAACGCACGCCTCGCGGCCCGCCGTATGTTTGATGTCGAACCGCTGAAACGGCCTGATGCCGTGTTTGTTGCCAATGATCACATGGCGCTTGCGGTCATGGACGTCATTCGGTTTGAGTTAGGAATGCGTGTGCCCGAAGACGTGTCTGTCGTTGGTTACGATGACGTCCCTCAGGCCGGATGGCTTGCCTACAATCTTACGACCATTCGTCAGCGGGCCAATTTGATGGTTTCCGAGACCGTGGATGCTCTGCTGGACCATATTGAAAAACCGACAGCTGCTGCGGCGCGTAAAGTCGCCATTGATGGGCCGCTGATCGTGCGGACTTCGGCCCGATTGCCCAAGGGATGGGCCCCACAAAGGACAGAGACATGAAAGGCTTCGATCCAAAATTCCGGGATTTTCCGGATTACATCATCGGCATCACCAAAGAGATATGGGAAGACCGGGGGATCGCCACGCTGCATGAATATTACAGCGATGACATCGTCGTCCGTTCGCCCGGTTCGGTCGTTTTGGGCAATCAGAATGTCATTGGGGCCACAATGGCAACGCTGGCCGAGTTTCCAGATCGGCAGCTGCTGGGCGAAGACGTGATCTGGTCCGGCACACCGGAAGAGGGCATGCTGAGCTCTCATCGCATCATTTCAACGGCCACGCATTTGGCCGAGGGCGTCTATGGCAAGCCAACCGGCACCAAGCTGCGTTACCGGATTCTTGCGGATTGCCACGCCATCGACAATCAGATCAACGATGAATGGCTGATCCGTGATCAAGGCGCGATTGTACGCCAGATGGGCTGGGATCCCAAGGAATACGCCGCGAATCTGATTGCCCGCGAAGGAGGCAAGGAGAACTGCGTCAAGCCTCTGACCCCCGAAATCGATCAGCCTGGACCATACAAAGGCCATGGGAATGACAACGAATGGGGGCAGCGCTACGCCGACATTCTGACGCGGATCATGAATGCAGATATGGGCGTGATCGGTTCAGAATATGACCGAGCTGTTCAATCAGAATATGTGGGTGGCGTAACAGGGCATGGCTGGCAGGCCGTCGACCGTTTCTGGATGGGTCTGCGGGCGAGTTTTCCGAACGCAGAATTCAAGATTGAGCATCAGATCGGGCGAGACGACCCTGATATGCCTCCGCGTGCGGCAATTCGCTGGAGCCTATGGGGCAAACATGATGGCTGGGGCGTGTTTGGGGCGCCGACTGGTGCACAGGTTTATGTCCTCGGTATCAGCCACGCTGAGTTCGGCGCACTGATTGCGGGGCAGCCGCAGTTGCGTCGTGAATACACTATTTTCGATGAAACCTCGGTCTGGAAGCAGATCCTGTTGCAGAGCGGAGAAGTCTGAGTGGGCCGTCCGGTCTCATATCGCATCCTTTCAGGCGGTCTGTCCGAGCCCCGGACCATTCGACGTTTCCATATGTACCGTCAAAGCCTTAGGGCGCGGAGACTGAACCTGCGCCCGCCCGGAGAGTAAGGGCGTGTCCTGCTCGGGCACACGAGCTTTCTTTCCAAAAACGTTAAATCGGATCGTACGTCATGACAAAATCATCCATCCCTTCCCGCATAGTCCGCTATGGCGAGCTTCAACCCTGTAAAACCGCTTTTATCGATGCCCACACTCCCGGCAGCGATCAGAAAGAGAATTTCACGATAATCGGCGGCGGCGTCTCGGAATCTCCGGACCAGCATGTCCACATCACCGACAAGATCGGCTTCAACATCGGAGCCGCGGGGCAGCCGCCGAAGTGCCGAAACTCACTGCACAGCCACACCACGGCCGAGGTCTTTTTTGTTGCCAAGGGTCGTTGGCGGTTTTTTTGGGGCCGCTATGGCACGGCCGGGGAATTCATCGCCGAGGAAGGGGACATCTTCAACATTCCAACGGGGATTTTCAGGGGCTTTGAGAATGTCGGCCAGGATTACGGAATGATCATGTCAATCCTGGGCGGAGACGATGCGGGCGGCGGCGTCACATGGGCGCCTCAGGTAATCGAAGATGCGCAGACACATGGTCTGATGCTGGGCGACAATGGCGTTCTGTACGACTCCAAACAGGGCCAGGACCTGCCCCATAATGTCCGTCCGATGCCTTTGCTGACCGAAGAACAACTGAAAAGCTATCCTGAGGTTCCCGTCGAGGATGTGGTCAACAAATACGTCGCGCGGTATTGGGATCTGATGGCGTTGTCGGCCAAAAAGCCCGCAAAGGTGATTGGCGAAAACGCAATGATCAAGGACAAACCCGGATTTGCGGTCGACTTCCTAGGACGAGGATCCTCGGTGACCCAACCGATTGCCGCAGAGAAACCGGTGGTTCTGATGCCGGCCAGCGGTCACTGGCGTGTTGCGATTGACGGGTACGAAACCACGATCTCGGTGGGCGACACGGCCTTGGTTCTTCCCGGCGAAACCTATGGCGTTCGACCATCGATGACCGGACAGGCGGGCCTGTACCGCATCACCGCAACCGATGACCCGGCAGGAGCGACCTGGACAGGATGAACGCGGACCCGAATGACACCCACGCCGTTTATGAGCGACAGGCAACAGAGTATGACAGGCGCCGTTCAAAGGCCCTGTTCGAAGCGCGCTGGTTGGCGCGCTTCACTGCCAGCCTGAAGCCGGGTGACCGCGTATTGGATCTGGGCTGTGGCTCGGGCGACCCCATTGCACGGTGGTTCATGGCAGAAGGATTTGATGTCACAGGCATCGATTTTTCCGACGCCATGCTTGCCATTGCGCGGGGCCGTTGGCCCGCTGGGGACTGGCGCAACGCGGATATGCGGAGCTTTGAATTGGATCAACAGTTCGAAGGTATCATCGCCTGGAACAGCTTCTTTCACCTTACGGCGGATGAGCAAAAAGACTGTATCGCCCGGATGGCGCGCCATTTGCGGCCCAAAGGAATGCTCATGCTGACTGTCGGACCTCGTGCCGGAGAGGTCAGCGGCACGGTGGGATCAGAACTTGTGTACCACGCCTCGCTGTCCCCGGCGGGTTACGCCGAGTGTCTCGAGAAAAACGGGCTGCAAATGACCGGATACCTGGCCGAAGACCCTGAAGCCCAAAGCCACACGATCCTGATGGCACGAAAGATCTAAGGAGGTCCCAATGACCGTAAAAACCACACATGTTGGCTCTCTGCCCCGAACGCAGGACGTCGTGGATTTTATTTTTGCCCGCGAAAACGATGAACCCTATGACACAGGCGCCTTTGATACCTGCATGGCCAACACCGTGGCCGAAACGGTGCGCAAACAGGTCGAAGCCGGTGTTGATATTGTCAGCGACGGCGAAACTTCGAAAATCTCCTATGCGACCTATGTCAAGGATCGTTACGCCGGGTTTTCGGGCGACAGCCCTCGTAACGCGCCGGCAGACTTGAAAATGTTCCCCGGCTTTCTGCAAAGACTGGCCGATGACGGCGGTACGCCACAATACGCAAGGCCGATGTGCACGGGTGAGGTGCGATCAAAGGGGCAAGGCGAGTTACAAAAAGACATCGCCAACCTCAAGGCGGCCATGGCTCGGCACGGGGCCGAGCGTGGTTTCATGAATGCCGCGTCTCCCGGAGTGATCTCGCTGTTTTTGCAGAATGATTTCTACCCGACGCGCGAGGCCTACCTGGCTGCGTTGGCCGACGCAATGAAAGAAGAATATGAAACCATCGTTACTGCCGGTTTGGACCTGCAACTGGATTGCCCCGACCTCGCCTTGTCGCGCCACATGCTGTTCACCGACCTGTCGGACGATGAGTTCATCAAGATAGCCAACATGCATGTCGAGGCCCTGAACCACGCGCTTCAGAACGTCCCGCAGGATCGCGTACGGGTACATATATGCTGGGGCAACTACGAAGGCCCGCATTGCTGTGACATCGCCATGGACAAGGTTTTCAACACCCTGATGGCGACCAAGTCGCGCTATGTCCTGTTCGAAACATCGAATCCGCGGCATGCCCATGAATGGACTGTCTTCCGGGACCGCAAGGCCGAGATTCCCGATGACAAGGTGCTGGTGCCCGGCGTGGTCGACACCACAACCAATTTCGTCGAACATCCCGAACTTGTGGCCCAACGGATCGACCGGTTCACAGAAATCGTGGGGGCGGACCGGGTGATCGCGGGCAGCGATTGCGGCTTTGGCACTTTTGCGGGATTCGGCGCCGTTGATCCCCAGATCGCCTATGCCAAGCTGGCGGCGTTGTCCGAAGGGGCAAAGCTGGCCTCAGCATGAAACCTCTGATCTTCTTGCCGGGCATGATGTGTGATGCCCGGCTTTTTGGCCCCCAGATCAATGCTCTGTCGGGCAGAATGCCCGTGATGACCTTTCCGTTGTCTCACCACGACAGCGTTGAGGCCATGGCGCACGATATCCTCAGAAATGCGCCACCGGTTTTCACGCTGGCCGGGTTGTCCATGGGGGGTATCGTGGCGATGGAAATAGCGCGCCAAGCCCCTGAACGTGTTTCGCATCTGGCTTTGCTTGACACCAATCCACTGGCGGAAAAGCCAGAGGTAAAAGCGCGTCGCTCGCCCCAGATGTCCGCCGTTCGCAACGGTCAGCTGAGGACCGTGATGCGTGACGAGATGAAGCCCGGTTACCTGGCTGATGGACCGAACCGGGAGGCGATCCTGGATCTGTGCATGGCAATGGCCGCCGACTTGGGCCCTGACGTTTTCATAAGTCAGTCCAAGGCACTTATGAACCGCCCTGACCAAAGCAAGACACTGACGGCTTATACCGGAAGGGCTATGGTTTTGTGCGGGCGTGAAGACCGGCTTTGCAATGTTGAACGCCACCGACTTTTGCATGACCTGCTGCCACAAAGCTCGCTCGAGATCATCGACGACGCGGGTCACCTCCCGACTTTGGAACAACCTGAAAAAACAACAGCGGCGCTGTCCCGCTGGCTGGAGGACACATGACCCCGACCCTTTTGTCTTTGCTCCGCAAAGTCGACACACCAACTGTCTGCAATGCCATCGAGGTGGCGCAGGGCAAGCGCGGGTTCGACAGGTTCACGCGTGGCACCATGCTAAGCTCTGCCCCCGAAGGGCCTGCCATCGTCGGCTATGCCCGCACTGCCAAGATCGCTGCGGTCAATCCCCCGACCGAGCCGCCCGAAGTCATCAAAGCCCGACGTATGGCTTATTACAAGTACATGGCCGAGGCACCCGGCCCTTCAATCGCCGTGGTCGAGGATCTGGATTATCCTGATTGTATCGGCGCTTACTGGGGTGAGATCAATACGACAGTTCACAAGGGATTCGGCATGTCGGGGGCTCTGACCAATGGTGTCATGCGGGATCTCGGGGATTTGCCCCAAGGGTTCCCGGTTGTCGCTGGTTCCATCGGACCGAGCCATGGTTTCGTCCACGTCCGCGAGGTTGACACTCAAGTTTCGATTTTTGGTCTGACAGTTGAGTCTGGTGATCTGGTTCACGCCGATCGTCATGGCGCTTTGGTCATACCGAATGATGTCGTCGATCAATTGGAAGGTGCTATCCAAAAGCTTTTGGCGACAGAACGTATTGTTTTGGACGCAGCCCGCGAGCCCGCGTTTGATTTCGAAGCATTCGAAACCGCCTGGGCCGCCTTTGAAAAAGCAAGGGTCTGATCGCGGGGGCAGAGACAATGAAAGCCGATTGGGTGAAAAACACTTACAGGTCCCTTACTCGTCAACCCAGAGCCGGAGCAAGACGGCCTCTGCCAACGCAATGCCCGTGACGAAGGTTTAGCCACATCTGCCTATCCGGTGACGGCGTCGCGCCGCTGCCGGTGGCGTCCGAACGTGATCCGGATTATGTCGCACCATTGCACAGACAGCAGCCCATTTCATCGCGATGTGCGGGGGTTCAGATCCGTTCAGCCCCGCCTGAAATCCGCGTTTCCGGACAGATTTCGGAAAGAACGTTCAAGCCTTATGAGAAGCAAAGCCCTGCGCATCACTTCGCTGTTCTCCGATCACGTTCAGCATGGCATCTACATCAGCACGTACGGTTCGTGTTGCCGCTTCGCGCACCGGACCAAAGCCGCGGATATCCAGCGGGGCTGACAGGATTTTCAGGCAGGTTTCCGCCTCCAGTTCGGGGTTGGCCTCTTCGATGCGGTCCAACACACTCAGAAACCAGGCTTGGGTTTCGTTTTCAAGCTTGCGGTCCCTTGAAAACCGGAACGGATCAAGCCATCCTCCGCGAATCCTGCGTACACGGGAAAGGAGCCTCAGGACGGGGGTCATCCAACCACCGTAGCTTTGCTTGCGCGGCCGTCCGCGTGCATCCTTCTGACCACCTAAAACCGGAGGAGCGAGGTGGTATTTGATCCGAAAATCCCCCTCGAACTCGGACTGTAGTTGTTTCTCGAATTGTCGCGATGTCAGCAACCGGGCGACCTCGTATTCGTCCTTGATTGCCATGAGACGGAACAAGGATTTTGCCGCAAGCGAAAGCGCTTTCTCCCGTATCTGATCAGGCAGTGCTGCGGACAGCCGGGCCAAGCGATCCCGGTACTGTTGCGCATAAGCGTCATCGTGGTAGGTCGCCAATTCGTCGGACCGGTAATCGATTATCTGCTGCGCGGATTCTTGCGAAGACCTCTTCTCCTTTGCATTCAGCACCTGTGGGTTTGCTGCGATCACCCGCCCGAGATCAAAGGCCATCGCGTTGGCCTCGATCGCGGTTCCATTGAGCTTGATCGCCTGTTTGATCGCAACCTCACTGATCGGAATGTTCCCCAGCTGCCACGCGACACCAAACAGCAAGGTATTGGCGAAAACCGAGTCCCCCAGCAAATCCACCGCCAATTGGTTTGCATCCAAACCGAAGACATTTTCTTCGCCGACGGTCCGGCGTATCAACGCTTCTCGTTCATCGACCTTGAGCTGGGCATCGCGCTGCAAAACAAGGTCACCTGTTGGCATTTCCGCACGGTTCAGTACGACTTTTGTGCGTTTGCGATAGTGAACCGAGGCTTTGGGCGCCGAAGACACGACCACGTCACACCCAATGACGGCGTCGGCGCTTTTGGACTCAATTCGGACCTGATTGATTTCGTCGGGCGTGCGGGCAATGCGAACATAGCCGACAACCGTACCGAATTTCTGGGCGAACCCGGTGAAATCCAGCACGCTGGCGCCTTTGCCTTCCAAATGCGCCGCCATCGTCAGAACGGCGCCCACTGTTACGACACCGGTACCACCGACCCCACCGACCAGAAGATCGTACGGCGCGTCCAAGTCAGGAAGCTGCGGGTCGGGAACCTTGGCAAGAAGTGAAGGGATATCCAGTTTTTGCTTGGGTTCTTTTCGCCGTGTCGCCCCTTCCACGGTAATGAAACTGGGGCAAAACCCGTTCAGGCAGGAAAAGTCCTTGTTGCAGGAGTTCAGGTTGACCTTTCGCTTGCGGCCCAATGGGGTTTCCAATGGTTCAATACTCAGGCAGTTGCTTTCGACAGAGCAATCGCCGCAGCCTTCGCACACCGCGGGGTTGATGAAAGCAAATCGTTTGGGGTCTTCTGTTTTTCCACGCTTGCGGCGACGACGCTTCTCGGTGGCGCAGGTCTGCTCGTAAATCAAAACCGTTACACCTTCGATGTCACGCAACTCACGCTGCACGGCATCCATCTCTTCCCGGGGGTGAAAGCTCGTTCGTGCCGGAAAATCTCTGGAATCGAATTTTGTAATATCGTCTGAAACTAACGCGATCCGGTCCACGCCTTCTGCGCGACAGGTCTGGGCGATCCCGGAAACGCTGATAGGGCCATCAACAGGCTGCCCCCCCGTCATCGCCACTGCATCATTGTAAAGGATCTTGTAAGTGATGTTTGTACCTGTCGCCACGGCCTGGCGAATGGCAAGCGACCCGGAATGATACCAAGTGCCCTCGCCAAGGTTTTGAAAGATATGTTTGTTGCCATTGAATTTCGAGGCAACAACATGCGGCACACCTTCGCCACCCATCTGCGCATAACCGACCGTGTTGCGGTTCATCCAACTTGCCATCACGTGACAGCCGATGCCTGACGCAGCCGTGCTTCCATCCGGAACTTTGGTGGACGTGTTGTGGGGGCAACCCGAGCAAAAATATGGTGACCTGACCGCACCCGGAACATTCAGAACAGATGGCGGTTCGTCCGTCAGCGCCTTCGCCTTTTCCAAGAATCCTTGTTCCGGAAAAAAACGGTCGAGTCGCTCTGCAACGACCGGAATCAGGTTCAACGGGCTCAACTCTCCGGTCCAGGGAATCAACGGATCGCCTGCCGCGCGGTGTTTTCCAACCATCTTTTCGGGTTTGTCCCCCGGCCAGTCATAGAAGTATTCCTTGAACTGGCTTTCGATGATCCCGCGTTTTTCCTCGACGACCAGCACCTCTTTTTTGCCACGGACAAAAGACAGCGCATCGCGCCGTGCCAAAGGCCAAACCATCCCGACCTTGTAAATGTCGATGCCCAAACGGCGGCATCCGCTTTCGCCGAGACCCAGAAGGCGCAGCGCTTCCATCAAGTCCAGATGGCTCTTGCCCGTTGTGACAATCCCGAATGGAGCATCCTTGATATCATAGATTCGCCGGTCGATCGGGTTGGCTTCGACAAAAGCCTCGACCGCCCGCAACTTGTGTTCGATCCGCGTCTCGATGGCCGGGCTTGGCAAATCGGCGCTGCGCACGTGCAAGCCGCCCGGCGGCAGATCTATTTCCGGCAAGGTAAATTTACGGTCCGGTCTCAACTGCACGGATTGCCCGCTTTCCACGGTTTCCGAAATCGCCTTGAACCCGACCCAGGTGCCTGAATATCGGCTCAGCGCGATCCCGTATTCACCGAACTCCAGGTATTCAGCAACACCGGCTGGATTCAGCGTTGGCATGAACCAGGTCATGAAGGCGACGTCGGACTGATGCGGCATTGAAGAAGACACGCAGCCATGATCGTCACCCGCGACAACCAGAACCCCGCCTTTCGGCGACGAGCCATAGGCATTGCCATGGCGCAGAGCGTCCCCTGAACGGTCGACTCCGGGGCCCTTCCCGTACCACATCGAAAACACGCCCTCGACCTCACAATCGGGATCCAGCGAAGCCTGCTGGGCACCAAGAACCGCTGTGGCGCCGAGGTCTTCGTTTACGGCCGGCATGAATGTGATCCTGGCCGCCTCGGTTTCCTCTTTCGCTCGCCACAGTTCCAGATCCAGACCACCAAGGGGGGACCCCCGATATCCGGAAATGAACCCAGCCGTGTTGTTTCCTGCTGCTGCGTCCCTGCGGGCCTGGTCCAACATGATGCGCACCAGAGCTTGCGTTCCCGTCAGGAAAACACGACCCTCCGAGGCTTTGTATCGGTCCGACAGGGCGTAAGTATCGAATTTCAGGGACTGGTCAGTCATGGATGCCTCGCCTTTTCTGGGTATTTTACCGGAAATTTCTGAGGAATCTGTTCTACCTTCCCGAAAATTATGAAGTTGTTTGAAAAATTCTCTCTCCTTTTGTTGCAATATGGGGTATTTTTCTCGGATGCTTCTCGACTCACGTGACTGCCAACTTCTCGCGATCCTTCAGAATGATTGCCGCATCTCAAACGCTGACCTTGCAGAACGGGTGGGTATGTCATCTTCTGCCAGCTGGCGTCGAGTTCGTGCGTTTGAAGAGGCCGGTCTGATTTCGCAATACCGGGCCGAATTGTCGCCTCAACACGCAGGGCTTTCATTTCAGGCCATGGTGCATGTACATCTGACCCGGCACAATCCGGAACATCTAGAGCAGTTCATTGCAGCGATCGAGACGCGCCCGGAAGTAATGGAATGCTACGCAACGACCGGGCAGGCAGACTACCACATGCGGGTGATCTGCAAGGATATCGGGGCGTATAACGTTTTTCTTGAAGAATTCCTGTTTCGCCTGCCGGCAGTGGAAAGCGCGCAAACGAATGTCGTTCTCCGCGAAATCAAACGCAGCAATGCCCTGCCCATTCCTTCTTGTTGATATCGATTGTCGAGGGACTTATTTGCCTTTTGTTTTTGGTTTAGTTGCACAGCTTTAAACACACCAGCGGAAGGCTCATTCATTTCGCTTTAGAAAAAATGCCGTGTTAGCAGGCAGCCGCAAACAGATTGGCCGTTTTTGAGTGCTCCAAACGGCAGGTTCACGCGAACACGTTACCAAGCGACGGTCACACCCTCCAAACCCCGCGGCGTTGCTGAAAACTGAGATTTTCACAGGTCAGGATTCCGCAAGCCCTCAAAAAAACCGACGCGCGATCAGGCATTAAGGCAGGTAAAACGTTGTCGCCTTTTGGACTGCGACATTTTGAATTCTGCCATCTATTCCGTGCATCAAACGGTACGATCGTGCATCTGAAGACCTGCCCTCAACTGTAGGAGAAGCTGGTTCACTTGAATTGATGTGATCTCTTGTGCGGCGCTCCGGGCGGAAGGTGCCAGAGACGCCGAACAATCTCAAAATCAAATTTCGAGCCTGAAGCCACTTTGATGCTTCGATTTTCGTTTTTTTTCTTTTCTTTTCCCTTGCTTGCATTGAGTCCGGCTCCTGTTCCCTGCCGTCATCAAGAGTGTAGCACCGTTTCTTTGCTTTTGCAGATTTGAGAGCGAACTCTCCTTGGCTTTCGGCTACTCCGCAATTTCGTCGATCAACCGCGTCTCCAGAAGCTGGCCATTCTGGTACAGAACCGGGTACGCAATAGATGCAATGTGGCTGTTGAACTCTCGGAACGCACGTAACGTCTCAAGATGAATATCACTGGTTTCGAAGCTTTCCCGTGACCCGTGCTGCAATCGGCGCAGGTGTCGTTTTCGGCTTTCACGTTCCACCCGTTTGATTTCGGTCTTCTCGAGGCTGAGCAGGCGCGCGCTTTCCAGATCGTCTGAAATGAGTACGTTTGAAGCCAGCTTCACATTAGCCAGAATGCCCTCGTGCATCTGAACAAGTTCCGACCAGCCTTCCTGCGAGAAACTCGAGCCCTTGGCCCGCATTTCACCCGCCAACACTGTCAAGCGCTTGGCAACGACGTCCCCGGCCGTCTCAAGCCGGATAGCGAACTCCATAAGGTCGCGTGCAGTTTTTGCGTCCCTTTTTTCGTATACATCTGGCGGGATCGCCGAAACAAATGCCCTGATCCCGGACAGACAATTGTTCACGTCTACGTCTATGGCTTGCACCGCTCGGATCTGATGTTTGTCCCCACTGCGATACAATTCCAGGCAAGGCCGGAACATGGTTTCGACAAGGTCGCTCATCCGCAACAGCTCACGCTTGAGGCTTGGCAGGGCCTGGCTGGGATTTGCCACGTTGCCTATGTCCAATGCGCTGGCCGGTCGTGCCGGTTGCGGTACATTTTCCTTTTTCTGATCAGGCAAAAACCTTTCGAACGGGCCTTTCAATTTGCCACAAAACGGTAAGGCGAGGACCAGCAGCGACAAATTGAACACAACGTGCACATTGACCAGCATCTGCCCGCCTTGCGGATCGCCCAATAACCCGGTCCGCAGAGCCATGTTGGCCGCAAATAAACTCATCAAAGCCCAACTGCCACGCAATGCCAGGTTGGCGTAGGGAATGCGCCGGGCCGGGACGGGCATGGCGCGGGTGAGCCAAATCGGAATGAAGGCAGAGCCGAAGTTTGCGCCAAAAACCAAGGACATTCCGGCTGCAAACGGGATCGCTCCGATCTGTACAAGGGTCACACACATGAGGATGGCCGCCACCGAGGAATGCATGATGAAAGCCAAAGCACCCCCTACAAGGAACGCGGTGATGTAATCGCGCGCCAAATAATCGGCCACCGCAGGCAGAAACGCACTATCCCGAATGGGATCCATCGCCTCGCGAAGGAACCGAAGCGAGATCAAGATAAAGGCCACACCCATCAGGATACGCCCCAGTTGTCGCGTTTTTTTGGCTTCGGTCTTTACGAACAGATACCCCCCAACCGCCAACAGCATTGGAACAAGCCAGTCCAGCCGGAACGAAAGTATCTGGATGATCAGCGCCGAACCCAGATCGCCGCCAAGTACAATCGCAAGGCCGGCAGGAAAACTGAGCATTCCACTGGCCGCAAATCCCGAGGTCAACAGAGCAACAGCCGCCGAGCTTTGCAGCACAACCGCCATCGTCAAGCCAACCACCGAGGCCTGCAGGTAACTGCGCTGTTGGGTCATTACACGCTGGAAAGACGCGCCATAGCTGCGCTCGATCCCGGTTCGCACCATACGAACCGCGTAAAGAAGCAGCATCGTCGCCCCGGCAAGGCTGATAAGGAAGCTGACAATTGCCATACTCTACCCCGTTATTATTGTTGGCTCAGTGTATCGCAGCGCATGGTATTTTTCATGTGTCTGACCGCGATTGGGAAGTGTTACATCCCATTGAGGCCCACAAGGCGTAAACTCCTGTGTGTTTCACTGCAACCATTTGAAAGCGTTTTGACGGAATACCCGTCGCTTATGAGGTTGGCCAAGGGGTCCCGGAAGGGCGCGATCACTGATCCTATTGTGACACGAGATTGGTCGCGGACGTCAACTCTCGGCCTTGATTGCGGCAATTACAATGTCGATTGCGCGGTCCAGGTCCAAACGCGAGATGGTCAGCGGCGGTGACAATGTCAGAACGCACCCCTGGCTGATCTTATAGCTTAGACCGGCCTCGAGGCAGGCATAGTATATCCGTTCGGCGCACGCGTTCCCCGGCGTTTTGTCGACGCGATCATCGACGATTTCAATCCCGAACATCAGGCCCCTTCCCCGGATGTCTCCGACAATCGGAACGTTCTGAAGTTCATCCATCAAGCGACCAATGGCATGTTCACCCAGTTCCGCTGAACGGTGAACCAAGCCTTCGTCTTCGATGATCTGGATCGTCGTCAAAGCGGCCCGGGCAGTGACCGGGTTCTTTTCGTGCGTGTAATGTCCGATGGCAAAATCTCCGCAAACATCCAGCTGCTTACGGGCAACGCAGGCCGCGATGGGCAGGATGCCGCCGCCAAGCGCTTTCCCAAGTGTCACGATATCCGGGATGATCTCGTCATGCTCAAAGGCGAACATCTTGCCAGTCTTGCCAAGACCCGTTGGGATTTCATCCATGATCAAAAGCGCCCCGTGACGGTTGCACGCCTCGCGAACCGTCTTCCAGAACCCCGGCGGAGGGACATAGGGCACCGCGCGCATCGGTTCCGCTATGACAGCCGCCACATCTCCTTCACGCTCGAGGACATATTCGACCATTTTCGCGCAGGCCAGTCCGCAGGTTTCAGGGACCGTGTGATTGTACGGGCATCGATAGCAGGCAAAGGGGGCGACATGTTCGGTACCGGACAGGAGGGGGCCTGCGATATGACTGCGAAACGTCGCCTCTCCGCCCACACTTGCGGCGCCGAAACCAGCGCCATGGAAGGCATCCCAGAAGCTGATCGTTTTGAACCGACCCGTAGCGGCGCGTGCAATCTTGAGGGCAACCTCGTTGGCGTCAGAGCCGCCGGTGGTAAAGAGCATTTTCCCCAGATCGCCAGGCACGATCTCTGCCAGTTTCTCGGCCAACTCTACGGCCGGATCATTGGTGAAGCGGCGTGGCGCAAAAGGAAGATCGTCAAGCTGTGCCTTAATGGCGGCAACCAAACGGGGATGGCCATAACCGATGTGGTGCACCGAGTTGCCATGGAAATCCATGTACCGGCGGCCCTCCATATCCTCGATCCAGATCCCCTCGGCCTTTGCAATGGTGCTGACGCAAGGTGAGGATAGAGATTGATGCAGGAACACGTTCGCATCGCGTTTGAGCAATGGCGTTGACTTCGGCCCCATGGACTTTTGCAACCACACCTTGCGCGCCTCAGACGTGTTTGATTCCCCTTCAGTATGGACAATTTGTGGCATGTCCGCTCCTCTTTGCCGTCATCAAATGATGCGGACCCCGCAAGGCCCGCCAGTACCAGGGAGGAACTGTGTTACCCTTTCCACAGATGGGGAAAAGGCGGTACGCTTAGTTAGGCCACGGCAACGAATAGGTTTTGACGTTGGTGAAAAACTTCATTGCTTCGATGACGCCTTCCTTCACCCCGTTTCCACTGTCCTTGATGCCGCCAAAGGGCGACATTTCAATGCGATAGCCCGGCTGTTCCCAGATGTTGCAGGTGCCGACGTTCAACCCGTTGATGAAAGCAATCGCCCGGTTCAGATCGTTTGTGCAGACGCCCGAAGACAGGCCAAACTCGGTGCCGTTTGAAATCGCCATCACCTCTTCGTCGTTGTCCGGCACGCGAACGATCGGCACGATAGGACCAAAGGTTTCCTCCATCACCAATTCGCTGTCATGGGGCACCTTGTCGACCACGATAGGCGGCAGCAGCGCACCCTGACGGCCGGGGTGGTACAGAATTTCAGCCCCCTCTTTTTCCGCCTGAAGAACACGGTTTTCAAAAATCTCGGCGGCCTTGTCATGGATCACGCATCCCAGTTCGGTTTCCGGGTCTTGCGGATCGCCGAACTTGATCTTCTTCGCCTTCTCAAGAACCAGCGGCACAAATTTGTCGGCCACACTTTCCTGCACGAGTATGCGCTTGACCGCCGTGCAACGCTGACCGGAGTTTCCTGTAGCCCCCGCCACGGCAATTGTTGCCGCCTTGTCCAAATCGGCCTCAGTGAGGTCATTCAGAACGATCAGAGGGTCGTTGCCGCCAAGTTCCAGCGCCTGACGCTTGTAGACGCCTTTTTCGGCGATCATCTTGCCCACGGGCACACCGCCGGTAAAGGTGATGATATCGATGTGTTCATTGGTGATCATCTCGTCGCCAATGTCGCCGGGCCAACCTGTCACGACCTGGAACATCTCGGGCGGCAAGCCTGCCTCATAGAGAATGTCAGCCAGTGTCAATGCGGTCAGCGGCGTCAGTTCAGTCGGTTTGCAAACCATGCAATTGTTGGTGGCAATCGACGGCGCGATCTTGTGGCTGACCATGTTCAGCGGGTGATTGAACGGCGTGATCGCACTGATTGCTTTCACCGGCTCTCGGGTGGTGAAAATCTTGCGGGCCTTTCCGTTATGGGTCAGGTCGCAGGAAAAGATCTCACCATCATCCTTCAGTGCCTCGGCCGCCGCGAATTGATACACGTCCTGCGCGCGTTTGGTTTCGTAGATCGCATGCTGGTGACAGATCCCCAACTCCAGCGTCAGCCATTTCGCAAGATAGTCGCGCTTTTCGCCGATCAACTCGCCCGCCCGTTGCAGGATTTGGCTGCGCTCGTATCGGGTCAGCTTGGGTTTGTAATTCGCCGCAATCTCAAAAGCCCGGCGCGCATGTTCGGCTTTACCGGCTGGTACGTGACCCACGACTTCGTTGGTGTACGGGTAGAGAACGGGAACAGTGTCGTCGGTAAAGACAATCTCGCCACCGATCCGCATTCCCTCGTTACGTACTTCGATTTTCGACATGGTCTGATCTTTCATAGCTTACTGTGCCGCCGCTGTTGTTGCGTAAAAGAAGGCATCGAAATTGCGCAGCACGGGTTGGTTCGGCAGGTCGATGACGCGGTTCACGATGAAGGGAACTTCCTGTTCGGTCAAACCGCCATGGCTGCGCAACGGTTCTTTGAGCGCTGCCAGATCATGGCGATGCTCGGACGTGCCGATACAGATGTTTTCGCCGGAAACCATCACGATGTCGCCAATGCGGTCGCCTGGCAATTCGAATTGCTCGATCGCTTCGGCCTTGGTCAGCACGTGCGTAATGCCGTTGGTCGCCTTGAGCTTGCCGATGATGTCGTCCCGGTCTGCTCCGTCAGGCAAATAGGCGGTTGCGAAGGAACCCAACGCGCCATGATGCACGACGTATGGATCGGTAATCGGAAGGATGACCCGTGCCGCGTCCTTGCCCAGCCATTCGTCCATCAGGTCCTGCACGTAAACTACAGAGGGCGATCCATCCGCCAAATGCTTGGGCTTCATGCCGTGATCCGCGGTCACCACGATGGCCGCTCCCAATTCATCCAGTTCGCCAAGATACCGGTCGAACATGGCATAGAAATCGAGTGCGCCTTTTTGATCGGGTGCAAACTTGTGCTGGATATAGTCGGTGGTCGACAAATACATCACGTCGGGCTTGAACTCTTTCAGCAGCTTGACGCCAGCGGCAAAGACAAATTCGGAAAGCTCTGCCGAGTAAACCTCGGGGACGTCCATGCCCAGCCATTTGCTGGCCTTGTCGATGCCGTGTTCCGCCAGCGTCGTTTCACCCGACCGTTCGGAAGAAAACGCAACCGCCCTGCCTTCGTCAAACTTCAGCCCGGCACCTAACAGCGCGCGCAGCTTGTCCTTGGCGGTTACCATCGCCACGCGGAAACCCGCGTCGTAGAACTGGGAAAAGATGGTCGGCGCACGCAGGAAGCGGACGTCATTCATCATCACCTCTTCACCACTGTCTGGGTCGATGAGGTAGTTGCCACAGATTCCGTGCACGATTGGAGGACGCCCGGTGGCAATCGAAAGATTGTTGGGGTTGGTGAACGACGGGATAACGGAATGTGCCAGCCGGTCCGTGCCCTCTTCCCGCATTCGCTTGAGGTTGGGCATCAGCCCTTTCGCAATCGCGACATCGAGGTATTCAGGTTCACATCCATCAAGGCAGATGGCAATGGCGGGCACCTTCGGCGTCGGATAGACGCGCTCATTTGCTTCGACAGGAGTTTGGATAGTCATCTGTGTTTTCCTTGATGTTTAAGCGGCCAACTTGGCGCGTTCTTCCAGTGCCCGGAGAGGAGGAGCGGCACTTGTAACGCCCATTTCGTCCAGAGATTCTTTTGCTGCGTTCACAACCTTACGCATGACGTCTTCGTCCATCTGACCGATACATCCGACGCGGAAACTGTCGACGACGGTCAGCTTACCCGGGTAGATAATGAACCCTTTGTCTTTCATCAGGTTATAGAACTGATCGAATACGAACTTCTCGTCGGCGGGGCAGAAGAACGTAACGATGATCGGGCTCAGCCAACGGTTGTCCAGCAGTGTTTCGAAACCCAGTTCGCGCATCCCCGAAACCATAACGTCCCGGTTGCGGGTGTAACGTGCGCCGCGGCCGGCAACGCCGCCTTCAGCAGCGTGCGCCCGAAGCGCTTCGATGAAGGCTGCAACCACGTGCGTCGGCGGGGTAAAGCGCCATTGACCGGTCTTGTTCATGTGCGCCCACTGGGCGTGCACATCCAGAGACAGGGAATGACTGTTGCCCTTTGCGGCTTCCAGTTCGCTCTTGCGCGCCACAATGAACCCAAAGCCCGGAACGCCCTCGATGCACTTGTTTGCAGAAGATACCATGGCGTCATATCGAATATCTGTGGGCCTGAGCTCGATCGCACCAAAGGCAGACATCGAGTCTATCAACAGCTTGCGACCGGCTGCATATGTGGCCTCGGATATTTCCTCGACAGGGTTCAAGATCCCCGAGCTGGTTTCGCAGTGAATGGCAACAACATGCGTGATGGCCGGGTCATCCGCGAGAATACGCGCAACCTCGTCGCCCCGCGGCGGCAGGTAATCGCCCTTGTCCAGCACGATATGGTCCCGGCCCAGGTACTGCAATGTCTGGGCTGAACGCTGCCCGTAGGCGCCATTGGCCAATACCAGCGCCTTTCCTTCCGGCGGGATGAAGGATGCCAGCATCGCCTCGACTGAAAACGATCCGCTGCCCTGCATTGGGACGCAATCAAACGCGTCAGCGCCCTCACCAAGCAGGTCCAGCAGGCTTGATCGTACTTCCCGGGTCATGGCGCGAAAGTCGTCGTCCCAGCTGCCCCAATCGCGCAACATGGCCTCTTTCACGGCATAGGACGTCGTCAATGGCCCGGGTGTCAAAAGGTATGGTTCGCCGAGGCGCGGTTGCTCGATTTTTGGATGGGATGGCGTCATTACCAGGCTCCAGAACAGCGTTTTCACAAACACCATTGCAGCAATGGTTGCTATATGTGAAATTGCAAATATCAATCTAATTATAAGTGCAGCCTATGCATAAATCATTGGGGACCGGTGATGCGGCACAGCCAGCTCAAAGCCTTTCATTACGTGGCCAAACATGGCGGGTTTTCCCGCGCGGCCGAGGCACTTTTTCTGACGCAGCCGGCGATTTCCGAACAGGTTCGAAAGCTGGAACAGGATCACGACCTGTTGTTGTTTCAGCGCGAACGAAAACGCGTGAACCTCACCCCCGAAGGCGAACAGCTTTACCAGTTCACAAAGCAGTATTTTGAGATCGAAGATCAGATCGAGGACTACCTCTCGGAAACCAAGGCCGCGATCGACGGGGAATTGCGGATCATTGCCGACTCAGCGCATCACATGACGTCTTTCCTGGGTTCGTTTCAAAAGAAGTATCCCAAAATCACCATCACCGTGCGGTCCGGCAACACCGAAGAAATTCTGGAAGAACTTCGGTCATACAACGCAGAGATCGGCGTTGTTGGCAGCTTGTCTCCTGGCAAGGATATGGATGTGTTGAATCTGGGGTCCACTGAAATCGTGGCCTTCGCCGCGCAAGGTGTGCTTTTGGCATCCAAACCTTCGCTTTCTTTGGAAGAGTTGGCCGATCAACCGCTGGTTTTCAGAGAGCATGGGTCAAAAACACGTCAGAAACTGGAAGAAGAAGCCGAAAGGCGCGGTATCACGTTGAATCCTGCAATCGTTGCGGAAGGGCGCGAGGCCGTTCGCGAGCTTGTAGCCTCGGGTGCAGGCATCGGATTTGTCTCTGAAGCAGAGTATGGGCACGATGATCGGTTGCGGCAAATCAAGCTGAAAGGCGTGACGTTGCAAATGGGTGAAAGCATGATTTCGCTTTCGCAACGGCGCAACGTAAAGATCATCCGAGCCTTTATGGACTTCGCCCAGCGCGCGCTGGAAGAAAAAAGCCCCCCCGCCGATACCTGATCGGCGGGGGGCAGAGTTCTTTGACTACCTGCTTCGCCAAGCCTGAGTGCGCTTCAGAATGCCTTTTGAGGCAATCAGGTGAACGATCCGGGCAGCGGCGTTGGTGTAAAAGATCATCATACCCATTGCCGCCGCCGGTGCGATATCCCCGGCATCATCCATGTTCAGCACCGCGATGGACGCAAGCGTCGTTTTGGGAGAATAAAGAAACACCACTGCCGACACGGTCGTCATCGCGTTGACGAACAGATAGATTGAAATATCCAAAACCGCTGGCAGGCAAACCGGAACCGTTACCCGTGCAAACAGCTTCATCGTTGGTTGTTTGAGCGAAGACGACACCGACTCAAATTCTCTGTCCATTTGCTTGAGCGCGGTGACGGCCGTCAGGTGCGACACGGTGTAGAAGTGGGTCACTGTACAAATCACCAAGATCGACATCGTGCCGTAAATCCCATTCAGCGGGTTGGATGGGTTGTTGAAGAAGAAGATGTACGACAGCCCCAATACCATGCCCGGGATCGCCATCGGCAGCATCGCAAACATCTGGAAAATCGACCGACCGGTTCTGAACCCGTTCGATTTTTCCACCAAGTAAGCCCCGAAGAACACAACTGTCGTGCCGATAACCGCCGTCAGCAACGCCAGTTTGATCGAGTTGAAATACGATCCCCAGCCGCCGCCGTCCATTCTGTTGAACTGATAGTTCTTGAGGCTCAGGCTCAGATCGTACGGCCAGAACTTGATCAGCGCCGCAAACTGACACACAGCCAGAAGACCGACGATGAACAGGCCGACCAAGCTGCAGTAGATCAGGAATATGCGATCAGCCTTTGGGTTTGGAGTCGGCTGATACGGCACAGAACGCGCCGAAAGCTGCGCCACCTGCTTGGACTGAACCATCCGGTCGATGGCAAATGCCAGGATGGCCGGGACGACAAGAACCACCGATACCACAGCGCCCATCTCAAAATTCTGCTGACCGATCACCTGTTTATAAATATCCACTGCAAGCACGTTGAATTGACCGCCGATGACCTTGGGTAGACCGAAATCGGTGATCACCAGATTGAAAACAACAAAGGCCGCTGAGATCAGCCCATAGCGGGCCCCGGGTATCGTTACGGTCCAGAAGGTTCGCCATGGCGTCGACCGCAAGCTGGCAGCAGCTTCATACAGGCGCGCGTCAGATATCGCGAGCGCGGTCGATATGATCAGGAATGCGTGCGGAAAGGTAAAGAAAACCGATCCGATCACGATGCCGATGGGGCCGTAAATGCTGGCACCAAACAGCAACTCCTTGATCATCCCCTGGTTGCCGAAAAGGTAGACCAACGCGATGCCCGGCAAGAGCGACGGAACCAGGATCGGTGCCATGGCAATGAGGCGAAAAACGCCTTTGAACCGCATGCAGCTTCGGTTCAGCGCATAGGCGAACCAAAACGCCAGCGTCACCGTTACAATGGTGCTGACAACCGAAATCCAAAGAGAGTTCTTGATCGAATTGAACAGTGCCGGTGTCGAGAAGTAGTTAATGAAATTGTCCAGTCCTCGCGACTGGACCGGCCGCATTTGCACCCGGCGGAACGTGTTGGAATCAAGCTCGACCCAATCGGTGCCTTCATTCAAAGTCGACCCGACCAGAAAGCGCCCGGTATCCGTTGTGTTACGGATCTTGTACATGACCGGGCTGCGAAAGCTGAAATCAGGGAAGAGTCCGGTCACAGGCAAACGTCCGTCCGAGCCAGTCACCAGATCAGTGTCGGAAAAGACCCTCAATTGCCTGTTCAGTTCGTCAGCCGACAGGATCGTTCCATCGAATACGCCTGCATCGTCACTTAGCTGAAACTCATACTGGGACAGTTCTATCCGATAGGTCGAGAACGACTTGGAGAGCATCGTGTAAAGTGGCAACGCCAACGTCACCACCAGATATAGCGCGATCACCATCATGCTTCCGCGCATCAGGATGTCGTCGCGGCTGAGCTTTGGCTTGATGTCCGGCCCGACAGGCAAGGTGCCTTGGTTGGTCGAAAGCGAGCTCATGCCTCAGCCTCCGGGACGTCAAAAGCCATAAGACGGTTTTCGGGGAGCTCAATCACCATGCTGCGCCCTTCTTCCAGCTCAAGACGACGTACAGCGTTGATCGAGAAATCCGCAATTAGTTCCGATGATCCGAACCTCTCGTTGTTCAATCGGCAGCGCCAGAACGAACCCAGGAACTCCATCTCATCAAGCGTGACCTCTATGCAGTTCCGATTGCCACCTGTGTCCAGGTAACCAGCTTCATGAGGGATGATATCTTCGGGTCGAATAGCTGCGATGATCGGGGTCCCATCGTTGAATTTGTGGCTAAGGCAGGCAAAGGTCTTCTCCCCGACGCTCAATCGTCCGCCTTTGGTAACCTGCGACCGGATCTGGTTCATTTCACCGATAAAGTCGGCGACAAACAGATTGGCCGGCTCCCGGTAGATTTCGGTGGGAGGCCCCACCTGTTCGATCACACCATGATTCATGACCACGATCCGGTCTGCCATGGCCAGCGCTTCTTCCTGATCGTGGGTCACCATCACGGTGGTCACACCCAGCTTGCGCTGCAACTCCTTGATCTCATGCCGCAGATGAACGCGCACTTTGGCGTCCAGCGCCGATAACGGCTCATCCAGAAGTAAAAGACCCGGGTTGGTCGCGATGGCGCGGGCCAGTGCAATCCGTTGCTGCTGACCACCTGACAATTGCGCTGGGTATTTCTTGCCCTGTTCCGGCAAACCAACCAGATTCAAGAGTTCGTTTACCCGAACAGCGATATCCGATTTGCTGCGGCCGGTGTTTTCAAGGCCAAAGGCGATGTTCTTTTCAATCGTCAGGTTCGGGAACAGAGCGTAGGACTGAAACACAATCCCGAAATCCCGTTCGGACGGGGGGAGATTGGATACGTCCTTGCCATCCTGCATGACCGTACCCTTTGTCTGCAAATCCAATCCGGCAATCGCCCGCAAAAGAGTGGTCTTACCGCAACCGGACGGGCCTAGAAAGCAGACAAATTCCCCTTCATTGATTTCAAGAGAGATGTCCTTGAGCGCCAGAAAGCTTCCGAACGCCTTCCACAAATTCTGGATGCTGAGATACAGTTCACCGGGTGGTGTTTTCTGAAGCACGGGAGAGGTCCTCACATCTGCACCTCGGGCACGGCCGATCCTGGCCGGTTTGAACCGGGTGAGTAAGTTGTTTGTTGGGGAACAAGATACTGGTGTGCAGGAGAGGCACAAAAGCCTCTCCTGCTAAAGGGATTACTTCGCTTCCGACTTTCCGTCATAGCGAGACTGCCATTCCTTCAGGATTGCCGCGCGATTATTGGCGGCAAACTCAAAATCGTTTTCGATCATTGCATCCAGAAGACCGTCTGGGAAGTGCTCAACCGGCTTTGCAACACCCGGATAAGCTACGACGGCATAGCCGGTGTTGTACATCTCGTTGGCTTCCTTGGTGACCGTGAAGTCCACCAGCTTCTGCGCGGCCTCCAGATTTGCAGTGCCAGCAACAATTGCGGTGGCTTCCATGTCCCAGCCTACGCCTTCAGAAGGCACGATGATCTCAAGCGGCGCGCCGTCGGCTTTGGATTTTGCCCCGCGGAACGCGAAAGAGATGCCGATAGGGATCTCGCCTGCTGCCGCCAATTTGCAAGGTTTTGAACCTGAATGGGTGTACCGTGCAATGTTCTCGTGCAGCGCATCCATGTATTCCCAACCACCTTCTTCACCGAACATCTGCAACCAGCTGGACACATCAAGGAACCCCGTACCCGATGAATTCGGGTTGGGCATGATCACCTGATCTTTGTACATTGGGTCGGTGAGATCCTTCCAGGATGTCGGCGGGGTCAACCCGGCCTTCCCGGCCTCGACTGTATTGTAGCAGACAGAAGCAACCCAGGCGTCCATACCGACCCAGGCAGGGGGGTTGTCGCCATCAACAAATTTTTTGTCCAGCTTTTCCACACCAGCCGGCGCATAAGGCTCCAACATACCTTCTGATTTCAGCAGCAGCAGCGACGTGGCGGCCAGGCCCCAAACAACGTCTGCCTGCGGATTATCACGTTCTGCCAGCAATTTCGCCGTAATGATGCCGGTCGAGTCGCGAACCCAATTGATCTTGATATCAGGGTGACTTTGATTGAAAGTTTCGGCGTACCGGGCCAAGTCTTCCGCCTCGACTGCGGTATAAACTGTCAATTCAGTTTCCGATGCCGCAACCGTTGCCGTTAGCGCACCTATAGTCAGAGCCGCGAGAAATGATGTCGTGTGTTTCATTGTGATCCTCTGTTGGTAATTATGTTGTTTTCGCCATTCTTACGCGGCGTTCGAACTCGATTATTATGCACCGATTGTTTGACAGCAGTTTGACAGATAAAAACGCCAATAAAAATCGATTATATCTTCGATGTCATAAGCAATACCTATAGGTGGCATTGGCAAGGCCTCAGGCCGAACAGGGCGAATTCACGAACCTGGTTTTTTGCTTTTGTGCGATCTCATGGTCCATTATTCCGAACGCATCCCTATCGGCGAAACTTCCCCGTTTTCATCCATATCCAAGTGTACATGCAGCGTGCAGGCACCAATTGCGGCCAGCCGGTATGGTTTCGTACAGAGAATGGACAAACTGGACTGCCGCGAAGGCAATCTGAGGTCTGACATCCGGTTCGTCGGCTCTTCCGGATTACCAAAGGCGAGTTAAAAACCGCTGCGTTCAGAGCGTTCGGCTTCCGTATCATCCAAGACATCTTTCAAGCTTTGTCTTTTTATTGAGGCTGGGACAAAAAGGGATACCCGGCTGGCTCAACAGGCTTGTTGGCGGCAAAACGGCGGGCAAAACCAACCACGTTTCCCCAAGGTCTTCGCGGTTTGGGCCGTCCGCCACCCAACCGAAACCGCCCTACCCCACCAAATCATTGCGGAACTGGCTTATGACGATCAGCAGAACACTCAGGCATGTTTCAGGGTCTGAATTCCGCAAACTTTTCTTCGATGCCCCGAAGGACGCTCAACGTGTCATTGCAAGGATTACTATTCCGATCGCGACGATGGTCGCTGCAAGAAGCCTGTTGGATTTTGGACCCTCACCAAACCACATCACACCAATAAGCGACGCAAAGATAACTGAGCTTTCCCGGAGGGCGGATACCACGCCCAAGGGCGCAATGGTCTTGGCATAGAGTACCAACCCGTACGCCAGCCCAGAGATGACGCCGCCTGTCAGGCCCGCCCAGACATAGCGCTTGGGCAGTGCAACGAAACGCTGCCATCTGGTCGTGAAGATAAACCCGGCAACAATAATCTCGGCAACGAACAATGCTGCAATGTATCCCAACGTATTCCCGGAAAGCCGGATACCGATACCATCCACGATCGAATAGGACGCAATCATCAAACCCGTGCCAAAAGCGGCCGCTACGGCGATCCAGTTTGTGTTTCTGCCCAGCCCGGCCAAGGACAGACATCCGATCCCAACCGAGATGCAGACGATACCGGCCCATGCGATCGGCGGCAGAAACTCACCCGCAAAAAAGATAGCACCCACCGTAACCAGGATTGGCGTCATCCCGCGTGAGATTGGGTACACTACCGACAGGTCACCGTGCTTATACGCGGTGTTGAGAAACCAATAGTAACCCCAGTGAATCAGGGTCGAACCGATGATGAAGGGGACAGCTGCCCAAACTGGCAACCCGACAAAAGGCAACGCAATCAACGCAGGCACAGCGTGGCCAAGCGACACCAGCCCCAAAACCACGGCTTTGTCGGGCGCGCCTTTGACAACCGCATTCCAGAGCGCGTGCAACACGGCTGCGGTCAATACGATGAGAACTGCCTGTATTGTCATTGTGGCTCGACGATATGAGCAAGTTTTTTTTCTTTCATCACAGTTCGGCTCTCAGATAGGCCAGCCCCAACGAAAGCTGATCCAACGGCAATCCATCCCAGCACAAAAGTGCTGATATCCGTGACATGCGCCGTGTCAGGTTTGATGACAGAACAGTGTTTCATCTGGATTTAGGCCAGTCGTTTACCATCGGAACCTAGCCGTCCATCTTGGGTCGTTCGTTCCCGAAATCATATGGGCTTCTTAAATGGGCTGTTGCTGAAAATCTGGTTCCGGCAAGATCAATCTCGAAAACGCCGTTCCGGATATATTCCAATGTGATGCGTTCCGGCGCGTCAAGCTGGCATAAAGCTACCGCTGCCCCCAGCGTATGGCCATACGCCGCCGAACGAACTTCTCCGATTTCAACGCCGTTACACAGGACGGCCTCGCCGCCCCAAAGCTGCTGTGCGCCATCATCCAGCACCAGCTGAACAATGCGGGTTTTCAGGTGACTGGGGTCTTCTTTCGCAGCCAGCAGCGCCTCTCTCCCGATAAAGCCGCCCGGCTTTTCGAAATCGACCGCAAAACTCAGCCCCGCCTGCAACGGTGTGATGCCGGGGGTCAATTCACGGCTCCAGGCGCGGTATCCCTTTTCCAGCCGCAGCCCCTCCAGCGCATAATATCCGGCGTCGCGAATGCCGTACTCTGCTCCGGCGCACATCAGGTCTTCATAGACACCGATGGTGAATTCAACCGGAACCACCAGTTCCCAACCCAGTTCGCCTACATAGGTTATGCGATTTGCCAACACGGAGGCGTAACCCAGGTCAATCTCCTGTACCGCGGCAAATGGGAAACCGGCATTGGACAGGTCAGTTTTGGTCAGCTTGCGGAGCACGTCGCGAGACTTTGGCCCCATAACGGCCAGCACTGACCAGGCCGAAGTTACATCCGTCAGGAATGCGTGTGCATCCTCGACGAAATTCCTGCGTATCCAATCCGTATCATGCACAGCCTGTGCCGAGCCCGTGATCAGCATGAACTCCTGATCCTTCAGGCGCAGCACGGTCAGATCGGATTCATACCCGCCGCGCTCATTCAGCAGGCCAGTGTAGATTGTGTGACCCACCGGCACATCCACATTGGCCGCACAAATCCGGTTTAGCTGGGCACAGGCATCGCGACCTTGAACCAGGAGCTTGGCAAACGAGCTCTGGTCAAAGACCGAAACCCCCTCGCGGGTATTCTTATGCTCAGTGGCAACCGCGTCATGCCAGTTCTGACGGCCAAAACTGTAATGAATCTCGGGCGCCTCACCTTCAGGCGCAAAATAATTCACCCTCTCCCAGCCCATTTTCGATCCAAATACGGCATTCTTCGCCGCCAGACGGTCATAGAGGGCAGAGCGTCGGAATGGACGCGCCGAATCCAGCTCTCGGTTCGGCCAGGGCATCGCGTAATGAAGTCCCAGAGTTTCCTTGACCCGGTCATGCAGCCAAGTGGGGTTGTTGTTGAAACTGGCAAACCGGCGGATATCAACGGCAAACAGGTCCGAGGTCGGCGCCCCCTCGACAATCCACTCTGCCAGAGCGCGCCCTGCCCCGCCGGCGCTGGCAATACCCATAGAGTTGAACCCGGCGCCGATGAAGAAGTTCTTCAGTTCAGGGGCCTCTCCAAGCAGATAGTTGTTGTCAGGCGTAAAGCTCTCGGGGCCGTTGTAGAATTTGCGCACGCCGGCTTCGGCCATCTGCGGCACCCGGACCAGTGCGTTTTTCAAAAGAATCTCGAACTGGTCCCAGTCATCGGGCAGCAACTGGAAGAAGAACTTGTCAGGTATTCCATCCATTGCCCAGGGCTTGGCCTCAGGTTCGAACCCGCCCAACACCAGACCACCGGTTTCTTCCTTGAAATAGATGTAACCGTCTGGATCGCGGAGCACCGGCAGGTTAGGGGTCACACCCTCAACCTGCTCAGTCACGATATACATATGCTCGGCCGAATGCATGGGAACGTTGACGCCGCACATCTTGCCAAGTTGCCGTGCCCATTGGCCACCGCAATTGACTACGACCTCGGCCTTGATCGTGCCCTGATCAGTCACCACACCGCTTACCGCGCCATTCTTAGTCAGGATATCGGTGACCTTTATGCCCTCGATCACCTTTGCGCCGCCCATCCGTGCGCCCTTGCCCAGCGATTGAGTCAGATCGGTCGGATTTGCCTTTCCGTCCCCGGGCATCCACAACCCGCCCTTGACATCATCCACCTGCATTACCGGCCACTTGTCCTGCGCTTCCTGAGCGCTGATGACCTG
Source organism: Ruegeria sp. CDSC085 (assembly GCF_059610465.1). NCBI lineage: Bacteria > Pseudomonadati > Pseudomonadota > Alphaproteobacteria > Rhodobacterales > Roseobacteraceae > Ruegeria > Ruegeria sp. CDSC085. The sequence goes on along the minus strand of NZ_JBXWNR010000010.1, from coordinate 62,451 downwards.
AACCTCGACACCCTGCGCCCGCGCCGCCGCAGCCGTGCGCAGCAGCATGGTCATACGGTCATCTGTCCGTGCAACAGTAACCGAGCCGCACTCCATCCAGCCTGTCGCGAGCCCGGTCTCTGCCTCAAGCTGCGAATAGAGCTCGGTCGAATAGCGGATCAGGTTGGTCATCGCGGGTTGGCTGCGCAACTGACCAACCAGACCGGCCGCATGCCATGTGGTGCCACAGCTCAGCTGCCCCTGCTCCAGAAGCACCACGTCACGATGCCCCATCCTGGTCAGATGATACGCAACCGAGCAGCCAACGATACCGCCTCCCACAATGACATATTGTGCGCTGTGCGGAAGTTTGGTGTCAGCCATCGGCTCGCTCCGTACTCAGGGATTCGGATTTGCTTCCACCCTATTTGTGCTTTGCAATTTTTGGCAACTGCTTTCGTATTTTTGCGTTACACTTTCACAATATCCACGGGTTGGTTTTGTAGCGCGCCAACTATGCTATTTGGCAACTCCTCATCCACCACCAGTGCTGCTTTCACCGGCAGCGGTTTCATCGCGATCGGACCAACCACGTCGAACTTGCTGCCATCCGCCAGGATCAGTGGCCGCTGCGCCCGTTCCATCATCATGTGACGCAGGTTGGCACCTTCTAGCGAAAAGTCTGTAAACAATGCCCGAGAGCTCACACCGCCGACCCCTATCAGTGCATATTCCGCATTGTACCGCGACAGGTGGTCGAGCGTGTCCAAACCCAACGTAGCATTCTCTAAAAAATCCAGCCGCCCGCCCAGCAGCGTGACTTCGGTGGTCGCTGGTGCCAGCACAGAAGCAATCGTTAAGTCGTTGGTATATATAGTAAGATTCTGGCGAACAGTCGCCAAAGCCTGCGCCGCTGCCATTGTCGTTGACCCATTGTCAACTATCACGCTGGCCCCGTCCGGGATTACGCTGGCCACATAGGCTCCAATCCGTTTCTTACCCTCCGGGTTGGTTTGGGACCGGTCGGCCATGGAAGGTTCCTGCCTGCGCACACTGGTCGCCCCGCCCCGCACCTGATGAAGCTTGTTCTCCTGAGCCAGCTGTTCAATATCTTTGCGCACGGTTTCCCGGGATACACCAAGCCGTTCAGTCAGAGATCGGATCGAGACCGCGGGTTGGCGCGAGACTTCTTCCAGAATAATGGCGTGGCGTTCGGGTGCTAGCATTGGCCGGCCCTATGGTTTGGCATTGCACGAATATGCCAAAACTTGCCAATAGGGTCCAGCCTGAACACACAATCAGGCACGAGTTTTCGTAGCCGCCGCGGTGACGCTCACACGCAAATGGTCCAGCGCAGTTAAATGCCCTGTAACCCTAAGTTACTTTGAAAACTGCCGGATTGACCCGGATCATCGGCGTCGAGGCACCCGCTCAACCGGCAGAACGAGGTCGGATCGGGGATGACAATGGTGGCGCGGATCAAAAAACGGCTTGACCTGCACCACGAGAGCTTGATCGCAGACACAGCGTAAGGAACTGGGCCATTTCCGGGCAAGGAGTGTTTACACCGCATAGGTGGGAAATGACGCGCACAACACGGCGACTGTAGCTTTACAGCGCAGGACTGTCGCGTCGGCATCACCTGCTGCCTCAGCTTCGATCAAGTCCGCAATCACATTGCCCAACTCTTCGAACTCGGCTTCCTTCATTCCGCGGGTCGTGGCTGCGCTCACGCCCAGACGCAACCCAACCCATTCCGTCGGACGTGTGCTGTCATTGGGGATCGCGTTTTTGTTTGCCGTGATATTGGTCTTTTCAAGAACGACCTCAGCACGTTTGCCCGTGATACCCTTTGGGCTGAGATCCACGAGTACCAGGTGTGTGTCGGTGCCACCGGAAACAATACGCAAGCCCCGGGTCTGCAAGGTTTCTGCAAGTTTGGCGGCGTTGGCTTTAACCTGTGCTCCGTAATCCTTGAACTCGTCCGTAAGCGCTTCTGCGAGACAAACAGCTTTGGCTGCCAGTACCTGGCTGTGGATCGAGCCCTGAACGCCGGGGAAAACCGCAGACTGCAGCTTCTTGAACCAGTCCTCGTTGTTCGTGAGGATCAGTCCGCCACGCGGGCCTCGCAGTGTTTTTGTCGTGGTGCAAGTTACAATGTCAGCGTGTGGGAAAGGCGAGGGATGCGCGCCAGCGGCGACAAGCCCGGCAATATGAGCCATGTCCACGTGGAAATGTGCGCCCACCTTTTTCGCGATTTGCCCCATGCGCTCAAAGTCGATTTCGCGCGGATAGGCAGAACCACCCGTGATCAACAGCTTAGGCTGGATTTCCTCAGCCAGTTTTTCCAGCGCATCACAGTCAATAACTTCAGAGTCGGCATCAACACCATAGTGATGCGATTCGAACCAGCGACCCGACAGGTTGGCTTTCAGGCCGTGACTCAGGTGACCGCCAGCTGCCAGATCAAGCGACAAGACCTTGTCGCCAGGCTTGAGTAGCAGAAAGAAAACAGCAAGGTTCGCCTGGCTGCCGGAATGGGGTTGAACGTTGGCATAGTCGCACCCGAACAATTCCTTGGCGCGGTCGATTGCCGCTTGCTCGACGACGTCGACGAACTGACCACCTCCGTGGAACCGGTTACCCGGATACCCCTCAAGCGTCTTGTTGGTCATCTCATGTCCGAGGACATCGAGAACTGCACGGCTGACGATGTTTTCGGACGCGATCAGCTCAATTTGATTCTGCTGACGCATTTTCTCGTTTGCAAGAGCTTCTGCGACGACGGGATCGGTCGTCCCCACTGGATTTTCAAAGTGCCGCAACATCCGGGCTCCTCCGATGCGTTTTGGTTTAATCCAAAATCCAGAGTTTCACTGGCGGAAGCAAATCAGTATTGCTATTTATTTGCCGCAGAAAAACTAAGGCTCAAGTAGATGTCACTTTCTCCTCGTCGTCCAAAAGGTCCACATCTCAATGCCCTGCGAGCATTTGAGGCAGCAGCTCGGCTGGGCAGTTTTGCCGCTGCGGCAGACGAGCTATCCGTTACCGCGGGCGCGATAACCCAGCACGTCAAGACCCTGGAAGCTTGGGCGGGCACCCAACTTTTTGTCCGAAATGCCCGTGGGGTTGAGATGACGGCGCTCGCCGAAGAGCTTTTGCCCGAGTTTAGCCAGGCGTTTGACCAATTGGGAATGGCTGTGCAGGAACTCCGAAGCAAGGCCTTGCCCCGGAAGGTCAAAGTTGCTGCGTTGCCGTCGATCGCGCAGTTGTGGCTGGCCCCGCGGCTTGGAAAGCTAAGGCGTATTGCTCCGGATTTGTCCGTGTCTGTTGTTGCACTCGAAACACCGCCAAACCTCGCGCGTGAACCTTTTGACATGACCTTGTTTTTTACTAGTGAACTGATCGGAGCAAACGAAATCAGAATAGCGGAAGATGTGATTTTCCCAGTTTGCGCCCCTTCAGTCGCGGACAGATTGAATTCTGTTTCGGATCTTTCGAAGGAAACACTTCTCCATGACGGGTCGTGGGCAAATGATTGGGGCAATTGGTTGAACAGTCAGCCTGGTGGAGCAAACGTGCCGCAGACGGGAACTGTACACTCGCTATATTCTGTCGCGCTGGAGGAGGCGCGTCATGGCGGCGGCGTGTTGATGGCGCACGAAGTTCTGGTACAGAACTTGTTGGACTCTGGCGATCTGGTCCGCCCTTTTTCAGCCTCGTTGAAGCTTCCGAGTGCAATGGTGGCGAAATTTACTCCATCGTTCAGCAGATCCCCCGCCTTCAACGAGTTACGATCATTTTTGCTGGCCGCGAACTGAAGAGCGGTTTCCGCAATACGGTTGCTACCGCCAATCAGGCACCGCTTCGCCTCACAAACTCAGTTGGTCGAAACGTCGCGACAAATCCTGCGAGCACATGCATCAAATCCGTGAACCTTCACATACTTAAGTCGTGGTCGAGCCTCAGACTGGAAGGTTGAGAAACGCGGCCCGACATTGCAAGCTGCTGTCAAGACCCACGGTCCGGGACGGAGGAAGAATGTCAGACGCGCGCCCTTCGGCGGAATCCAATCCTGGTCTCGCGGTACGCGACCTGAGTTTTCACTATGGCGCCAAGACGGCTTTGGATGCTGTCTCTTTTGACGTGTCGGCGGGGACGTTCTGCGGTCTGCTTGGTCCGAATGGGGCTGGGAAATCGACACTGGTGTCGTTGCTCACGCGATTGCTAGTGGCACCAGATGGTGAAATCACGGTCGCAGGCCATAATCTTCGCCAATCCCCGCGCAAGGCGCTGGCAAAGCTCGGCGTGGTCTTTCAGCAACCGACACTGGATCTGGGTTTGACGGTACGCCAGAACATGACCTATTTTGCCGCGCTGCACGGGCTACCTCGATCCGATGTCCCCGACCGGATCGACGCAGCGCTGGATCGGCTGAACATGCGGGAACGTGCCGGGGAACGTGTACGCGATCTTAATGGTGGTCATCGTCGTCGGATGGAGCTGGCTCGTGCCCTGCTGCACGAACCATCGGTGTTGCTGTTGGACGAGCCAACAGTTGGGCTTGATGCCGCGGCACGGCACGCGATAACCGACCATGTGCACGACCTGGCGGAACAGGGGTTGTGCATCTTGTGGGCCACGCACCTGACAGATGAAGTGCGCGACGACGACCAGTTGCTGGTTCTGCATTGCGGTCAGATTATTGCCAGTGGGCAGACAGGCAGCCTACGGGGGGATCAAACCCTGTCCGACTGGTTCCTGTCCCGAACCGAGGTTGCGACATGAGCGGGTTCCTGGGTGTCGCACGTGCCATCATCGGACGCGAGTTTCTGCGTTTCATCCATCAACGTGAACGATTTCTCGCAGCTCTGGTTCGGCCAATGGTCTGGCTTTTGATTTTCGCTGCAGGGTTTCGTGCCGCCCTGGGCCTGTCGATAATTCCACCCTATCAGACCTATATCACCTACGAGACCTATATCATCCCTGGCCTCTGTGCGATGGTTCTGTTGTTCAATGGGATGCAAAGCTCACTGAGCCTTGTCTATGACCGCGAGATGGGCTCGATGCGTCTGCTGCTGACCAGTTCGTTCCCGCGCTGGTGGTTGTTGTTCTGCCGCCTGCTGGGATCAACGGCGATATCCATCCTGCAGGTCTATACGTTTCTCGCATTGGCCGCTTTGTTCGGCATTGTCCTGCCGTTGCCCGGATATGTCGCGGTTCTACCGGGATTGGTTCTGGGCGGTCTGATGCTGGGCGCGCTGGGGCTGGTGCTGTCCAGTTTCATCAGGCAACTAGAGAATTTCGCCGGCGTGATGAACTTTGTCATCTTCCCGATGTTCTTCTTGTCTTCCGCCCTCTATCCGCTGTGGAAAATGGCTGAAAGCTCGCCGTTGCTGCGTGATATCTGTGCGCTCAATCCTTTCACGCATGTGGTCGAGTTGATCCGGTTTCTGCTTTACTTGCAGATCAACTGGGGGGCCCTGCTGTGGGTTCTGGCATCAACTGCGATACTGAGCGCGATCGCCGTTTGGGGGTATGATCCGGCCCGGGGCCTGATGAGGCGGAAATCGTGACAGCCGCGCCACAAACCGTAAAGCGCAGTCTGCTTCTGAAAACCCGGCTGGGCCTTGGTGCCGTCGTGCTTGGATCAGGCACCTTGCTGGCGGCCGCAACCCTTTACTTCGGGATGCAGAACGTCGCCAGCCGTCTGGAAACCGCGCTGGCTTCGGAAACCCGTATGGCACGCTATGCGGCTCTGTCGACCCAGGCCGCCACCTTTCTTGTGATCGCAACCGAGTCGATACAAACCGGCCAAACAGTCGAGTCACGAATTGATCGCCTTTCCCCGATCCGAGACCAGATTGCGACAACGTTTCTGCAGCTTCGTTCTGATGTGGAAGACGCTGTTGCCGCGGTTCAGTCCCTGGGGCTGGACGAACAATCGCGTTACGGAACCCAATCCTTGGGTCTGGCCAGAATGGAGGCGCTTCTGGCCAGCACGCTGGAAGGGCTGGCCGACGCGGAGGCCGATCAGGCGCGGCTGCGTGCCCATGTCGACTCGTTTGCGTCGGCGTTTGATCCTCTGCTCAGTCAGGCGGTGAATACCGAGGTTCTGTTTCGAAACTCCGTATTGGCCGGGATCGAAAGGACCCGCCTGGTTCTGACTTGGGTGGCACTGACACTGGCATTATTCGCCTTGCTCAGCACGGCGTGGTTCTACTTTGGTCTGGTGCGGCCGCAGTTCTCTCGCCTGGATCGGCTGCGCAATGCGGCGGTTCAGGTCGGCCAATCCGAATTCGCAATTTCGTTGCCGCAAACCCGCAATGATGAGATCGGCCAGTTATATGGCGAGACCAACCGCATGGCGGCTGCATTGAGACAACGCCAGGCCGAGGTTGACGCAGAGTGGGCCCGGTTAAACGAGACCATTGCCCAGCGAACCCGGGAACTTAGCGCTGCAAACGAATCCCTGTCCAAGATTGACGAAAACCGGCGCCGCTTTTTTGCTGATGCCAGCCACGAACTGCGCACACCGCTGACGGTGATCATGATGGAAGCTCAGATTGGCCAGAGGGATGTCCAGACCGCGCCAGAGGTGTTGGCAACAATCGAAAACAGCGCCGCAAAACTGAACCAGAGCATCGATGATTTGCTACGCGTCGCCCGATCCGAAACCGGTGAGCTGGCTCTGGAACCAACTAACGTTGCACTATGCGATCTGATACAAACAATTGTCAGCGACATTCAGCCTGAAATCGACAGCGCCAACATGCAGCTCGAAACGGGCCGCTTCCCGGATTGTTCGTTGCACTGTGACCTGAATTGGATTCGTCAGGTCCTGCTTAGCCTGATACGCAATGCGATCCGACATGCGCGCGAAGGGAAGGCGTTGTTACTGTCCGGTAAAACAGTAGACAGCGGTGTTCAAATACAGCTAACGGATAACGGCCCCGGCATTCCCGATGGCGCCCAAACCCGGATCTTCGAGCGGTTTGTTCAGGGAGGGGCGGCAAACAGTCAGGGCTTCGGTGTCGGGCTGGCACTGGCCAGATGGGTCGTCGAGGCCCATGAAGGAACCATTTCGGTGGCAAGCCCGGTTCCTCGCAACAATGCTCTGGGATCAAATGCCGGTACAATTGTCTGCATTCGATTACCGCTGGCGAAGGCATAGAATAAATACATGGTCTCCAAGCTTCTGATCATAGATGACGACCCCAGAATCACGTCGGCCCTTGTCCGGGGCCTGACGCTGCACGGCTACTCAGCCGAGGCTGAAAACCGCGCCGACCAAGGGTTGGAACGGTTGAAAAGCGGTGCATTCTCAGGTGCGATTGTTGATGTGATGCTGGGAACGGATAGCGGTGTCGAACTGGTCCGAGCTGCGCGCCGTGCTGGGGTCGGAATCCCGATCCTGATGTTGTCGGCGCTATCGGATGTCGACCATCGCGCCGCAGGGCTGGAAGCCGGAGCCGATGACTATGTCGTAAAGCCGTTCAGCTTTGATGAACTTGTCGCCCGATTGCAAGTACAGGAACAGCGCGCACTCTCTCACCGCCCGGACCCCGCGCGGCTATCCACGCGGGACAGAACAATTTCAATCCGAGAGACAAGCATTGCACTCACCGAACGTGAATTCGATCTGCTCACGTTGCTCAACAGCCAGGCCGGATCGCCAATTTCCCGGGGAGAGCTGTTTGACACGCTTTGGTCGCAGGAAGGATCCAGCAACGAAAATGTGGTGGACGTCTATATTGGGTATCTGAGAAGAAAGCTAGCGTCAGACGATTTTGGGTTTGAAATCAAAACCATACGCAATCAAGGGTTTTGCCTTCAAGGTGTCGCTCCGTTATTGGATGACAGCTGAGTACCGACCAAAGTCTAATTCTTTCTTATGAATTAAGAGTCGCACCATCCGATAAGTCCTGCCACATTGGAAACCAGCACACCTTAGGAGGAGGACCCTGATATGGCTTGGAACAGACCTGTTATTCGCGAAATCGAATGCGGCATGGAAATCAACATGTACGGCCCCGATCATGACGATGAGCGCGGTGGCGGCCTGATCTGATCAGCCGCAAGCGCCAACAATAGATGACGTTGCGCGCAATAATACTTGGGGCCGCTGCTGGAGGCGGCCTTCCGCAATGGAATTGCGGATGTGAGAACTGCAATCTGGCCCGAAGCGGAGTTATTCCCGCGCAGACGCAGTCATCACTCGCCGTGTCCCCCGATGGTCAGAACTGGGCCATCCTGAACGCATCTCCGGATATTCGAGCACAGGTCGGCAATACACCTCTCCTGTATCCGACTGGGTTGCGCGAGATGCCGATTAATTCTGTGCTGGTTACAAACGGTGATATTGACCATGTGGCTGGCTTGCTCACGTTGCGCGAGATGCAGCCATTTACGCTGTTTGCAACTCAAAGCATTCAGGATGTTCTAGCGCAGAATCCGATATTCGACGCCTTGAACGCCTCGGTCGTGAAACGCGCGTCGATCTCGTTGAATGAGACATTCGAGCTGGTTTCAGGCTTGGAGGCAACTTTGTTCCCTGTGCCCGGCAAAGTGCCTCTGTATCTTGAAGGGGAACACGTCGAAACCGAGCTGGTTGGCGAACAAACTGTCGGGGTGGCACTAAGCACACAAGGGAAGACGGCGTATTATATACCGGGCTGCGCCGCATTGACGCCCGAGTTGCGCGCTCGGCTTGACGAGGCCGATCTTTTGTTTTTCGACGGCACGCTTTGGCACGACACAGAAATGGTGCAGGCCGGGCTGGGTCAGAAAACGGGCAAGCGCATGGGCCATATGTCGATGGACGGCCCAGATGGATCGATCGCCGGTTTCGCTGATATGAAAATCGGCCGGAAAGTGTTTATCCACATGAACAACACCAATCCGGTTCTGCGCCCCGACAGCACTGAGAACGCTCAGGCACGGGCCAAAGGCTGGACGATAGGCCAAGATGGCATGGAGATAACACTATGACCCAAAGCCGCAAAGAGTTCGAGGCCCGGCTTCGTCAGATCGGAGCCGAGCGTTACCACGACTTGCATCCTTTTCATCATCGCCTGCACGGTGGTCAATGCACGCCTGACGAAGTGCGGGCCTGGGTGATCAACCGCTACTATTATCAGCATTCCATCCCGATGAAGGACGCCGCCTTCATGTCGCGTGTAGATGATCCCGCGCTGCGCCGAGCCTGGCGGTCGCGGATCGAAGATCATGACGGCACGGAAGACAACGAAGGTGGTATCCGGCGCTGGTTGCGACTGGCCGAAGCAGTCGGTCTGGATCCGGAATATGTCGCCTCATGTGACGGCGTATTGCCTGCCACCAAATTTGCGGTGGACGCTTACGTGCGATACGTCCGTGAAAAGTCGTTGCTGGAAGCGGTTGCGGCCTCACTCACTGAACTGTTTGCTCCCAAGATTCACGCCAACAGGATCGAAGGCCTGCTTCAGCATTACGATTTTGCGGATGACAGCTCACTTGCCTATTTCCGCAACCGCCTGAAAGAAGCCCCCAAGGATGTGGCCTTTGGCTTGGCATGGGTATTGGATCATGCCGACACTGCAGAAAAACAGGAAGCGGCAGCCAAAGCACTGATATTCAAGACCGATGTCCTCTGGTCGCAGCTGGATGCCTTGTGGGGCGCTTATGTCGAACCTGCCCGAATTCCTCCCGGGGCATGGAAGCCGGACACCGGTTTACGGATGCGGCAGGCATCATGATGTTGGCGCAGGAGGTCCCCTTGCTTCCGCGTGGTGTCCGCATCCAGTACGATTCTGTGCGGGAACAATGGGTTCTACTGGCACCTGAACGGGCCGTGACGTTGGATCAGATCGGACATGCGATTCTGAGCGAAGTAGACGGCCAACGCAGCTTTGGTCAGATCACCGCAAGCCTGTCCAAGAAGTACAACGCCCCGGAAGAACAGATTGTCGAAGACAGCTCGGGGTTTCTGGATGCCCTTCGGGTGCGTCGTTTTCTGGATGTCATTTGATGCAGGTAAAAACCCCTCCCCCAATTGCCATGCTGGCCGAGCTGACGCATCGTTGCCCATTGTCCTGCCCCTATTGCTCCAACCCAGTCGAAATGGCCAAACTCGACAGTGAAATGGATACCGAAACCTGGGCACGTATTTTCAGAGAAGCGGCGGCGCTTGGCGTCTTGCAATTGCATCTGTCAGGTGGAGAACCCGCATCCCGCCGAGACTTGGTTGCGCTGGTCAACGCCGCGCGTGAGGCTGGACTATATACCAACCTGATCACATCGGCGATCGGACTGTCCGAGCGACGCCTGCATGAGCTGGACGAAGTCGGCCTGGACCACATCCAGCTTTCTCTTCAGGGCACTGACGCCGCGATGGCGGACAAGGTAGGCGGCTACCGAGGTGGGTTTGACCGCAAAATGAAAACGGTCGAATGGATCAAAAAAATCGGGTTTCCGCTGACCCTGAACTTCGTGCTGCACCGTCACAATGCCCACCAACTGCCGCGGGCGCTGGAACTGGCGCGCGAAATGGGAGCGCGACGGATCGAAGTTGCAACCGTACAATTCCACGGCTGGGCCTTGAAGAACAGGGACGCCTTAATGCCGACGCGGGAACAGGCGCAACAGGTGACGAGACAGGTGGCCGAGGCCAGGAAGGACCTCAAGGGACAACTGGTCATCGATTATGTCCCGGCGGACTATCATGATGACTATCCCAAGCGATGTATGGGCGGTTGGGGCACAACCGGGCTGAACGTGGCGCCAGACGGTCTGGTTCTGCCTTGCCATGCGGCACAGTCCATCCCGCATCTGACATTTGACAGGGTGCAGGACAAACCGCTTGCGGATATCTGGTACAGTGGCAGCGCGTTCAATGCTTATCGCGGAACGGAATGGATGTCGGACCCGTGCAAAACCTGCGAACGCAAAACCATTGATTTTGGCGGCTGCCGCTGTCAGGCCATGGCCGTTGTCGGAGACGCAAGCGCCACCGATCCCGTTTGCATCAAATCACCCCTTCATCAGACCCTGCAAAACCAGGCAAACGAACATGCCGCCAAAGCGGATGCGCCTTTCATCTATCGTACCGCACCCGGTGCCGCGACGAAGTCTGCGAATGACCCCTAACCCAGAACGGCCCCGTCTGGCCCGGATATCAGGTTTAGGATCCGGTCGGAAAGCCGATTTGCTTCTGGTCTGGAATGCGTCACGAACAGGGTCGCCGGTCGGTGCCGAATGATGAGGTCCTCGGTCAGGGTCAGCATCGTCTCGGCTGTTTCAGAATCCAGAGACACAAAGGGCTCGTCCATAATCAGAAACTCAGGCTGCCCGGCAAATGCGCGTGCCAAAGAAAGCCGGCGCTGCTGACCCAGTGACAACTGGCCGGGAAACAAATCCCCCTTTCCTTCCAAACCCACGTCAGTCAGCGCGGCGTCGGCCTCAGCCTGCGACAGGTCGCCATGAATCAGGGTCAGATTATCGATAGCCGAACGCCATGGCAGCAAAGTGGGTTCCTGAAATACAATGGCCAGTCGATCCGGCCGAACGATATGGCCTTCAAAGTTCGGGTCAATGCCTGCCACCAATCTCAGCAGCGTCGTCTTTCCAATGCCCGAGGGCCCAGTCAGAGCGACTGTTTCCCCGGCAGCGATTTCAAAGGCAACGGGGCCCAGAACGGCATCGTTTTCAAAGTGCTTTTTGTGGATGTCAATTTGGATCATGCAGTTCTCCACCGTCGAGCGTTACGCTCCAAAGGCTGTAGAACCAACCACTCAACGACCAGCATGACCGCAATGAACGAGAATGCGTAAACCAGCACCATAGCCACATCAAACAGCTGAAAATACAAGTGGATTTTGAACCCGACACCGGATGATCGCCCAAGAAATTCGACCACAAGCACGATTTTCCAGATCAGAGAAAGCCCAGACCGTGCGGCAGCGGCGATAAACGGGGCAAGCTGCGGCAGGATCACATGACGCAGTCGCGTTTGCCACGGCATCCGGTAGACCTGTGCCATCGCATCCAGATCTGGGCTTAGGGCCCTGCCGCCCTCTCGGAGGATCGTTGCGACATTGGGAATTTTGTTCAGCGTAACTGCGGTGATCGCCGCAGCTTCGGTCAGCCCGATCCAGAGATAACACAGCACGATCAGAACCAACGCGGGCAGGTTCAGGAAGATAACCAGCCATGGATCGAGCCAGCGGTTCAGCGCATCCGACCGCCCCATGGCCAGGCCAATGATCGTTCCCAATGTCATCGCCAACACGAAGGCCCAGATCACGCGTAACAGAGTCGCGCCAAGGCTGCTTAGCAATTCGCCTGACGCAAGTTCTTGCTGAAACCGGGGAATCAGATCCCAAGGTTGCGGCAGAATCTGAGGATCAGCGGTCAGAGACGCTGAAACAATCCACAACGCGACAAGGCTTGCGATAGACATAAGCGGCGTAAGGCGCGCGTTTTGCATCTGATCCTATTCCACGTCAGCAAAAAGACCCTGTGGCACAGTCGTCGCAGCGCCCACCAGTTCAGCCCCGCCTAATTCGGCCATAAGTTCCAGCATCTTGTTGGCCGCAACCTCGTCAACCGGGCGGCGATCGGGAATACCGGCGATCCAATCGAACTTGAGTTGTTCAAACTGTGCATCGGACGTGACGTTCATGCGCGGTCTGATCGCCTCCCACGCCTCAGGCGAATTGGCCAGCAGGTCCTTGGCATCGCGGCTGGCGGCAAACAGGCTTTGCGCAAGGTCGGGGTGTTCGTTCAGAAAACTCTCTTTCAGGTAATAACCCAGCAGGGGTGTATTTGTGTCGAGCCCCAAAGCCTGCCCAGCACCCTCAACCGAGATCAGCTCTTTCATGCCGGACGCTTTCATCTTGGCCAGAAAATGCCAGAAATTGATCGCGCCGGCATAGTCACCGTTCAAAGCAGATTTGAAGATCAGAGGGGGCGCACCGAACACCTGCTCGGTGTCGGCTTTCAGGTCCATCCCATATTCCCGTGCTGCAAAGGCGCGCAAAATCAGCCAGGATTTATCCAGCGGGCCACCCGCTATGCCGATCTTGCCACCGGCTAGATCCCTCAAACTGGTCGCAGGGCTGTCAGCTGGTACAACCACGCCACCAACTGCTTTGGAATAGGGAATGAAAACATAGCCCTTGCCCGCAGCCCTTTGTCGAGCAACCCAGATCCAATCGGCAACGGCTAGATCGGCTTCGCCACCTTCGACCGCAATGCGCGTTGCGCCATTGTCGGCAAAAGGTTGAACATCAAGGATAAAGCCATGTTTCCGATCCAGACCGTTCTGGCGAATGGTCTCCAGTTCCCAATTCACCGTACCTATCTTGAGTACGGCCGCCCGAATGGTCGGCAGGGTCTCAGCGGCCAGAGCCCCCGAAATGAGTGCAAGTGCAAGGCAGGCGGCAAATAGTTTGGTCATGGCTCAATCCTGTTTATTCGCTATTCCGCTTTTCGGCTGACTTCATTCAAATCCTTGTCCAGCTTGATATCGAACTGGTTGCCACCCTTACAAATGACGTCATCCAGATCATACCCATCGTCTTCTACCTCGATGTCATCCGGGTCCATCTGGCATTCGATAGAGGCAAGATAGGCCTCAATCCTTTCCACTGTTTCGGTATCAACTTCGTCGGCGGAAGCCGGTGCCGCCAAAAGTCCGGTGATTATGAAAATTCCAATATTTTTCATGTACCTATCCCTTCTCTATTGAATACTAACAGTGATGCGTTGCGTTTCACCCGTGGACCCGGGGATGCGAATTTCATGACTGCCGGGTTTGATTGCGATAAACGACAATTCAGCCACGCCAGCCTTGTCAAACTCGATGCTATCTACCGCCATCGGACGAATTTCGATCTTGTTAATCACGATTTCGTTCATCCAGATCGCGCGAAAGAACGATGGCCCCTCGATGGCCAGTTCCGCTGAACCATCAGCGGTGATCTCAAGCTTGTAATACGCGCCGGATTGCAGAACCACGTCTTCACCCAGCGGCTGCCCTGAGGCGAGTGTCAGCTTTATGGTTTCTCCCCGGTTGCATTTCGCCAGAAGTCCGGCGAATCCCAGATCGTCACACAGTGGCGCCGCCGATACTGGTCCACCCAACGCTGCAATCATCACTGCGATCACTAATTTCTTCATTCCCGTCCCTCCCAGAACTTCAGTCAATGGTCACCACGCCCCAGGGCTGTTGACCGACCTGTACTGATTTGATGGCTTTCTCTGCAGCCACATCAATGATTGTGATGTCGTTTGAATTACCATTTGTGGTCAGCAGATTTTTTTCGTCCGGCGTGAAATCGAGCTGCCAGACCCGCTGCCCCACCAGGATATAGTCCAGAACTTCAAGGCTTTGCGCGTCAACAACGGCGACCCGGTTTGCGGGCCCCAAAGCAACGAACAGACGTTTGCCGTCCGAAGTCACCTTGGCACCGACGGGTTGCAACCACTCCGGCTGCACGCCCGCCACTTCGAAGCTGATTTTGCCAACAACCGTCGGCGTTCCGTCTTCTGCAATGTCCATTACCGTGACGGTTCCGCCTATTTCCGATGTCACGAACAGGCGTTTTCCATCCGCCGTATACTGGGCATAGCGTGGGCGCTGGTCGACCAAGACATTATGCTTGATGGAATAATCCTCGGTGGAAATGAAATGCGCCATATTGGTGGTCTCGGACGTGTTGACCACAAATTTGGCGTCGGGGCTCATTCCCATGCCTTCGGGCTCGACACCTACTGGAATCTCGGCCAGAACGGTGCGGGTTTCGGTGTCTGTAACCGTCACCAGATTGTCGTCTTCATTGGCGATATAGAGCCGCTTACCCGAGGGTTCGAGAATGAAGAGCTCGGGATCCGGGCCAGAAGGCAAGCTGGGCAATTCCTCATAAGTCGAAGTATCAAACACCCGAATAATATTGTCGTCAGACGCACATACATACAGTTTGCTGCCATCCGGGCTGACAGTGATGCCGCGTGGGCGGTTGCCGCCCGGAAATTCGGTGATCACGTCCCAGGTTTCGGTATCAACTACGGTAATGGTGTTGCCCCGCTCATTCGAGACAAAAGCCTTGCCCGCCAGCGCCGGACCCGAGGCAAACGCAGCAAAGGCAACGGTCAGCAATAGTCGTTTCATCAAAACCTCCGGTTACTCAAAAGCGTGACAGCTGGATTCCGCCCGATCCAATCCCATTGAATCGAGCGGCGAGACCTGGTGCAGAAATCCCTCCTGCGGGCTGACACTGACAGTGATTGACCCGTCATACAGAAGGATCGGCTGGCGTAGCTGCCCGTTCCAGTCGCGGAACGTCACTTTCTGTCCTTTGAAAGCCGCAAGTTCGAACTGGTCCGAAAGGGCATAATCACGTACACCTTCCGGTTCGGCTGTGCTGGCACGGGTCACGGCCTCACCGATAACCCGTAAAGCAAGCCACGTATTGTAATCTTCCGGGCGCACGTATCGACCCGTCATTTCCTCGAAACGGGTGTGGAACTGCGTCGCGCCCCAAGCTTCATGGGCTCCATGAAACGTCGTCGGGCGCAGACCGCCGGAACCCATCACAGGACGCGGAGTCCAAAGGTGATAAGACAGATAGCGCGCAAAATAGTCGGTTTCGTCAGCGGCGATCACAACATCGTGGTCTCGTACATCCTGTGTGTCCAGTGGCAATTGTCGCTGAACTAGGACATGACCGGAATCCGTTCGGCGAGATCCCCCGGTATCCGCAAAGGTCCGATCTTCGGTGATCTTCGCGCCAAACTTGTTCGCCGCGCGGCGATACGCGTCCGCGAGCTTGACATCCTCGGGGTTGGATCCGGCCAACAGGAACCAGTCGCCCCATTTCTTCCAGACGGCAAACTGTGCAACAGCATCGGCTTTCATGCCACGGGACGGTGCGATATGAAGCAGGTTGCCCCGGCAGTTTGCGTCGCGCAAGTCGATATCAGGCGCAGACACGTTGAAAACAAGCGCCCCGGACTCTGCCGCCTTGTCCGTCAGGCGTAGTACGTCAGGGGCTTTGGCCAAAAGGACGACCAGGCGTACGCCGCCGGCAAGGATCCGGTCCATTGCGGCGTCGGCCTCTTCCGGCGAAACGGCAATAGTGACGGTCTCATAGGTATGTCCCAGAAATCCGCCCGTAGTTCCGTTATCCTCATCACCAAGCGCCGCACCAGCAAACCCCAGATCGTCGGGTTTCAGATCATATCGCGAGATAGGCAGAAGTGATGGATAGTCGATCCGCAGCACCGCAGCCTTTACATCGAGCGCCGCCGCGGTCATCGCGGATGCATACCAAAGAAGCGCCGCAAGCAGCGACAGCAGGCGAATACTCAAGATGTCCTCCCGTTGCCTGAATGTCAGAGTTCAGGTTGAACCAACCGGGGCATAGCGCCCCGAAAAACGGAACCGATACTTTTGGCCGTGTTGTAAAACAAAGCCTAACAGCTTCATCATTGAGCTCGATTCTTATTTTATAAGAATGCGCGTATACGGTTGATCTTGCTATGGTTTCCCGCGGCGTCCCTCGGTTTCTCAGGGGGTGTCACGGGTGACCGGTAACGTGCGCTCGCGCGTCAGTTCTGACAGGAGGCACGCCGCGACGGAGCCGCGCGTGTAAACGCTCAGCGCATTCAGGGAGGAAATGGAATGAATCGACGACTTCTTCTTGCTGCAACCGCCGCTCTGCTGGTTCCGGGTCAGGTTTGGGCCCATGGGCCTACCAGGCAGAAAGTCACGCTGTCTGTCGAGGTCGCAGCCTCACCAGAGGAAGTCTGGGCCGTTGTCGGGAACTTTGATGACATGTCGTGGCATCCGGCTGTGTTTGCGACCGAAGGCAACGGCGGCAACGCGATTGATGCGACCCGATTGCTGACACTTGGTCAGGAAGGCGGGCCAACGATCAATGAAATCCTTTACAAGTACAGCGAAGACAAAATGAGCTACTCCTACCGGATCACCGAGGTCGCGGTAGAGGTACTGCCTGTCACCAACTACTCGTCGCATCTGACGGTAAAACCGCGCGACGGAGGTGGTTCGATCATCGAATGGCGCGGGGCTTTCTATCGCGGGTATCCAAACAACGATCCTCCGGCCGAGTTGAATGACGAAGCCGCCGTTGCCGCCGTAACCGGCGTCTATCAGGCAGGTCTCGACGCGCTGATAGAGCGGTTTGGTGCGGCAAGTTAACCACCCGCTGGTGTTGTTCTTGGCGCTCTCTGGCAGCCCGACACAGGCAGAGACAGCGTTTATCACCTGTCAAAACGGTGAGGAACTAAGTCGGATAGATCTTGCACAAATGCAGGAAACAGCCCGTTGGCCATTACCCGGAAAGCCTGCGGGTGTGGCGGTTGGTTTGGATGAAACGCTGTTCACCGTGTCCCCGAACAGCAAAACAGTGAGGCGTTTGTCTGCTGAGACCGGTGAAGCGATAGCGCAAGTCACTCTTGAAGGGGGGCCAATCGGAATCGCTTTGGATCAAGAACGCGGACGGGTTTTTGTCTCGGATTGGTACAACGCCCGTCTTTGGGTTCTGGACAGCAGAACTCTGAAGGTGCAAACCGAGTTACCCACCGGAGCCGCCCCGGCGGGTATCGCGATATCGAAAGACGGGCGTTTTCTGGCGTCGGCCGACAAGGACGCGGATCAAGTGTCGGTATTTGATGCCGACACTCTTCAGCTACTGCACCGCAGCCCGGTTGGAACGCGCCCCTTCGGACTGCGTTTTGCCCCCGATGGGCGTCTGTTCGTCTGCAATGTCGGCAGCAACGATGTCAGCCTGGTCGATGCTGAAACCGGCGCCGTCACCGCAACGATCCCAGTTGGTGAACGCCCATATGGCATCGCCTTCGCCCATGGTCGCGTGTTCGTCACGAACCAATATGCCAATACCCTCAGCGTCATTTCTCTTGAGACGCTCGAACATGAGGCTGTGATTGATGTTGGAGAATATCCCGAAGGCATTGATACGACGTCAGGCGAAGATCTGGTGGTCATAGCAAACTGGTTCGACAACACCGTCAGCATCGTGGACCCGCAGGCACTGTCGGTGGTAGAAACAATAGAAACCTGTGATGGACCACGTGCCTTTGGCAGGTTCCTGCAAGGAGGACAACAATGAAAGCATCTCATCTGATTGCGGCCGTGTTCAGTGTGTTGGCGGCCCCGGTTTGGGCATCCAACGAGGCATGGGAAAATGTCCGAGCTCTGCTTTATGGCGACAGACCGATGCAGAACGGAGATGCGTTGATCGCGATTGATGCACCTTATCGCACACCCGATGACGCGCGGGCTCAACTGGCGGCTCAGGTCGTAGCCCCTCGGGGGGCGAAAGTGGCCAAGGTGACTTTGGTGTTGGATGAAAACCCGATGCCGGTTTCCGCCGTGTTCGAGTTGGAAGAGCCACTGCCGAGCTTCTACTTCGATGTGACCATGCGTGTGAACGGTCCGACCCCGATGCACGTCGTCGCCGAGACCACCGATGGACGCCTGTGGGTGTCAGAAACTTTCGTCAAGACCTCTGGTGTTGGCGCTTGCGCGGCGCCTCCTGGGACTGACCCGGAACTGGCCTTGGCTAACCTTGGAACGATGGAGGCCGAACTGGTCGGCCGTGTGCCTGCGCTGAACACGCTGAAGCGGCTGTCCAAACTGGGTGCGGATCGCGCCAACAAGATGGATCTCAGCATTGATCACCCGTCGCATTCCGGAATGCAGATGGATCAGATTTCTTTGCTTTTCATACCGATGCGATATGTTGAAACCGTGGATATCGATCTTGATGGTGCCGGGTATATCCAGATGACGGGGTCGATTTCACTGTCCGAAAATCCGAGGGTTGGCATATCTGTTCCAAGCAGGGCGCAAGCGGTCGATGTGACCATGACGGATACTGACGGTACGGTCAGTCATTTGCACAAGAAACTGGCGGGCTTCTAGATCAACCGCCTCCGGTAACGGGTTGGCCCGGGGCCGGCTCGACCCGATCCAGCGGATAGCCCCACAATGCCCAGCCGTCGGTACCCTCTGGAAGCCAGTAGACCTTTGCGTATCCCCATTCGATTGCGCGTCGGGCGGCATTCCAGCTCATCCAGCAATCTTCCAGGCAAAAGAACACGACACCTTGGTTGATATCGCCATTGGTGCTGGCCTCTAAACCGGATCGAAAATAGTCTGCAGTGACCTCTGCGATTGCTCCGTAGCCGACATTGGGTAACCAGATTGCTCCTGGAATACTGTCGCGCGGCTTGTCCCGCCAGATCGTGCCTTCAGGCAAATTGGCTGGTTTGGGCGGCTGCGGCAAAACGTCGATGAACGCAACGCTCTGATCCAGCCACAGGCCGTGCGCCTCTTCCGGACCGATGGTTGTTCCACCGGTTATCTGATCCGGCACCGGTGCGCGGTAGTGATCCATGCGGTAGTCACTTGGCTCGGGAACTGTCTGCGCTGTTGCCGCAGTCGAGATTAGCGCAATTGCTACCGTGGCCCGCATCATTGAGACAGGTCCAATACCTCGGTCCCAAGATCATTCACAAGTGGAACGCCTGCCTCGGCCAATACTGAATTGATCTCATCCTGATTTCGGCGGATCAGCGAGTTCAACTGCCGCTGCCAAACCTTCTCACCCTGACGCACGCCCATGGTGATGCGGTAAAACAGACGCGGCGGCAGCTCCTCTTTAACCAGCGGGATCACCTTGAAATCAGGGTAGTCTGCCGTGACCAAAGGCCCGCCCAGTGGACCCCAAAGAATGGCCACATCAATCTCACCCGATTGCAGATCATCCAGCATGTCGATGGCTGGGCTTTCCACACGTCGGTCAACAAAGAGATTATAAGGCTTGGCCTGTCCGATCAGGCCGTTCCGCGCCATATGCGCCGCAGGCGGTGTGCCGGCAATAATGCCGATCCGTCGCCCCTTGAGCATCGGATCGTTCAACGTGTCGACCTGAGCCAGGTCGCCATCCTTTGGTACAATTAAGGTATAAGCAGACGTGTAGTAGTGGTTGGTGTTTTGCACCAACTCATGACCTTGTGCATAGCCGATCACCACATCGCAACGCTTTGCGGCAAGCGTGTTCCGTATGAAGCCCGTCGCCTGAGGAAACCAGACATATTGCACGGGCAGTTCAAGCTTTGCCGCAATCAATTCCGCCAGCTTGTTTTCATATCCCGTTCCATCCTCGGATGACACTGGATAATTGGCAGGATCCGCGCACACGCGAAAAGCTGTTTTTGAAACCAGATCAGAGGTCTGCGCCTGCACCGGCAGCGTCAGACCGAGCCAGACGCTAAGTCCGCAAATAGCAAGGCAGGCCTTAGCCCATACACGCATCTTCATCCTCGCGGATCACGTCAGATTTAGCCTCTTTCTTGGGCGGCCGTCCACGCGGGATCGCACCCGACCCATGAGCCTTCAAGTATACATAGATGTCATCCAGAAAGCACATCACATTCGGGTTGTCGCCAAATCCCGGCATTACCGAGTTTTCAGCGGCGTTCACCACCTGGCGGCCATTTGTGACGATATCAACGAAGTCGTAATAATCCATTTCCAGCGCTGACTCTTTCAAAGCCGGCGCATAGGTCGAACCCTCGCCATCCGGACCATGACAAACATGGCATTCCGCGTGATACCGCCGGAAGCCTGAAAATGTCATCCAGTCCACGGTTCCATCCTCGGCCACGTTGAAAGTCGGGATATCGTCTTCGGTGTAATACCGTCCATCCTCGGTGTATGCGGCAGTCAGGTTGTCCGCTGCCACGGCACAAGGAAGGCATGACATGAGTGAAAGTGCCAAAAGACGTGTAACGTGGTTCATGGATATCTCATTTTCTTAAAGTAGAGTTCCGGCGCGGCCATCACGGGTCGCGCCGGGCATTTCCTTTGCTTAGTTCGGCAGTGCGAACACCGTCAGCTGACCGCCCAGCGCGGTGTAATCACTGAGAGCAGCATAGCCACCCACGGCGCCCAGACCGTCATTGGGATTGGTCAGACCAGCCGCCAGACCAATACCGGCCCAGCCACCAACTCCCGACAGGATGCCGATATACTGCTTACCACCCTGCTCGTAGGTCATCACGTTTCCGATAATGCCTGAGGGCGTCTTGAACTTATACAGTTCTTCACCTGTCTCGGCATGCACAGCCTTCAGATACCCTTCAAGCGTGCCATAGAACACGATGTCACCTGCCGTTGCCAGAGCGCCCGACCAAACCGAGAACTGCTCGGGGATCGACCACTTGATGGAACCGTCGGTGTTGTCCCAGGCGATGAAGTTGCCCATACCGCCATGGCTGTCCGGCGCCGGATACATCGCCAGCGTCGCACCCACGTAGGGCTGACCGGCGGTGTAAGACACGCGGAACGGCTCATAGTCCATGCAGACGTGGTTTGTCGGCACGTACATAAGCTCGGTCTTTGGCGAATAGGCTGCGGGCTGTTGGTCCTTGGTGCCCAGAGCAGCCGGGCAGATACCGGTCGAGTTCACGTCCTCGCCATTCTGCTCGGTTGAGTATTGAGCAACAACAGCAGGACGACCGTAGGTTTCGCTGTTGGGATCCATGTCGACGCCCGTGGTCCAGTTGACCACCGGATCGAACTTCTCGGCCACCAGCAATTCACCCGTCACCCGGTCCATGGTGTAACCAAGACCGTTCCGGTCGAAATGGGTCAGCAGTTTGCGCTGCTCGCCATCAATTTCCTGCTCCGAAAGGATCATTTCATTGATGCCGTCATAGTCCCATTCGTCATGTGGCGTCATCTGATAGAACCAACGCGCCATACCGGTATCGATATCGCGGGCCATGACTGTCATCGACCAGCGATTGTCGCCCGGACGCTGCGCCGGGTTCCATGTCGACGGGTTCCCGGTGCCGTAGTACATCAGGTTTTCGTCCAGATCGGCCGAATACCAACCCCAAGTGGTGCCGCCACCAATTTTCCATTGGTCGCCTTCCCACGTGTTGGTTCCGGAATCCGCGCCAACCGGCTTGCCCAGATGGGTGGTTTTTTCAGGATCAACCAGGATATCGGAGTCCGGTCCCATGGAATAGGCGCGCCAAACCTGCTCGCCCGAGTTCATGTCATAGGCCGTAACCGACCCGCGCACACCAAATTCACCACCCGAGATACCGACAATGACCTTGTCCTTGATCGGCAACACTGTGGCTGTGTTGGTTTCACCAATCGCCGGGTCACCATTCTGGACTTCCCACACGACATCGCCGGACTTGGCATCCAGCGCCACAACCTTGGTGTCGGCCTGATGCAAGAAAATCTTGCCATCAGCGTAAGCCACGCCACGGTTCACCGTGTCACAGCACATAACCGGAATCACGTCCGGGTCCTGCTTAGGCTCATACTTCCAGACGATTTTGCCGTCATTGGCCAGATCCAGAGCATAGACAATGTTCGGGAACGGCGTGTGGACATACATCATGTCGCCAATCACCAGCGGCGAACCCTCGTGACCGCGCAGAACGCCGGTCGAGAAGGTCCATGCGACCTGTAGATCACCAACATTGTCTGCGTTGATCTGATCCAGTGCGGAATAGCGCTGATTTTTGTAGTCACCCGTCTGGATCGCCCACTGTTTCGCGTTCTCCATCTGGGCAACCAGGTCGTCATTTGCATAGGCCGCTGTGGCCAGTGCAATGGCAATCCCGGAGGTCCAAAGCGATAGATTTTTCATTCAATCTCCTCCCTTTCGTGCAGAGATCTCTCTCTGCATTGCAACACCTCACCCAGGTCGGATTACGGTGTCTGTTAATGCTCGCCCGGACCGGTAGTTTTCCGGTCGCATCGGTGGGTGAGCAATGCGCTCTCCTACGACCCGTTGTCCTCAAAGGTCGCAAGATATGCGATGATGTTCGCTCGATCGTCCTCTTTTCGCAGCCCCGCAAAGGTCATCTTGATCCCTTTCGCGTAGTCGCGTGGTTTTGTCAGAAACGCGTTCAGTTCTTCCGGTGTCCAAACCAGCCCCTCTTCGGACAGGGAAATCAACACCGGTGAATAGCCAAACCCTTCAACGCTTGCGGCCTGACGTCCAACAATACCGTTCAGCATCGGCCCTACCTTGTTTTCAGCCCCCTCGCCCACCGCGTGGCACGCCTTGCACTTGCGGAAGACTTTCTCGCCCGCTTCGGGATCGCCTTCGGCACTTGCGAAGGCGGGGGAAAGCATGAGGCAGGTTGCTGCAAATACCGTTCTGATCACTATTAATCTTTCCTTGCTGTTTTCATTGGTTGAGGCGTTCCGCGTGCCATTCGACATGGTCGCGCGCAAAACTGTTTACGAAGAAATACGAGTGGTCATACCCTTCCTGGATTCTGATCTGTCCGGGCTGGCGACGCTTGGCCATCATATTGGCCAGTGCTTCGGGTTTAAGAAGATCAAGGAACTGATCATCGGCGCCCTGATCGATCAGCAAGTCACCTTTCCAGCCGTGCTCTTCCAGCAGCAGAGTGGCGTCATGCTCGACCCAGGTATTTTCGTCGTCACCCAGATAGCTGCTAAGCTGTTTACGGCCCCAATCCGACCGCGTCGGGTGCGCAATCGGCGCAAATGCCGAAAGAGATCCGAATTTGTCGGCGTTGCGTATGGCGATGGTAATCGCGCCGTGGCCACCCATGGAATGACCAGTTATCCCGTGACGATCCTGCACGGGGAAATTCTTCAGTACAATGTCGCGCAGCTCGTCGACGATGTAGTCATACATCCTGAAATGGGCCCGCCAAGGGTCCCGGGTGGCGTTCACGTAAAAACCGGCCCCCTGCCCCAGATCATAAGCGTCGTCATCGGCAACACTGTCCCCACGCGGTGACGTATCGGGAAACACAACCGCGACGCCGTAATCTGCGGCTGCCTCCTGAAATCCGCCCTTGGTCATCGCGTTTTCATGGGTGCAGGTCAGGCCGGACAAGTACCACAACACCGGCACCGGCCCGGATTTGGCCTGAGGCGGCAGGTAGACAGCAAAGGTCATCTCGCAATCACACGTCTCGGACGAGTGGGAGTAGACAGTCTGCTCACCTCCGAAACTGCGATTTTGCGAGATGACTTTCAACTCCATGTCAGTACTCCACTACCGCACGGATTGATTTACCTTGGTGCATCAGGTCAAAGCCGTGGTTGATTTCATCAAGAGTCAGCTTGTGAGTGATCATGGGATCGATCTCGATCTTGCCGGCCATGTACCAATCAACGATCTTCGGAACATCCGTCCGGCCCTTGGCTCCGCCGAACGCGGTTCCACGCCATGACCGGCCGGTGACCAGTTGGAAAGGACGCGTTGAAATCTCGGCGCCAGCAGGTGCCACACCGATGATAATGCTTTCTCCCCAACCTTTGTGTGCGCATTCCAAAGCGGTTCGCATCACGCCAACATTGCCGGTCGCGTCAAAGGTATAATCTGCGCCACCGCCGGTCAGTTCGACCAGATGTGCCACGATATCGCCGCTGACTTTCGAGGGATTCACGAAATCGGTCATACCGAAATGAGTCGCCATTTCGGCCTTGCCGTCATTCAGGTCGACACCAACGATCTGATCACAGCCCGCCATTCGACAGCCCTGAATGACGTTCAAACCAATTCCGCCCAGACCAAAGACCACGCAACGTGAACCAATTTCGACCTTGGCGGTGTTGATGACGGCCCCGATGCCGGTGGTGACGCCACAGCCGATGTAGCAAATCTTGTCAAACGGCGCGTCCTTGCGCACCTTGGCCAACGCAATCTCGGGCACAACGGTGTGATTGGCAAAAGTCGAGCAGCCCATGTAGTGATGGATGGGTGTCCCGTCCAGCATGCTGAACCGGGTCGTACCATCTGGCAGCAAGCCCGCACCCTGCGTGGCACGAACTTTCTGACACAGGTTTGTCTTGGGATTCAGACAATACTCGCATTCACGGCATTCGGGGGTGTAAAGAGGGATCACGTGGTCTCCAACCTCAAGGCTGGTGACACCTTCCCCTACTTCCAAAACTACTCCGGCGCCTTCATGACCCAGAATTGCAGGGAAAATCCCTTCGGGGTCATCACCTGAACGAGTGAACTCATCCGTATGACAAAGACCGGTCGCCTTGACCTCAATCAGGACTTCGCCTGCTTTCGGGCCATCAAGCTCAACCTCCATGATTTCCAAGGGTTGGCCTGCCGCCACAGCAACCGCCGCGCGTGTTCTCATCTCTGTCTTTCCTCCCATGGCACCGGAATCAACCGTAGTCCGGCAGCTTGGGTCGAGTATGAGGGTGAGCGCCATGTGCAAACAATTAAGACAATGGTGTGTATTGGGTTGAATGGACTTCGCGCGCAGATTCCATGCATGATGTCCGCGTGGAGGAGAGCTGCGATGTCTAACGGCAAGCTAATAATTACGGCGCTGGCTTGGCTCGGCGCGGCTGGCCCAGGCCTGGCAGCGGATTTTTCCGACCCAACCTGGCCGTGCATCCAACGCAAAGTCGAGGACCTGTCGCTGGGCCTCATGTGGCCGTACCAGGTCCCTGACAGCGAAACCACCGAAGATAGTGCCGACATCGATGAAATTGCTGGCCTGTTGGCGCTGAGGCGGATCGACCTTGAGGATCTTCGGCCACAAGTTGCAGAGTTTGCCTCGCGGTACAACGGTGATCCGGATATTCTGGGTCAGGTGTTCCAGCGCGTCTTTGACACCTTGTCCAAAAGGCGCAAGCGCATCATTGCGGGGATCGGAGAGTTTTCGTTGAACCAGATCGATATGGCTGAAAAGATTGATCTGGCCCGGGTGGAAATGGAGCAAGCCCTGTCTTCCGACTCGCCGGACTATGACCGCATCGACGCCCTGGAGGAGCAGCTGGATTGGGATCAGCTGATCTATTCTGACCGTCAACGCTCGATCACCTATCTTTGCGAAACACCGCAAATAATCGAGCGACGCCTGTTCGCGATTTCGCAAATGCTGCAACAGTTGACCTCAGATCAAGGTTAATGCAGCGGCCTCTTGGCAAGGAGGGAAATATGAAACACCTACTGATCGTCTTTCTGACGCTGTCGCCCCTCTCGGCCCTAGGCCAGTCCCCACTCAGCGGTGTTGACATGACTCTGCCCAAAATGACCCAAGCGCAAATGTCCCGCGCAGATGTCGTGGCCCGGCTTGCCGTTGCCACGGCCGACGCCCCCGCAGATTTCACCCGGGTCTGGTTGAACAATCTCGACCTGTCCGGGTTGGATTTCAGCAACGCGATCCTGCGAGCGACGTCATTGAACGGCACCAATTTATCGGGATCGACTTTGGACGGCGCGATTCTCAGCCAATCCTGGATGATCGGCGCCGACCTTTCAGGTGCATCTCTTGTCGGGGCCGAGCTGTTCCAGACCCAGCTCAGCCAGGCAGATCTGAGCGATACGGATTTCACAAATGCCAGAACAGCCGCCGATTTCACCAAGTCCAATTTGAACCGGGCAGTATTCAAAGGGGCGGATTTTTCGGCCGACATGCGCAACCAATCCATGGGGCTTATGCGCGGCGTTCTGTCCTCGGCTCGCGGATCGGACGTGGATTTCACTGACGCGCGAATGTCCCGCGCCGATCTGGAATTTGCCAAATTGCCCAACGCAAATTTCACCAATGCGGATTTGTCGATGGCCACATTGGGCGGGGCGGACCTGACAGGGGCCACATTGTCCGGTGCCGATTTTACGAATGCCGATTTGACGGCAACGCGGCTGACTGACGTTGGGGGCGCAGATCAGACCAATCTGGGCGCCGCGAAAAACTTGGATCGGGCTATTCGCTGACAGGGCTATTCCCATTCAAGTTCGGTGAATGCGACCGTCGCATTGCGCGGGTTGTAGGCGTCAAACAATTCCCAGTGCGCCGCTTCTCCCTGAGCGATCGTTTCAACCGCATCGCCCAGTCGCTGACCACTGTCGATTGCTTCGCGCGTGTCGGTTTCCAGCACATTCAAATAGCGCCTCATATCCTCGGCGCCCTCAGGCCACGCCAGGATCGGCCCACCGTGGCCGGGTACGATTTGGGTGACGTCAAGCCCGGTCATCTGCTTCAGGACGCGTTGCCAGCCGATCAGTTGACCATCCAATGCCGGGGTATGCCGGTGAAATACCAGATCGCCCGTGAACATAACACCGGTGTTTGCATCCATGACGGTCAAGTCATTCCCGGTGTGTGCTCGGGGCCAGGCCCGCAGGATCAGTTTACGCCCACCCAGGTCGATCTCGTCCGTGGTTTCGACAGCGATGTCGACCGAAACTGGCCCGACGCCCACATAGGCGCTATCGCCGATCGCGGCGCTCAGGCTTTCAACATAGTTGCCCAACCGGTCCAGCAACGCTCTCTCCAGCCCCACATGGCCGACAACCTGCGCACCTGAAAGGGTCAAAGACTCAGTCCCCAATGTATGATCGGGATGCATGTGGGTTAAAATTACGTGACTGACTGGTTTGTCCGTCTCGGCCCGAATGGCCCGCCAGACAGCCTCTCCTATCCAAGGTGCCGTTCCCGTATCAATCACCGCAACACTGTCCTGGCCGATGACAAATCCGATATTGGACACATCGCCCAGATTGTCCGCGGCGGGTTCCGCTATCAAACCGCGATGCACGAACAGACCTGGCGCAGCTTCTTCAAATTCCAGTGCCTGACCAATGTGTTGGCAAAACGGTTCGCCGCTGCGCCAATCGGAAAGCGGCGGAAGAGTTGTTTTCAGCTTCTGCTCGCATTCAGCCTGTGATCGGGCTTCGTAACCCGGCAAAAGCTGTTCTCTGCAAGGCTCTGTCGCAACCTGAGCGCATAGCAAAATCACGGCTTCAAACATAGCAGCCCTCCGACAAGAACATTGGCACAGATCTCTGACAGAACCACCACGCCTTTCGTCGGCATTTATTTTCCTTGCGTTTTGTGGCACATTTTTCGCTACCGGTTGCCGGAGGAAACAACATGGCCAGAGCACTAGCACCCGCAGCAATCCTTTCACTTGCACTAGCCCTGCCTGCTTGGGCAGAGCAGCCAATCAAAAATCCGCTGGTCAGCAGCGAGACCTGGAAGGACCTGCAATACGATGTCGTGGGCGATGCCCGGATCGGAAATGCGGACACGCTGCTTTCGCTGGACGCCCCTTACCGGGCGCATGATGCCGCAACGGTGCCGATCGTTTTGAAACAGCTTGATCCCGATGCCCGGATTTCCGCTGCCACTGTCGTGATCGACGAAAACCCGGCCCCGATAGCAGGCGTCTTTGCTTTTTCACCAGCCATGGGTCAATTGGATTTCGAGATGCGAGTCCGCGTGAACCAATATTCGAATGTCCGCGTGATTGCTGAAACGCCTGACGGGCTTCATATGACCGGCCGGTTTGTCAAAGCATCGGGCGGCTGTTCAGCACCAGCCAGCAAAGATCCAGAGGTCGCATTGGCGTCCATGGGCAAGATGAAGCTGCGCAGCTTTGGGCAAGAGGCGCAGATTTCCGCGCCGCGTCGAGAAGCTCAGATCATGATCCGTCACCCGAACTATTCCGGCCTGCAGCGCGATCAGGTTACGCAACTATTCATCCCTGCGCATTTCATCGACCATATCGAAGTTTGGCAGGGGGATGAGTTGCTGTTCACTATGGACGGCGGCATTTCGATCTCGGAGAACCCGGCTTTCCGATTTGCCTATAACGACAACGGCTCGACCATGTTGACGGTCAAGGCAACGGATACCGAGGGCAACACGTTCGAGAAAGACTTGCCCAAAGCCGCGGCCAGCTGACGGACCAGACTGCGTTTATCAGAAACAGACAACCTCGGCTTCAGCCTGCGCCCGGCGCAGGTCGGCCACCATGTTTTCGGCCAGCACCGCACTTTTGAAAAATGCCATGCGCTCTCCTCCGACCCGACGCATAGACAGAACAGTTTCCGCCTGTTCATATTGCTCATAGGGAAGGATCGAAGCGATCAAATCGATCGAGCATGAACACCTGTCCAGCATCTCGCGAGTTTGGCCGTTGGTGACCATGCACGCGAACACGTAATCCGCACGCGCTGCGGTCGGGTAGTCATTGAGCCGTTCCGCAACGCTTTGAGCCGACACTGCGACGGGCACGGCCAGAACGGCCGTGATCAAAGCTGCAAGGGTCATGCGGCTGCGTTCCCGAATTTGGCCTGACGTTTTCATTCGCGACCCTCCTGCACTCCTCCAAACCGCATTTCCGATCGATAAACGGCCATGCCGTCACGTTCAGAAACAGCTTCCGCCACAAGGCTTAAATACCACCCCGGTATCTCCTCTGACACTGAGACGCGGAGAACGAGGTCTCCGAAACCTTGCATCCGGTCCCGGTTCGGATCTTCAGCGAAAGGGCGCATAAAGATGATCTGTACGGGGATGGTTTTGCCATCGACCACCGCCTCGCTCTCGACGATCTCGGCAGGTTGAACCAGCGCATCCTTGATGCGGTTTCGGATATAAAACGGGCTACCTCCAGCGGACTCGGCCATATCCCGGATGGCGCTTTCATAGAAAACCATAATCATCGGATTGCCGACGTTGGCCGGAAAAACACCCATAGCGCGGTGTTTGTCATCTTGGCGAAATTCCAGATGTGCCATTTCGTTCCCGTCGTTCGTAAAGCTGAGCGCAATAACACCGGTATCACGTTCAGCCGTATCCGGTCTTATCTGGTTTGTGACGGTACGCTGATAAATGAGTTCCTTGTCACGCGAGATAGTGTCCAGAACGCCATCTTGGAACAGCAAATCATAGGCTTGCTCGGCATCAACCGATGCCGCGGAAACCGAAATCAAACTCAAAACCAAAACGGCAATTCCGCAAAGAAGCCTTCTCATGATTTTGTCCTCCCCGCGATGAGAGTATGGGCTAATCGCCCCATGTCACCGCCGACTTTTGTCGGTATTGAGCGTTTGCGTGTGCAAAGCATTCTGAATTTTCCAGATGATCAAAGACCGGAGCCGCGGCAGTTTGACTGGTTTCGCCATAACCGAAATCTCATGCCGCAATCCGTCTTTGCGTAACGCTTCACTGCGATTAGCGGTGATCAGAATTGCCGGAACTTGGGCCTGCGTCATCTCTCGGATCCGGTGAATTGCATTAACGCCGGTTTCCCCATCATCCAATTGGTAGTCGGCCAGAATGATATCCGGCGGCATTCCAATGTCTTTTATGAATTGCATCGCTTCCTTCGGCGACCGGGCCGGCAGAACACTGGCACCGTTTTGTTCCAGCCACTGCGTTGTCCCAAACAAAACATCACGGTCGTTTTCGATCACCAGAATGATGAAATCCAACGGCACATCGCCCGTATTGGCCAGAAGGTCCAACGGTTCGACGGCGCTTTTCTCTGTTTCTACCCTGTCCATTTCTATGCTGAACACCGAACCAATGCGGGGTTTGGATCGAAGCGAAAGCTTGTGGCCCAAAAGTCGGCAGGCGCGGTCTACTACAGACAAACCCAATCCCATGCCGGAACCCAATGGCACGTTTTCGGCCCGCGTGAATTCCTCGAACACGCGTTCCTGGTCCTTGCGTGCAATCCCGATACCTGTATCCCAGACTTGCAAAATGACCTTGTCGCCACGCCTGCGACACCCCACCAGAACCCGACCTCCGGGTTCGGTGTACTGGATGGCGTTCACGACCAGATTCTGGATCGAGCGCAACAGGTAGACCGGATCGGATTTTACGATTTCCGAACACGGAACCACATCAAGCCTCACGTTCTTGTTCTCGGCGACAAGCGTTTGGTCGCCCTGTATCCCTGCAATTATCGTAGCGAGACTAACTTCTGTGGGTGAGACCGTGTCCGGATCGGTAGTTTCAAGCCGCGATATATCCAGCAATGAGTGCAACAGTTGTTCAGCAGATCCAAAGGCACCCTCTAACCGCTCCATCATCTCATGAAGCTCGGTCTCACGCGTGATCTCCAGCAGGGTCGAGATCATGAGTTTTGCGGCATTGATCGGCTGAAGCAGGTCGTGGCTGGCCGCCGCAAGAAATCGTGTCTTGGAAGAGACCGCAGCTTCGGCTCGTTCCTTTGCGATCCGCAGCGCCTCTTCCACCCGCGCTTTTTCTTCGTATTCCTGAACCAGCTTGGCGTTGGCATGCGTCAACTCTGCCGTGCGTTCCATAACCCGGTTTTCCAGGGTTTCGGTCGCACGTGCTTCAAACGTCACGTCTTTCAATTCGACCAGAAAACCACCATCCGGCAGTTGGTTGACCTGAATGTCCAATACGCGGTCTGATCCATCGCGCACACGTTTGCGCAACCAGCCGCGGCTTTTGAGCTCGTGTTGCCACTTGTCGATCCTGAGTTCATCATCGGCCTTGATCAGCCCGCGCGTCCGCATAAGATCCAGAAGCGTTTGAACAGGTATGTTTCCCTGTAAGACGGATAGCGGCAGGTTCAGTATTTCCCGGAACCGCGCATTGTGCATCATGATCTTGGTATCTGATGAAAATGTACAAACGCCAGAGCTCATGTTTTGGAAAACCGCCTGAAGGTAGTCTTCCTGCCGGTCAATCAGGGTTTCTTTTTCATCGCGGTTCCTGCGAACAACGGATGTGATATCGGTTAGCAGAATGACCACATTCTGCGGCGACGTGTATTGTGCGCTGAGTTGATACCAACGGTCACCACGCAATTCGATCACGTCGCTGGACACCATCCCGGTATGGCAATTGCGCTCAAGCGTATCCAACATTTTCGATATTCCATGGTCGGACGATACGAAATCGGGGCTGTTCTGCACCAACAGAAAAAACCGACCCAGGCTGAGGCCGGGTCCGACAACGTCAGACATGTCCGGGAAGATCGCCTGAAACAGATCGTTACACAGGTTCAATTCACCATCTGTGAACAGCGCGAACCCTTCTTCCATGGAAGACAAGGCCTTGACGAGGCTCTTGCGGGTTTGTTCGCGTTCGTACCTGGCGCTTTCAAGTTCGGTGGTCGCGCGCTCCAGATCGCGGCTCTGCTCCATCACTTGCTGCTGCAACTCTATCGCCGACTGAAACGCCAGAAAGGCGGACGGACCCACATCTTTCTGGCGGTTGGCACGCCGCATCAACGCATCGATGATCTTGGCCTGTTTGGATATCTGAATCTCTGGCGGGTCGTCTGGATTCAGCATGGTCAGCTCAGGTCTCGCTTCTCGGGCTCAAAGAAAGCGACCCCCACAAAGGTCTGGTTCATATGCACGCCGGATTGCTGTTCTCCGTAGGTATTGAAGCCAACCACCCGGTGAGATTGCAAAACATCCGAAACCTGTTTGCTCAACTGTTTCTGTTCGATTTCCAGTTTTCGCAGAATACAGTCGAACCCAAGAATGAAATCCGGGGCGGTTCCGGTGTTGTCGCGCACATTCAGCCCAGCTTTGAGCGTTTCAATGATCTCCTTCCCACGCCCCAGTGTCATGATCAGACCGTCATCAATCGCCGCGAGAAAGGATAGGGACCCCCCCTCCATCGGTTCACGAATGGCACGTACATAGTAGTTGAGGTTTTGCCTGAGAAGCAGAGGGTTTTCTGCAAATACCAGTGGCGAAAGATCCTCGGCAGCGCACCCAACCAATCGGGCATATTCCTGCGCCGCCGGTGCCCCGTTTATCTCATAAACCACGCGTTCTTCCGGGTTGGCGTCGGTGATGATGATCTCTGATCCGATGGGCAGGAAATGATCAAAACCTATGCCCTGAAAACCAAGGTTGGTTTCAATCAACAACAGGACGGCAGCATTGTTGTGCGCCTTGCCACCGTGAAAAACGAACGTCTCTTCATATTGAAGGCCATCCCCGGCAGAACCGCCAAATATCGGCAATCCATCCAGTACGGTTTCCAGCGTTGAGACCAACAAGTCTTCCTGCTTAGACAATCCATCCGTAAAAACCAGCGCCAGCCTGTTCCACCCCGCCGTATGGCGGAATCTTTCGGCCAGTCGCTGCGCTGTGGCAGCGGTTTCCGTTGAATTGAGCGGTCTGAGCGATTCGAACAAAATGGACGAGCATCGAAAGTTGGACTTCGGAAAGGCCAGCAGCAAAAGCGCATGCGATTCATAACCCGACCGCGTGATTTGTCCTGCCGTGGTGCAGCCGAAAACAGGAACACCCGCGAGTTTCCTGTTCAGGCAACGCGACACTTCGACTGGATCAAGAGTGCTGGGAATAAAGGCCAGGACAAAGCAAGACAGCAGGCAATCGATTTCCGCGCAGGCTTCTTCAACAGCGGTCGTCGGGTCCAAGTCAACGGAACGGCCAATCGCAATGAAATTCGGTTCATGCTCCAGATCCCGCATGCGCGCCCCCTAGTGTTGAAGAAAGGATTTAACCTCCGGCTCATGTCGCGACTGTCGGGCGACAACTGAATCAACCAGAACAGCGGCCTGGGTCCGATTGCGCACCCCAAGGCGGCGCAGCAAAGCGGTGATATGCGCCTTGACCGTCGCCTCGGCCAGCGACAGCTCATATGCAATCTGCTTGTTGGATTGGCCCACGCAGATAAGCTTGAGAATTTTGACCTGCTGCGGCGTCAATGATGAAAGCTCGGGGCTGGACTGATAAACGGTGCTTTCGGATTGCTTCAGCTCTTCGACCCGGTTGTATTCGGTGGGCACGTATCTCCGTCCAGAGGTGATCTCCTGAATGGCGTGTTTCAGGGTTTGCGCCGGCGTATCTTTTGGCAGAAATCCCATCGCACCGTGGTCCAGCAACGATCGCACCAGCTCTCCGGATGCCAGGGACGATATTACCAGAACCGGCGCATTCGGACAGCGCTGCCGGAGCTGCTGAAAACCCGAGATACCCGTCACGTCCGGCAATTTCAGATCGAACATGATCAGATCAGGCTTGAAGCCTGCGCCAAGTATCTCAAGTGTCTGCTTCAGCGTATCGGCTTTTTCAATTCGGCAGTTCTCGAAGCTCAGCTTCAATGCCGCGGCCAGCGCGTCACTGAACAGCGGATGATCATCCACTATCAGCACACTGGACACCTGGTCCACCGGTTTAGGGCATCCCGCAATCTGCATTGCTTCTCCTCCAAAGGGAAAAGTACAGCATTTCCGGATCAGTTCAACTGTTTCGTTTTGATACAAGCGAAAGATACCATAGATAACAAAAGCTTGATGACTCAGATGACCTAATTCTTGAGGAAACTTCTGGCAAACTCCTTCAAATCAGGCGCTGCGGCCTTGGGATCAAAATACTGCCTGTCAAAGTCCTGCATTTGTTTAAGGCGTCTGGATGAGAGTCTGTCGCGGTGCAAGATGGCAGAAGCAGCTTGTCGCAATCCGTCTGCACGACCGGTCTTGGCACAGCTCTGCAAATCACGAACCAGTGGATCGAAAATACCAAAGCGTTGCAGTGCCCTTGAAGCGGCCACCTTGTGACCGGACATGCCCAATACCAAACCGGCCAGAAAAACAACACTGGCGATTGCGGCGCCAGGCCCACCCAACAGCTTTGCTTGTGCGACATCTTTCTCCGATCTGTCGGGGCCTTCCTCTTGGGTAACCGTGCCGTAGGCAATGCGTTGCGGCGAGATGGTGACCTCTCGGGTTTCGCGGGCCACAGTGTCAAAGTAACTGAATTGAAGGGGCTCAACGATGCCAGACGTGTCGTTTGAAGGGCGTATGGTCCAGCGCCAAAACGCATAGGTGACCGGCCCTTCCGGGGTCAGTTCGACAAGCCGTTTCTCAGGATGCGCGAAGATCAGGGCTGACGGCGATGTCAACTCAGGCATTGGCGGAAGCATCTCGGGTGTCGCACCCAAGGCTTCAAGTCGAATGACGCGCAAGACACCCTCACCCGGTGCAAGTTGATCCGGCGCATTCGACCACTGATCCGAAATCTGCAACTTGCGAACCGGAAACCACCAATCCTGCGTGGCCGGGGCTTTCGCCACCTGAATGGTCAGCGGATCTGATTGAATCTCATGTTCGAACCAGTCGTCATTTTCGTCTGTCAGGGTCAACCTGTGCACAAACGGACCAATTGAAAGCTTGCCTGCCTCGACAGGATAGATCGCCATACGTCGGGTAAACACTTTGTATTTCCGACCATTGATCCTTTCTTCCGACCAACTGTCCGGCCCCAGCTGTGCCCAGCTGAACCCATCAAAGCGGGGCTGGATCAGTTCTTCGCGCGTGATGTGCCGACGGTAGACACCCCGGATCGTCAACAGCACCATCTCGCGGGTGAACGGAACGGGGGCGTCGTCTGCAATGGTAACCTCTATCGACGCCTCGGACGGCAGCACTGTTTTGGACTGTGCCAAAACCTGAACAGGAAGTGCGACGAGAATTAAAACCAACCACTTCATTCCGGGCTCTCCGCTTCAGGAGGGGACAGGCCCAGCTTTAACCTGCGCTTGTGTTCCTGCGCGATCCGCGCCGCCA
Source organism: Ruegeria sp. CDSC085 (assembly GCF_059610465.1). NCBI lineage: Bacteria > Pseudomonadati > Pseudomonadota > Alphaproteobacteria > Rhodobacterales > Roseobacteraceae > Ruegeria > Ruegeria sp. CDSC085. The sequence continues at coordinate 27,080 of NZ_JBXWNR010000010.1, read as the reverse complement.
TGAACTCACCCGGAACATCGGAAAGCTGATTGAGCCAGCGCTGGTCGGCCACCATGAACTTGTCGTCAAAAATGCGCCGTACGCCCAGTCGTCCACGACTGTCCAATTCTGCCAATCCCAGCATCGTGTTCGAGTTCGTGACCTCACTGCCGGTTCCCGCCGCCCGCGCATTCCCGCGCGCGACAAAACTGTCGGCCTTGGAGCCGGATTTGCGTTCGGGGAAAAGGCCCAAAGCCTCGGGGTCGATCTGCTGCCCCGCGTAAAAGGCGGCCAGCAGATCGAAATTCGCCCGAGCATCCGGATTTCCCTTGGCTATGGCCTGATCATAGGCTTCCAGCGCAGCGGCCAGCTGGCCGTTCCTGGCGTAAGCATTGCCAAGATTATACTGGTTTCCAGCGCTTTCAAAAGCACTGGCAGCTTTGTCGAAAGTTCCGGCTCGGTAGAAGGCAATCCCCTGCCAGTCAGGGTCGGAAAACAGATTTGCAGCCATTGGGTACAGACCAATCGCCAATGCAATGCGGCCAAAGGGGGCAGCGCCGCCCAGCGCAAAGGCAACGACAATACATGCGGCACCCGCAATCGCGAACCATCTCATGCCCCTGCCCTCCAAAACAAAAACAGCAGGGGGAGCAGTGCGAAAAACAACAGGTACCGTCCCAGATCGTGCCAGAATAGCACCGGATAGTCCGCCCGTTTCAAGCGGGTTGCGGCATCATCTGCCAACCAGATGGCCAGATCATCTGACTGGTTCAATGTGAAGACAGCTCCGCCGCCGACAGTGGCGTGGGTTTGAATTTGTGCAGTCGGTGAGTGAACTGAAACCAAAGACACACGTGCCCCTCGTGAGGCAAGAGATGCGACCTGCTGCAAAGAAGATGATCCAAGCCCGTCCCCGTCAGTGAATATGACCACGTCCCCGGCCAGGATGTCCGCCTCCTCCATCCGCTGATCCGCCAATGCCAGTGCGCGTTCCGGTCGCGATCCCTTGTCCGGAACGGTCTGCCCATCGATGAGCGAGAGTGTTTGACCCAATTGGCGGTGATCGGTCGTCATATCCGTGGCGACATAGGCATCGCCCGCGTATACGATGATGCCGCCGGGCCGGGACCCAAGCGCACTGACACCCAAGCGTCCCAAGCTTAGCATTTGTGGCCAGCGGTCGTCATCAGCCACGCTTTCTGATGCATCCACAAGGAACAATACGCCATCCAGATTGCGATAGGTTTGCGCGTCGCGCCGTTCGATTGCCGGGCCGGTCAGAGCAATTGCAATGATCCCGGTGGTCAGCAATAAGACGGCCGTTGTGAGCGGAAAGGAGCCGCCTTCGATCCGGCCAATCGCAGCCATCGCTTGGACAAGCTGCGGGTCGGTGACCTTGTCCCACGCTCCGAACCCCCCGGCGCGGGAAAGCAACCACCACCCGGCCCCGCACACGACCACCAACAAAAGCCCCCAGACCGGCCTAAGCAGAGTGACATCCAGCTCAATCATCACGCTTGCCTCCACGCCGCCAACAGGGCAAGTGCTGCCGCCATTGCTGCGGGCCAGGTCCAAAAAGATCTGTGGACCTCGGCCGTAAGGCCCGTGCTATCCGTCGCCTCCAACCGATCCAGTGCCTGTGTCACTTCAATAAGATCATCGGCGGTCTTGACGCGAAACGCCTCGCCGCTCGAAACTTCGGCAATAGCACGCAGCGTGACTGCATCGACTACACCGCGTTCACCGAGTTCGGCGCTTTGCAGGTCTTTCGGGCCGAGCGCAATTGTATGGACCCGCACCCCCATCTCAGCCGCCAGTTCGGCCACGCCACTGGGGTTCGTTGCACCCGCGTTGTTCACCCCATCCGACAACAGAATAACGACCCGCGAAGCCGCCTGGCTGTTGGCCAGACGCTTCAAGGCGAGGCCCAGACCATCGGAGATGTTTGTCGCACGGCCCGAGATACCAATCGTGGCCTCTTCGATCCGTCGTGCAACAGCCTCGGTATCAAATGTGAAAGGCGTGGCGAAATAGGCTTCGGACCCGAAAACAATCAAAGCCACACGGTCGCCGGCGCGACGTCTGGCGAACTCGGATCCAACGCGTGTCACCGCCTCCAAACGGGTGATCTGGCGCCCGTCGAGATGAAAATCATCCCGCACCATTGATCCCGAAAGATCCAAAACAATCGCAAGGTCCCGTCCGGACACTTTCAAAGCGCTAACAGGTTGAAGTTCGCGCGGACCGGACAAGGCAAAAATCGTGAGCGCCCAAATGATCCACAATATGAGGTGGTCCGCCAAAAACCGGGTCTCGGCCTTATTCTGTGGACTGGCCGCCATAAGCATACCGCCTATGCGGTCAGGGACTGGGAACCCCCGCTCGAAAACCGGCCGAGGTTTGACCAAACGCACGATGACAAAAGGTAATGGCAGCGCGAGCAGGACCCAGGGATCAGCAAGTTCAAACACGACCCGCGACCTCCTCTTGCAGGGTCTCCAGATCCGGACCGCCGCCAGGTTGATAAAGACCGCCAGTCAACTCTTCATATCGCTTCGGATTCTCAACTCGCAGTCTGTGCAAAAGAGCCACTCTACGGCGATCCACAGACCAACCCGGTCGTTCAGCAGTCTGATCAGATGGACCCATCTGCATGTTTGCTGCGGTCTTGATGCTCAGAAACCGCAAGATGGCGACACAGCCAACTGAGGCCAGCGCCGCGATACCAACGACAGCCGCGTATTCGGCAAACACCCCGCCTGCAGCCTCCGCGGGCAAATGGATGTCCCGCAGGCTGGCCAGCATTGTGGCTTCAGAAAGGGCTTTCTCACTCATGCCACATACCTTGTCGCGAAGACCGACGAAATGCGACGAGAGGTTTGTTCGACCGGGTCACTGGCATTCAAGACAAGCGCAGAATGTGTTGCGACCTTCTGAAACACAAATTCACCGGAAGGCTCTGCCTGGGCCAGATAAACCCGCTTTTGCTGCCCATCTGAAAGGCGGATCGGATACCAGCCTTTTGGCATCTCGTGCGCTTTGCTTTCGGTCACAAGCAGCAGTCTTGGGTTGCGGCGATGACTGAGCCGGTCCAGCACGTCTGAAAAGCCGTCTCCCTGCTGATCGAAGCCAGACGCGATGATAATCTCGGCCCCCGTCGGGGTCAGGCGATCAGCGCCGGCAAGCGCCTGTTCCAGCGTCCAGCCTTCATCTTCACCCTTTTGCAGCGCGGTCAGACTGCGCGCGTGGGCCTGAACCAGACCTCCGATCACGTCCAGCATCCCGCGCGTTTTTCCGCGCAAGGGAACAATAACGGGTGTGCCGGTGGTGAGCGCCAACAGACCAACACGCCCGCCGCTTTCAACCATGAACCACCCGATCAAGGTCAGAGCTTCGGCGGCTGCCACCGAAAGAAAAGCCCGTTGGAGGCCCCAGAACATCGGCGATCGAAAATCAGCAACCAACAGGGCGACGCGATCCTGTTCCTCCTGAAACTGCCGGATATGCATACGCCCTGTGCGGGCGGTTGTTCCGCGATCCAAATGACGAATGTCATCCCCGTCTACATATTCACGTACATCTGCAACCTCGACGCCCTGCCCGCGCTTTCGGGTCAGAAATCCTCCGGGCAGGGCCGTCATTGTTGGGTTGCTGTGGTCGGTCAATGCGATGTGCCGCAATGCAATCAAAGCCTCAGTTGTCAGGCGAACCCCCGCATGTGCCAGTACCCCCGTCACAGCGGCTCGACAGCATTTAGAATGTCGGCCACCAATTCGCGTGGCTTTTTGCCATCCGCAACGGCTCTCCAGGTCAGCACCATGCGATGGGCCAGCGCATCGGGCGCGACGGCGGCTACATCTTCAGGCAGGGCGAAATCCCGGCCTCGCAGATAGGCGCGTGCGCGCGATGCCGAGGCCAGGGCCAACGACCCGCGGGGCGAGACTGCATGTTCAATAAATTCGGCAAACGGACCTTCACGCGTCGCGAGCACAAGTCGTACGATATAATCCCGCAACTCTGGCGCAACGTGAACCGATTGCGCTTGGGTACGGGCAATCTTCAGCTCATCAAGCGTCATCTGCTGCGCGACTGGAGGCCCATTCCGTGTTTCAGCGATGACCAGATCGAGGATCTCACGTTCCGTTTCCAAATCCGGCAAAGTCAAAACGACATGCAGCAGAAACCTGTCCAACTGCGCCTCAGGCAAGGGAAAGGTTCCGTCGTGGTCAATGGGGTTCTGGGTCGCCACGACCAGAAAGGGATCCGGCAGGGCATATGTTTCATTTCCAACCGTAACCTGGTGTTCTGCCATGGATTCGAGCAAAGCGGACTGCACCTTGGGCGGCGCGCGGTTGATCTCGTCAACCAGCACCAATGTGTGAAACACAGGCCCCGGAACAAATTCAAAGCGGCCTTCCTGGGGCTGGTACACTGGTGTTCCGGTCAGATCAGACGGCATCAGGTCCGGCGTACATTGAATGCGGGCAAAGCCGCCCTCGACGGCGTTCGACAACCATTTGACCGCGCGTGTTTTCGCCAGCCCGGGCGGCCCTTCTACCAGAAGATGACCACCTTCTAGCAGGGCGATTAGAAGGGATTCAACCAGATGCTCGTGACCAACAAGCCCCTGCGACAGATACCCCGACAATCCCGCTATGGCGCGTGGCGGGTTTTCAGGCCTCGTATCCATATGTCCTCCCATAGACTCTCAGGGCGCATTGCCTGCATTCAGGCTACTCGGAGTCACCTGTTCAGCGAAACACACCAGATGGTATTACCTGGGCACACGAACAGACTTGGTGCAGCCTTCGTCTAAAAGAGCTGCAAATCTGGGATTGGCCAGGGTTTCATCCGTCTGCGCCCATAGGCGATCATATTGGGTATCAATGTATTCGATAAAGCCGGGGTCTATGGTTTGATCCACCGGGGATTGCGCGACTGCGTGCATCATGAAGATGTCAAAGGCACAAAGACCGCTTGGGTTCGAAGCCAACAATGCGCGCATAAAGTCGTGCGAACTCCAAGGCAGACGCTGCAAGTTTACCGGCGTTTCCTGCAGTTTGGACAAAAACCCTGACGACTTGTCATATAGCAGGATGTCCATGCCAAAGGTGAAGGACTGAAACAGCTCTTCCAGCAGAATCGATTTGTGAAAGTCCCTTTCAAGCTTGCCGGGGCGATCATGGGCCGGTTGTTTGACCACGATATGGGTCCCCTGCCCCCGATGGCCAAAAAAGGTCTGCGCCATCGCCGGTGATGTCACCACATAGTTTCGACCCGCAGGCAGTCCAAGCTGGTGGAGTTCACTGAGCCAGTCGATATCTGCTGAAAGGTCCCGGTTGGGAGGGAACCCGGAATACAATCGCAAAACCACGGTTCGACCGGTTCCACAATCCCGCGCAGACGGGCCAGCGTACCGCATGGGTGTCGGGTGGCCGAAGCTGTGTTTCAGCAACTCTCGAAAAGTATCAAGAACGACCAGCGTTTGCGGATGCGGTTGTTCGCCGACCAGGCACAAGGCTGCACCAACCAGATCGCGGCCATTGATGTGAACTGGAATCGCCATATCGCGCCCCAGCATCGTGGACCGAAGCTCATACCCCCATCCTTTCTGTGCAAGTTCGATATAATCGCTCTTTTCCGCGCGCAGCGCGTCTGCAAAAGCAACAATCGCCAATACTTGCAATAATAAATAGCGCATACAATCCCTCGCCAGGTGACACGTATTGTATCCGGAACAGGGTTCTCTCGCAAAACTCTTTAAGGGCCACCTCGATGGAAATGGCGATCCGTTCTATCCCGGCGGACGCAACCTAGAAAATGTCGTCCAAGGCGATTGACCCACAGTCGGATCGCTTCCCGGCTGACAATGACGCCCGACACCGCCAGCTGGTGTTCGGCATCAGCCGTGCTCGACGCTAATCGGTGGTACGCCCGTACCGCGCGCGCAATGGTGTCACGAAGGTAGCGGACTCCTTACAGTCGAGGCATATGAGGTGGAATACCAATGACGCTGACACACCCAGATCAATCCCGGTCAACAATTTGGCAATATCCCGGAGAATCTTCTCGGCGATGCAGGACTGCAGAAAGAGACCAATACACTACGGCTCTGCTCCTACGCGGGGCTTACATTCAGATGACCAGGGGGATGGCAAATGCGACGGCAGCTCGCCCCACCACGCTTGCGAACCACAAGACCGCGGAACACCCAATAGGCATAACCCGTGTAGGTCAGAATGAACGCAACCAGGATCAGGGTTCCGACCAGTGCGAAAGCAAGGCTTTCGTCCTGGGCAGCGGCCTGCTAGATGCTGAGCGACGGCGGAACTATCATCGGATAGAAACTGATGCGGATGCCGACGAAGCTGACGACAAAGAACCCAAGCGCCGAAAGGAAGAGCTGCAGATCCTTCTGATCATTCAGGATCGTAAAGAACACCCAGGTCAACGCCAGCATGACCAGCGAAACGGCCATCGAGACCAGGCTCCCAGGCAAGTTAAACCAACGTTCGAAGCAGGTCGGATCCTGGAACGGTGTCAGCAGGCTGAACAGCCCGATCAAGCCCAGCGTCGCGGCACCCAGCCACCAGACATAACCGCGCATCTGCACCTGCAAATCGTGTCAATCCCGGAGCAAAAGGGGTCCACGCGTCGGTGTAAAATCCGGAGATGGCGTACCTGTAGTCGCGAACGGTTTTACTGGTGCGGGGCAACCGACGCAGTAAGCAATTGCTTAGAGTACTCGTGGTTGGGACGACCCGTGCGCAGAGTTTCCGAGGACATTACCTCAACAATCTCACCATTACGCATAACTGCCAGTTTTTTGCACATATGCGCGATAACTGGAAGATCATGGGAAACCATTAGATAAGTCAGCCCGCGCTGTTTGCGCAGATCAGTCAGCAGATTGAGCACCTCAGCCTGAACGCTGACATCCAAAGCAGAAGTGGGTTCGTCCAATAGCAAGATGTCCGGCTCACCGGCCAAGGCCCGTGCAATCGCGACACGTTGTCGTTGGCCACCAGAGAGTTGATGCGGAAAGCGGTACCGAAAACGCTGCCCAAGCCCAACATCGTCCAAAACCCCGGCTACACGTTTGTCGATATTATCCAATCCATGCAGGTGAATTGTTTCGCTGAGAACCTGATCAACCGTGTGCCTCGGATGTAGTGAAGCGTATGGATCCTGAAACACCATCTGAACGGTTCGAAAAAACGATCGGTCCCGTCTTGATCCGGAAAGTGGCTGACCTTCAACGTTGATAGTACCCGACCAATGCGGTGCAAGCCCCGTTATTGCACGTAGAATAGTCGACTTTCCGGAACCACTCTCACCCACAAGACCAAAACTCTCGCCCTGTATTACCTCAAGACTCGCGCCTCTTACTGCATCTACGCGTTCGTGCGCGTGACCGAACCAGACATTCAAGTCCCTGATTTCCAGTGCAATCATTTCAACCCCTCACGCTTGGCGCTTCGGACCAGGCCGGATCGCGGGCCAGCACACTCAGGTGTGAGCGTTTGTCATCAAGCCGCGGGAGTGAATTCAGCAGCCCTCTGGTATAGGGATGCCGGGCCTTGTGCAGCTTGTCAGCTTCGCAAACTTCGACAATCCGCCCGGAATACATGATCAGGACGCGGTCGCAGAATTCGGACACCAGATTCAAGTCATGGCTGATGAAAATCAAACCCATTCCCCGTTCCTTGACCAGGCCGTCCATAATGTTCAGTACTTGCCGCTGAACGCTGACATCCAGTGCCGAAGTGGGTTCATCAGCGATCAGTATCTTGGGATTGGGAATTAGCATCATGGCAATCATGATACGCTGCCCCATCCCACCTGAAACCTCATGCGGATAAGCCCGCATCACACGCTCGGGATCACGGATCGAAACACTCTCCAGCATCTCGATCGCCATCTTTTTGGCGCGTGCCTTTGAACCGGAATTATGCTGAAGGTAGGCCTCCATGAGCTGCTCTCCAACAGTAACTACTGGGTTCAGTGAGAACTTCGGATCCTGCATGACCATGGAAATCTTTTTGCCACGCACCTCGCGCATTTTGCGTTCGCTGAGTTTCAGCAGGTCTTGGCTTTCCAGATTGATGTGATCAGCCTCGACGATACCCGGTTTGCGGATCAGGCGCAGAATGGCCCGGCCCGTCATCGACTTACCGGAACCACTTTCGCCGACGATACCCAAACGTTCTCGCCCCAGCGAAAAAGAGACACCGCGCACAGCATCAAACACACCCTGCCGGGTCGGGAACCGAACCCAAAGGTCTTCGATATCCAAAAGACTCATTGTCCACCATCCTTCGGGTCGAGCGCGTCCCTCAGCCCATCGCCCAACAGGTTGAAGGCGAGTGAGACCGTGAAGATCGCAAGCCCCGGTACAGTCGCGACCCACCAGTGATCAAGGATGAACCTGCGGCCTTCTGAAATCATCGCGCCCCATTCCGGACTTGGCGGTTGTGCCCCCAAGCCAAGAAAGCCAAGACCGGCTGCGGCCAGAATGATCCCCGCCATGTCGAGCGTAACACGTACTATCAGTGACGAGATACAAAGCGGCCAGATATGTCGAGTAATGATCCGCAGCGGCCCGGCACCCTGAAGGCGTACCGCGTTGATATAGTCGGTCGATCGGATCGTAAGCGTTTCTGCCCGCGCCATGCGTGCATAAGGCGGCCATGCCGTGAGCGAAATTGCCAGCACCGCGTTTTCGATCCCTGCCCCGAGCGCAGCTACAAAAGCCAATGCCAAAACAAGTCGCGGGAAGGCGAGGAAGATGTCGGTTATCCGCATGAGGATCACATCTGCCCATCCACCCGCATATCCGGCGACAGTCCCGACCAAAAGACCCGCGACCGGGGCAATGAGCGCCACCAGCGCCACGATGTATAGCGTAATTCGCGCCCCATAGATCAGACGGGACAGAATATCCCGCCCCAAGCTGTCGGTTCCAAGCAAGTGTCCTTCGGCGCCGATGGGAAGCAATCGGCTGGACAGATTCTGAACAAACGGATCATATGGCGCGAGGATAGGCGCAAAGACGGCAGCGAAAACGAGCACCACAAGGATTGCCAAACCAACCATAGCCATCGAGTTCGACCGCAAGGTCAGCCAGCCTTTGTACAAGCTGGCCAATCTGGCATGCCGGCGGGATGTGGGTTCGTCGGTCAGCAGCCACTGACGCAAAGTCATGTCGCTCATTTCGACCTCGGATCAAAGAAACGGTAAAGAAGGTCCGAGAATATGTTCAGGCAGATAAAGATCAGACCAACCACCACTGTTCCTCCGAGAACGGCATTCATGTCAGCGCTTAGCAGAGCGGTCGTGATATAGCTGCCGATCCCCGGCCAGCTAAAGATGATCTCGGTCAGAACAGAACCTTCAAGCAGATTAGCATAACTCAACGCGATGACTGTAATAAGCTGTACTCGGATATTCTTGAAGGCGTGGCGCCAGATAACCTGCCGCTCTGACAGGCCTTTGACGCGAGCGGTAATAACATATTCCGCCGACAACTGTTCCAGCATGAAGGATCGCGTCATCCGGCTGATGTAGGCCAGCGAGTAATACCCCAGCAGCGCGGCTGGCAGGATGATATGGGACAAAGCATTTCGGAAGACATCCCAATCTTGAGCTATGGCGCTGTCTACAAGGATCAGTCCTGTTCGCGCAGGAACTATATCTTCATAGAAAATGTCCAGCCGACCTGGACCGCCAACCCAGCCAAGTATCCCGTAGAAGACCAGCAGACCCATAAGCCCCAACCAGAATATTGGCATCGAATAACCAACAAGCGCGACCACACGTGCAATCTGGTCGATCCACGATCCGCGCTTGACAGCGGCGATCACACCCAGCGGAACACCCATAAAGATGCCGATCAAAACACCCAGGGTTGCCAATTCCAGCGTAGCCGGAAATACGCGGGCAATATCCTCGGACACCGGGCGGGCATTCAGCAGAGAGTTGCCAAAATCGCCATGCAGGACATCCCAAAGATAGTATCCGAACTGCACCAACAACGGCTTGTCGAGACCAAGCTGTTGATAGACCGCGTCATACGTCGATTGCGAGGCCCGCTCGCCAACGATCGCCAGCACCGGGTCGATCGGCATGACGCGACCGATGATGAAGGTCACGAACAGCAGGCCCAGCATTGTAATAGCAATGGTGCCAACAGTTTTAAGGATGCTCTTGATCCAATGGATAAGAGGCGCCGCGCGGCGCCCCTCAGTTGGTCTTTCGGCCAGTGCCATTTACTTGGTCACCTGCCAGTATGATGCCGACGTGATCGCCTGGCCGGTCGAGAAGTTAGTTACATTTTCACGCAGCGCCGATTGTTCAATCTGCTGGAACATAATGACAAAGGGTGAGGTTTCACGGAACTCAGCCTGGATTTCTTTGTACATGTCAGCCCGTTTCACGGTGTCGTTCTCAACAACGGCTGCGGCCGTTTTCTCTGTCAGGCCGCCGGTGTCCCAGGAATTTCGCCATGCCAACAGCCCAGTTGCGTTGGCCGCATCTGAATTGTCTGGATTATAGGCAAACGTCCCCGCGTTGGTTTGCGGATCAGGATAATCGGGTCCCCATGCACCAAGATAGACGTCCAGTTCCCGCGCACGGTACCGCGCCAGGATTTGCTTCGCGGTACCAACGGTGATGTTCATGGTGATACCTACCTGAGCGAGTGCATTCTGCATGGACTGGGCGATTTCAATCCGTTCCTGCGCCTCTCGCACACCTACTTCGATCTCAAGTCCGCTAACACCGGCTTCATCCAGCAGTGCCTTTGCTTTTTCGACATCAAAGCTGAACGGGTTCTCATCAGATGCGCCGAGATAAGTTTGTGGCAGGAAATTCTGATGAATTGTGTACTGACCTTTCAGGAAGCTGTCGCGCATCCCTTCATAGTCGATCAGGTATTTGAACGCCTGACGTACCTGAGGTTTGCTGAGCTCGGGATGCTTCTGGTTCAGCGAAACATACATCAGACGGCCCTTCAGCTCATCCGAAATCTTGACACCTGCAACCGATGACACCCCTGCAACGTCTTCGGGGTTCAGGTTGCGGGCAACGTCGATGTCACCGCGCTCCAACAGCAAGCGCTGGCTGGCGCTTTCCTGAACGTGACGAACAACTACACGCTCCATTGCCGGGGCACCCAAATAGAAATCAGGGTTAGACTTCAGGGTTACACTTTCATTGGGCTTCCAGCTCACCAGGCTGTAAGCACCTGAGCCCGCCGTATTGGTTTTGAGCCATTCATTGCCCAGATCGCCATCCTTGTCGTGTTCCATTACCGTCTTTTTGTCGACGATGCCACCGATGGTCGCGGTCAGACAGTTCAGAACGAAGGATGTTGCGTAGGGCTTGTCTGTCGTGATCGTCAGAGTGTTACCATCTGCGACTATTGTTTGTTCGACGTTTTCCGGTGTGAAGCCAAACTGGGTCAGGATAAAGGCCGGCGTTTTATTCAAAATGATCGCGCGGCGCAGAGAAAACTGAACATCTTCCGCAGTTACCGGATTACCGGAGTGAAAGGTCAGCCCTTCCCTGATCTTGAAGGTAATCGACTTGCCGTCTTCTGAAACATCCCAGCTTTCCGCGACGTCTGGCTGATATCCAGCATCAAGATCCAGCGGGTCAAAATTCACAAGCTTTTGGTAAACATTCCGGCTGACATCCGAACCGGCAAATTCAAAGCTCTCCGCAGGATCCAGCGTCGTGATGTCGTCGATACGGTTTGCAATCACCAGCATGTTCGGCGGTGTCTCCGCCATTGCCGAAGTCGAGGTCACGGCGAGCGCCAGTCCCAGCGCCGCACCGGTAAGCAATCTATTAAATGCGTTCATTTTGTCCTCTCTGTCATCAGATCTCTCAACAACGGTTACGATCCCCAGGTTTTTTCAAGTACACGCAACCAGTTTTCGTGGCAGAGCTTCTTGACGAGCTCTTTGCCGTATCCATGGTTTTCCATGGCATCTCTCAATCTGGGCAGCATTGAGATATCTGTTATCTCATCCGGCACCACTGCCCCATCATAGTCCGACCCAAGCCCGACGCGATCTTCGCCCAATACGCCGATCAGATGATCAAGGTGCACGAGCACCTGCGTCAAAGGCACATCAGACAACATCCGTCCGTCTTCACGCAGAAACGCTGCGGCGAAATTAAGACCCACCATCCCGTCGCTTTCCGCAATGGCGCGTAGCTGGTCATCGGTTAGATTTCGCGCATGTGGGCAGATGGAATGGGCATTTGAATGCGTTGCAACCAACGGCGCTTCCGAATATCGCGCCACGTCCCAAAACCCTTTTTCATTGAGATGGGATAAGTCCAACATGATGCCAAGCGCGTTGCAGCGCTGCACGAGCCGCAATCCGTGATCTGTCAGCCCTGGACCAGTATCCGGCCCCGATGGATATCTGAACGGCACCCCGTGACCAAAAATGTTCGGCCTGCTCCAGACCGGCCCGAGAGAACGTAACCCAGCTGCATGGAAAACGTCGAGTGAGTGCAGATCGGCGTCAATCGCTTCGGCACCTTCGATATGGAATATGGCCGCCATCTGACCCTGTGCCTTACAAGCCCGAATATCTGAAACCGAGCGGACCACTTTCAACGCACCCAATCGTTCCAGCTCAAGCAAAATGGCAATCTGGCTCATAGCCGCTGGCAAAGCGTCTTCCGCATCGATCTGATCAGGAAGCGGCAGATCATAGCTGGGCTGAACCATCTCTTCCATCTTGGCATCGACGTCCATGGGGGATGGAACCCAGATGGCAAAGAAACCTCCCCCAAATCCACCTACCTTGGACTTAGTAAGATCAATCGCACCTTCGAGACCGGTTACGAAGCGGTCAGCTTCAGCCAAACCACCCGACGAAAAAAGCTTCGATAATACGTCGTTGTGCCCATCGAAGATAAGAGGATATGTGCTCAACTTTGCATCATCCGATCTAGTATCATTTCGATACACGCTAACAGACGCTATCATCATAATTGCAAAAATTATTGATGAGTTTTACTCATAGAGCTAGTCGGAATCATGTGGGTGTCGTGCAATTGAAGAAACCACGCAACTGGCACTCGCTGCCAGAGTATCAAGCACTACGCGCACTCATGCAGTCTGGAACAACCGCGTCGGCAGCACGACAACTTGGCTTGTCTCAATCAGCAGTAAGCCGGTCCGTCAGCAGCTTGGAAGCTCGACTTGGCAGAACGCTGTTTGAGCGCGATGCGGGCCGATTGCGACCCACACAAGAGGCCGTGAGGCTCAATATGCGGCTGGATCCCTTATTCGAGGCATTGGACCGTATCGATGGTCCGGGTGAAACTGTGCAGGAGACACTGCGCCTCGTCGCACCGCCCAGCTATGCGCATAGATATATCGTTTCCCTCATCGCAAGCTTCATTCGAGGAAACCCGGAGTTTTTCGTTAACCTGGAGGTAACAACTTCGGATATGGTTACGCTTGGTATACTTGAGAACCGTTTCGATCTTGCGGTAACCGGGATCGAACAAAGCCGGGCTGGTATCAAACTCATCCCATTTCGCGAGTCTCCCGCAGTTTGCGTTATGCGACCCGAGCATCCGCTTTCCGGGCGAAAAATACTTAAACCGGTTGACCTGCATGAACAGGAGTTGATCGCCCTAACGTATAGACATGGACGGCGCGGACAACTTGACCGATTGCTTCATCAGGTTCGCGCCGAGCCGAAAATAGTTGCAGAAGTCTCCACCTCTTTTGCCGCTGCGGACATGGCACGTGAAGGGTTGGGACTGGCCGTTATCAACCCCTTTCCAGTGTACCAATATCGATCTCCCGACTTGGCATTTGTCCGATTTGAGTCTCCGATGCGGTATCGCGGTCACTTTGTCGTATCAGATCAAAAACCGGTTCCAAGAATCGCGCGGGCCTTCATGCGACATCTTCGATTGAATACACCTCCCGATCCGTTTTCAGACCCAGGCTAGCTCGTCTATTTTAGTGGGTTGTGTCGCACATTTTGGACTTGGTTTGAAAAGAGCACTGGGTCCCGCGTTTGTTGCCTTTGGATAGATCACAAACAGGTACTACCATGTTCTTTTCGAAAGGCAGTCACTTCCCCAAGGATGCGGTTTTTTTACGCGATGTGCGGGTTGACCACACTGCCTTGAACAGTTGGGTGGCGAAACATTCACCGTTGGTCGCAGCACGCGACCGTTCGAAAAAGCGCCTAACACTGAAATCTTGGCGTATGGACGAAACCTATTTGCGTGTTCGTGGGAAGTGGAAGTACCTCTATCGAGCAGTAGACAAAGCAGGAAATACTCTTGATTTATGCGGTCTGAGCGACGGAATCGTCCGGCAGCCATCAGATTACTTGCCAAAGCGTTATCCACCAACGGAATTCCAAAATTGATCGTGATTCACAAGAGCGGTGCCAATGCAGCCGGTATGCCTTGGGAGCAAAAAAGGGCGGCGCCAGATCAACCGGCACCGCCGGAAACGTCTCCGTGATGATGCCACGCCACAACGAAGTTAGTCTTCGTCGAGCAGATCGGTACCGTAGGAGTTGTCGACCGTACAGAGCCATCCACGTGTTTCGTCTTGTACGAAAACGTAGGTGGCACGGCGGTCAATTGGTTCCTTGGCCTCTCCGGTGTGGAGCACCGTTTCCATGATCACCAGCGCCGTACCACAACCCTCGATCACCTGTGCTTTACCTTGCGTGACGGTCAGCGTGTTCCCGAAATGCTTGGCGATTGCCTTGAAGGCCTTCCGAATCTGGAACTTGCCGCGCGCGATCTGGCCAGGCTGAACCACAAGAACGGCGTCGTCAGCATAAAGCTCCACGAGGGTATCGAAGTCTTCGGCATTTATTGCCGTGTCCGCCAGTTTGATCAGGTTGAGAACGTCATGTTCCTGCATCTTAATGTCCTTTCCGGAAATTTTGCATCATGCCGAAGATGTTTGACTGTACCGCGTCTCCGGGGTGAACCACGAAGAACCGCGCCCACCAGATCAGCAACGACTGAAGCGGTGCGCGGATCAGGAGGTAGATCGGTCCCTGAACATGCCCGCCCATGCCGGTGTGATTGAACGCGGCATAAACATTGACTGGAAAGAACGCGACCAAGACGCCGATGCCGAAAAGTCCGGCCAGGCGACGGTTGGCAGGATTTATGAGTCCGGCGGCAACGCCAAGTTCGAGCAGTCCGGTTGCCAGGACGAGCGGCGTGGCAAAGGGAATGAACGGTGGCATCATCCGGGTCATTGCCTTGGTCTCGACAAAGTGGCCGACGCCAAAGAAAGCGAAGGCAAGGGCGATGCCGATGGTACTACCTAAACGCGTTTTACCTGTGCCGCAGATTGCCCGCGCGACAAGAAGGGGTATGAAACGCAGGCAGAGTATGATGAGGGGCGTTGTCATCTTTCCAACTCGCTAAACAACGACGACATTGCCGCGCTTGCGGCCCGTTTCGACGTAAGCGTGCGCTTCGACCAGGTCGGAAAGTGAATAGACGCGATCCATCACCGGCGAAAACTTGTTCTCGGCCATGAGCGTCAGAACTTCCGACAACTCTTCTCGATGGACTTCGGGTTTCGTCATACCGGCAGCAGCAAACATCGCCTTTTTGTGCCAGAATAGCCCGGTCAGGATCGTGTCGCGCAAAAGCGCCAACCCAAGCACCGGACACAGATAGCGCCCGTTCTCAGCAAGCGCGGGTTTGGCCGCGCCAAAGGACGAAACCCCGAGCGTGTCGAAGACAACGTCATAATCGGCCCCTTGCTTGAGAGGGTCTTCGACGTTGTAGTCCGCAGCATGGTCAGCGCCGAGAGAGCGGAGTAACTCCGTGTTACGTGCGCTTGCGCTGGCAGTGACCTTTGCGCCGAGTGCTTTGGCGAATTGGACCGCCGCGGTCCCGAGGCTCCCGGACCCACCAAGGATTAGCACGCGTTCACCTGGTTGCACCTTTGCCACGCGGGTCAGGAAGTGCCAAGATGTCATCGCACCATCAAAGAGCGTGGCAGCCTCTCCATAGTTTACCGTGTCCGGCTTGTTTAGAAGACTGCCTTCCTCGTCGACGCTGATGTGCGTCGCGTTGGCACCAAACCGAAGGCCGGCTTCACCAAAGACGGCGTCGCCGACGTGAAACTTCGTTACAGTGTCTCCGACGGCGACAATATCGCCCGAAAAGCAGGTGCCAGCCAAACCCGCGCGAGGGCGCTTCAATCCGAGAAAGAGACGGGCAAACTTCGGTTGCCCAGCCAGCATCATCCCATCGGCACGAGAAACTGCAGAGGCGTGAATGCGGATCAGAACCTCTGCTGTGGCGGGCGCTGGAACCGGGCGCGAGACCGCGGTGAGAACGTCGGGTCCACCGTAGCGGCTGACGCTCCAGGCGTTGAGTGTCGTTTCCATGGTGATCTCCTTCATTGTACGATGATGGAGATATCGGTTTTCTTTCGATCCAATAATTGTCTATATTGAACCGGAATGGTTCAAAAACGTTACGCTAAATGGATTGGAAGTCACTTCCCGCCTTCCTCGCAGTTGCCCGCTCAGGAACTCTTCGCGCTGGCGCCGAGCAGATGGATGGCACGCATGCCACTGTGCGCCGACAGATCGAAGGGTTGGAGGCGCAGCTTGGAACGACGCTGTTTCGCCGGAACGCGGGGGGGCTGACACTCACGGCGGCCGGACGACGTTTGCTACCACTGGCAATCGAGGCGGAAACGGCGCTGCTCAAAGGGTTCAGTGCGGTCAAAGGTCTCGACCGGGAAGCGTCGGGGCGCATCCGGTTGTCGGCCGATCCGTTGACGGCGCATTATCTGCTCGCACCGGTTCTGGCGGATTTTGCCGCGCTTTACCCGGAGATCGAGATTGAGCTGAAACTGTCCTATCTTCTCGATTCGATCGAGAAGGACGAGACGGATGTATCGATCCGCCATGTTCTTGAGGTTGAGGAGGATGCCTTCGGACGCAAACTCTTTCCCTTGTCGTTGGGGGTCTTTGCGTCGCGTCGCTATATTGATGCGCACCTACCGAACGCTGGATCGAAAGGTAAAGGTCTGACCTGGATCGGCTACGGGGACGTGCCCGAGTTGCAAAAGATGATCGCGGCCACGCCTTTTGCCGAGGCCCGCGTTCGGCACATCGTCACGGACCCACAAATGCACCTGCATCTGGCCCGCGCCGGGGCTGGCATGACATTCCTGTCCAATTGGGTTCCCAGCGTCTTTCCGGAATTGCAGCGCGTGCCTGGAACCCAATTGGATCAACGTCGCTCAACCTGGATTCTTCTGCACGGCGGGCTGCGGCGGGTTCAACGCGCCCGGCTTCTCGTGGATTATTTGGGCGCAGCCCTTTTGGAGCGACGTGCGGACTTCATTGGTCAGTAAGACGTCTGTTGATTAATGCCAGACGACGGCAATCTCGAAAGAAACATCACCGTCATGATTGGTCCTCGGGACTTGCGTTCCGTCGCGGATGGCGTGATCCAGTTCAAGGTGGGTGAAACGAAGAAGACGCCGACTGTCGCCCACCCGGTCCAGCGGGACTGGCCTGGCCAAATTCCATCAGCCGACAAAACAGAAAAGGTAATTGCCGCCAGTATGGCGATGGCAACCGCGGCAATGATCCGCTCGGGATCTGTTGTAATCTTTTGACCACTGACCTTCGTGGCGGGATCGCCTGTGTAGCGAACGGCGTTATCCAGTTGAAGGTTGGTCTATGATTTCTTTCAAAGAAACGCAGTATCCGAAGGATGTGATCCTGTTCGCGGTGTTCTTTTATGTCCGCTACGGTGTTTCCCATCGAGACCTTGAAGAATTCATGGCCGAGCACGGCATTTCTGTTGATCCCACTGTTCTGAGCTGTTGGGTCACATGGTATTCCGGCGCGATCGCTGAAACAGCGCGTCGTCGAAAAGCGCCATGTGATCGTTCGTAGAGAATGGACGAAACTATCATCAAAGTTAAAGGCGCGTGAGTTTACCTCTATTGAGCTGTCGACAAGCACGGCAAGAGCCTTGATTTCATGCTTTTGCGACGTCTTAACAAACCTACCGCCACCAAGTTCTTCGCTAAGATGCAGGACGCGAATGGATTGCCGAGGAAGATTGTGATCGACAAAAGCGGAGCCAACACCGCAGGCATCCAAGCCATCAACAAATGCTAAAAGACTTTGGCTGCCCGATCCCAATCGAGATGGCGAAGCGGAATTACTTGAACAATATCGCGGGGCAGGACCACCGGTTTATCAAGAGGCGTACTCGACCGATTCTGTGCTTCAAGGCCTTTGCTTTTGAATCGGCAACTTTGGATGGGATCGAAGTTGCGAACATGGTTCGCAAAGGTCAGTTCACGCCCGGCCTCTGCCCGCTTCGTCAATTTGCGGAACTGGCTGCTTAACTCGCAGATCCAACGTAACCTCTTCGGTCAGCAAGAAGCTTCGCAACAAAAACCATTGGGGACACCTTGTGTCTGACGTCAGCGCCAATGGGACAGTTTAGGTTGATTTGATTTGAGAGGGTTTCTGGCTCATCCTAACCACCAAGGAGTGAAGATGAGATATCACCGGGCGGCGTACAAGATGATGTCACGTGGAAAACGATGATGCTTGAAAGGCGACATGCACGGAATGAGCGAATTCAAAAATCGTTACGTCACTCCGTCAATGCAACAGTCTCATCAAGGCCGGTTTACGACAAAGTCCGGTACAATCTTTGCCTTCTTGATAGCGGCTTCAACATCATGCCCGGCGAAGAATCCAAATCCTGAGATGAGTGCCGATACTATCCCGGCATTGCGTGCGCCCACGATGTCTGTGTGCAGGCTGTCGCCAACCATCAGCACGCGGGATTTGTCGATGTGCCCGAGGCGTCGGAAAGCAAGATCATAAATGTTGCCGAAAGGCTTTCCAAAAAACTGAGGCGCAATACCTGTTCGGTCTGCCAGCCTGTGCGCGAAAAGACCGGGCTCTTTGGAAAAGCCATACTCGCGAGGCGCGACTATGTCAGGGTTGCCTACCATTACCGGGCGGGGACGCTTTAACAAGGCAGTTTCCAACATGGCTTGCCTCGTTTCGGTCCATACCGCTGACCCGATCATCAAAAATCCGTCGACGGTTTCGTAGGGTTTCGGGTCATCTTCCAGATAGGATACTTGCAACCCCTCCAGATCGCGAAGACCGTCACTTGGTGTCGCCATCAATCCCCAATGCAGCTTCCTTTGGCCGTTTAGTTCACCCAACAAAGTTGCCCGGCTGGTGATTACGTCCTGCGGTGCGAAATCATAACCAAGCCTGGTATATTTTTCCAAAAGAGCTTCGTGCGGGACTGATGCGGCATTCGACACGACCAGAACACGCTTGCCAGCGGCGTTCAGTGACCTGACCCGTTCCGGTGTGCCTGGAATCGCTGTATCGCCGATATTGAGAACACCGAAAGCATCAAGAAGGAAAACGTCGAACTCATCAGCTATTTCCTCCAACGTCGCTGCCTTGCGCAAGCTCACTTCAGACGGTGTGGTTTCAGGAAGGCGGTGGCGTACAGCCTCGTAGGCATCAAAAGCCTCTCGCGCTGAGAATTCGGTCAAATGATCGCTCCTCGAACTTTCGCCGAGACCCATTCACTAATCATTACCGCGACAAGGATGACAATCAGGATCAGGCTGACTTGTGGCCAGGCCAGAACGTTGAGCGAGGCCGACAATTGCAAACCGATTCCTCCAGCTCCAACCAACCCAAGCACTGTGGATTCGCGGATGTTGATATCCCAACGGAAGACAGCAATGCCTGCAAAAGCGGGCAGGATTTGCGGAACGATCCCGTAAGCCATGACTTGCCAGCGCGAAGCACCGGTTGCCGTGATTGCTTCGACCTGCGTGTGATCAATTTCCTCGATCGCCTCATACAGCAGCTTGGCGCAAAACCCAATTGAACGGATGGCGATCGCTACTACACCAGCAAAGACGCCCGGACCAATAATCGCGATCAGTAGCAACGCCCAGATCAGTGAGTTTATTGAGCGGGTCGAGACAATGACTAACAAGGCAATCGGTCGGATGAACAAAGCCGATGGTGTGGTGTTTCGGGCCGCCAGAAAGGCAACCGGCACCGCCATGAACAACGCGATGATTGTCCCCAGGGTCGCGATGTTCAGAGTGTCCCAAATCGGTCGGCCCAACTGGGTGATGTAGCTCCATTTGGGAGGTGTTGCCCGGGTCCAGATATCGTTCGCGATGCGCGGCGCGTCCCAGACAAAAAACCAGGTCGTCGATTCCGAGATGAGTTGCCAGCAGTAAACAAAAACCGCTACGCCTATTAACCAGCCGAACCATCGAACCAGACTCTGACCCGTTGTCCGACGTCGCCAGACCTGTACTTCATTGCGTTCAAGTACCGGCATTATTGAACCCTCGCGCGGATAATTCCCGAAAGATATTCAAGAGCCATGACGATCCCAATGATGAGGATGAGAATGGCTGCTGCCGTGTCGTATTCATAGCGGTCGAATGCGGTGTTCAACGTCGCGCCGATTCCACCAGCTCCAACCAGTCCGAGGATTGCGCTTTCTCGGAAATTGATGTCGATACGATACATTGAAAGCCCTACAAGCCGCGGCATCACCTGCGGTTGTACTCCATAGTTGATCCATTGAGTCCAACGCGCTCCAGAGGCTTTGATCGCCTCGGCCTGAACCTTGTCCATGGCTTCGATGTCTTCGGCCAGAAGTTTGGAGAGAAAACCAATGGTGGCGAAGGACAGCGTCAGAAATCCGGCCAGGGGACCAAAGCCGAAGATGGCTACTAGCAAAATGGCGACGATGATCTCTTGCAAAGCCCGACTTATCGCGACAATGCCACGGCAAATTATGTAGATTGGCAAGGGGGCGATATTGCGTGCAGCCCCCAAACCGATTGGGATCGAAATCAGGATGCCTACGACCGACGCAGCTACGGTCATGATGATGCTCTCCAGCAGACCGCTCCAAATGTCTGACCACCGCGAAACGAAGTCCGGGCTGGTAAATGCCAGCACAAACGCCCATCCCCGGTCCAGCCCTTCATAAACCCGGCCCCAATCAACATCGATGGTCATGAAAGCCGCGATCAGGTAAGCAAAAAAGCCCAGGATCAAAGCCCATCGGAGCAATGGTTTTTTTACAAAGGCAGGTTTACGCCAGCCTTTTCCCAACATGTCGTCTAACTCTCGATGGCTCATTCCGCGGCCTCGACATCTTCATCCACTTTTTCGATTGTCGCTTCCCAGTCTTCTTCACCGTAGATCTCGGTCAGCTTGTCGGGGGTCAGGCCTGTTGGAAGGCCGTCATATACTATCTCGCCGAAGCGAAGACCCACGACTCGGGGAACAAACATCTGGGCAAGCGCCACGTCATGGATATTGATAATGGCCGCTAACCCGCGCTCCTGACATAGCTCAGTGATTAGGCGCATGATCTGACGACTGGTCTTTGGATCCAGCGACGCAGTTGGCTCATCGACCAGCAAAAGTTTCGGGTTCTGAATCAAAGCGCGGCAGATACCGACCCTTTGGCGTTGACCCCCCGACAGTTCATCCGCCCGTTTGTCAGCCATGTGTAACAGCCCGACTCTATCAAGCAGGCGGAAGGCCTCGTCGACATCCGACTGCGGGTACCGCCGCAGGAAGCTGCGCCAGAACCCCACATATCCCAGCCGTCCCGACAAAACGTTTTCCATAACCGTGAGGCGTTCAACCAAGGCATATTCCTGAAAGATCATGCCCATTGCGCGGCGTGCCTTCCTTAACGCGCCCGAGCCGAGTTTGGTCAGGTCAACCTCATCCAGAAGGACACCCCCAATTGTGGGTTCAACCAAACGGTTAATGCAACGGATCATGGTCGATTTGCCCGCGCCCGAAGGCCCAATCAATGCAAGAACCTGTCCTTTTGGAACCTCAAGATCAATGGCCTTCAAGGCCTGATCACCGGTCTTGTATGTTTTCGTCAGCTTTTGAAGACGCAGCATAAGATGCCCCAAGTTAGGGTGAATAGCGGGCCCTGTCAGGCCCGCCGGATTTTCCAATGTTCATTGGCAGGCGTAGGAAACACCGTTGGCAGCGTCAATTTTCCGAATGACATCCCAAAATTCCTGATAGGTCATCTCAAGGAACTGGCCTTCGTTCGATTTCGAGAACTCAGCTTCAAGTGTCGTGCCCTCCCATTCGAAACTGAAAAAGGCATTTCGGATCTTCTCCTGCAACTCGGGCGTCAGGTTGTAAACGGTGCCAAACCCAGTGGTTGGAAAGGTCTGCGACTTATAGATCGTTACAACATCATCTTCCTTGATCACATCACGCGAGATCATCCGCGATTTTACCGAGTTCGCAATTGAAGCCGCCAGGTAATCCTTGTTGGCAACTCCCAGGATCGAGTTGTCATGCTTGCCAGAATAAACGGGCTCGAAATCGCGTTCCGGCAAAAGATCAAAGTCGCTTTTCAGGATTGCCGAGGGCGCTTTGAACCCAGAGTTCGATGTAGGCGACGTAAAGGCTAATTGCTTTCCTTTGATGTCCTCGACTTTTTCGATGCCTGAACCCGGATAGGTGATGATTTCCATCTCATAACCGAAATTCCCATCTTTCGAGGCCATAATTGTGAAGGGTCGGAAACCGGCGCAGTTCACTGCCAATGGGTTCGAGCCCGTATTGAATCCGGCGATATGCAAACGTCCCGAACGCATCGCTTCGATTTGAGCGGCATTGTTTTGAACCGGGAAAAAAACAACGTCCTTGCCAGTTTCTGCTTTCAAGTGGTCAAGGAAATCCGACCAAGCCGTTTTGTATACGGCTGGGTCTTCAACCGGGGTGTAGGCAAAAATCAATGTGTCAGGATCTATTTGCTCGGAAGGGTCTGTGGGAATGTCCGCGATCAGATCACCGTCCGCGTCGCAGAACCTCTCATCCAGATCACCGCGTGGACAATCCTGCGCCGAAGCAGTGCCGCCAAGCGACAAGAGC
The DNA here is from genome assembly GCF_059610465.1 of Ruegeria sp. CDSC085. Lineage (NCBI taxonomy): Bacteria > Pseudomonadati > Pseudomonadota > Alphaproteobacteria > Rhodobacterales > Roseobacteraceae > Ruegeria > Ruegeria sp. CDSC085. The sequence goes on along the minus strand of NZ_JBXWNR010000010.1, from coordinate 4,101 downwards.
GCAATTGCTGATGCTCCAATCAGTAGTTTGATATCGATTTTCATGTCTTCCTCCCAATCATGCGTAGCCTCTGCGGCCACCAATTATCATTCTTCCTTATAGTTGATCAGCGACAAGGATCTTAACCTTGGCACTGGATATTGCGCTCTGCAGTTCTCCTTTTGGTTTTGTATCGGTAACAACGGAATCCAATCCTTCAAGATTGCCTACATGGGCCAGACCCTTGCGGCCGAATTTGTCTGAGTCGATCAGCAGATGTCTTGTAGCGGCCCGTGCCAGCATCATGCGTTTGATGGCCGCAAAACCACGTATCGACTCAGATGGCCCTTCCTCTGAAAAGCCAGACGAGCCAATCAAACAGCGATCGACATTGAAACCGGACAGAAACGCCAGCGTTTCCGAACCGATTGTTGCCGCCTCGGCTGCAAGATATTCGCCAGGACAAAGCAGCACTTCAGCAGCACCGTGGCCGAGGGTCATAGCTACTGGAATCGAATTTGTTATGACCGTGCAATGGATTCCTCGATACGCCAGGGCACGCGCCAACTCGATGGTGGTGGAACCAGAATCGATCATTACTGACTCGCCGTCCTGTATCAGAGCGGCAGCAGTTATGCCGATCCTCTCGCGCTCTTCCATTCTGGCGCCTGTGCGTTCATCAAGGCTTGGGTAATGACCTTGCACCGGGGCTGATGCCCCCCCATGCGCCCGCGCAATCAAACCATCAACAGACAGAGCGTCAACATCTCTGCGGACGGTTTCTGTTGATACGTTGAACCGCCGTGCCAGTTCACTGATACGCACATGAGGTCGCAGTTTCAGTTCCAACAATATCTCGCGCAGGCGGTCGGATTTCTTAACCCGCTTCTGACCCTTATCCGTTTTTTTGCTGCGCATTTTTGATTTGGACATACAACGACTGACTCGGCTACAGCTACAGCTACAGCTACAGCTACAGCTACAGCTACAGCTACAGCTTTGTGGTCTTTCGGACGTTTTGCAACAAATTTTGTTGCTTAACCCACGTTTCAATGTGCGAGTTCTGCACATACCGAAAATCGTATTGGGTACTGGGCTCATCGATTTGGTTGCCCGTGGCGCGTTGGAACTGGACGGGATGGATGACTTCGCAACCGAAATCGGAATGCTTGGGTTGGAGTTTCGCCGGAAAGCCGGTCGGGCACTGGTAGAATTGGATGACGGTATTCGCCGTAGATCCAGAAGCGATTTGGCAATCAATGATTTGCTTTGTAACCATGAAGCTGAGCCCAAGGAACATTCGAGAAATGGGTTTAACAGCGCACCCGTGCAGTTCCGGATGTTGTAACCGAAGAATAAATCGAAGGCCCTGAAAGCGAAGAAACCAAACGCAGCCGGGAGAAATCCTTGGTGACCAGTGAGCGAACCATTGATGCCCTGCGAGTCAGTTTCAGTGCGGCACGACGCGATGCTGGTCAGCGCGCCAAAGCCAATACTTGCGACCTGAGATTCACACGGCAACTTTATCCAGATGCCAGACATCATCAGGACATTTCCGTCTCTGCCGCAGGTTTCGAGCAACCCCCGGCCCGAATTTTATCACCCAACGCCGGACAGCTTCTTAACACACGTCGATCCCGTGCTGAAGCGGTATCTCTTCGACTTCCCGCAAGCCCAGATTGAAACGAATGTACAGCCACACCGCGTGCGCGGTGTTCTGAGAGCATCGGTTCTGGCGTAACGGTATGAGACGATGGAGCGTTGATAGCGGCGAGGGCGAAAGACGGTGTTAATCTGGTTGTGAGCGGCAAGGAACCTTTGCGCTTGCTTAGGAGAATTGAAGCGCCCCATGAGCTTTTCACGCCTTCGAGTGGGTCTGTGTGATCCTTCGACCCGACTATTCGACCCTTTGTGTGCTCGGTGATCCGCACCCGGCGCAAGATCGCGGACCGACTTGAAATAGCTTCGCAACTTATCCGTGATCGCAATACTGGGTTCGCCGAATTGCGAAATCAGCCGCTTCAGAAAGCGCCGGGCTGCCTTGGCACTCCGCCGTGGTTGGACGAGGACATCAAGAGTTTCACCGTTCGCATCCACGGCCCGCCGAAGGCAGCCCGGCCGCCATCAGGGCCTGGCTAAGCTGCATTTGTTTCCGCTTGTCCCTGCATCGCCGACAGGACCTCTTCCAGGCTGCGGACCGCCCCGTGCTGGAGGTATTCCACCGCTTTGAGGGACGCCTGATGTGCCTCGAGACTGGATCCCGCAACGCAATCCTCGATCACGCGACAGAAGTAGTCTCCCTGGTGTGCGTCGACAAAGGTGTAGTGCACACAGACATCCGTCAGCCCGCCAACAAGGATCAGCGTCTCGACCTTGAGACCCTTCAACAGGATTTCGAGATCTGTGCCGTAGAAGGCAGAATAGCGGCGCTTGGAGATGCGGTAGTCATCGGGGCGCATGCCCAATTCTTCCTCCGCGAAGGCGGTCAGTGGATTGCTATCGAGGCAGTGCACATCTTCGTCCCCGTCTGTTTCGCGGCCCATGTCAATCAGATTGGCACGGTGAATCTCCTGGATGAAGATGACGGGAATACCCACCTCGCGCGCCTTGTCGATGGCCACCTTCGAACGGGCCATGCGGTCGGCATAGTCCGGCATGTGGGCGATGGCGCGCTTGTCATCGGGGATTGGTGCAAAGGTCGATTTCTGGATGTCGATGACGATAAGTGCGGCGCGGCCTTCGATCAGGTCTCTTTTCCTGGACTGGGTCATGGGATTACCTTTCAATAGCGGTTGCGGAAGGATGTGTTGAGATCGTGGCTAGGCGGCGACCCTTGCGGTGCCAGACTCAGATGTTTCACGGGGTCGCAGGTGTCCGAGAAAGCGCTTTTCGGCCAATCTGAAGGCGAAAGTGATCAGGAACACGATTGCCATGTAAAAGACCATTGCCGTCAGCAAGCCCTTGTAGGCAAGATAGTAGTGGCTGTTCAGCCATCGGTCGACGCCCGGCACGTCTTGCAAGATAACCGTGCTGGCAATCACGGAGCCGTGCAGCGTGAAAATGACCTCGTTCGTATAGGCCGGTAAAGCGCGGCGGAAAGCGTTGGGCAGGACCACGAGACGCATCCGGGTGAAGGGTGACATGCCGCAGGCTTTTGCTGCCTTGATTTCGTGGCGCGGCGTAGTTTCGATCGCCCCGCGCAAAAAGCCGGTCGTGTAGGCTGCCGTGTTCTGCGCAAACGCGGTGAACACGCGCCACCACGGGCTGCTCAGGATCGGATCCCACAGGAAACTTTCATGCACGGCCTTAGACTGTCCAAGACCGAAATAGAACAGATAGACCTGCACCAGCAGCAGCGCGCCGCAGAAGACGTAGGTATAGACCCTGATGGCGGGACTTAGGAACGGTTTGCAATAGGCGCGTGCAATGGGCTCTGCTCGTGGCTGCTTTAGCACGTGTATTGGCCCGGCAATCTCGTTCTCCAGCACTGTCATGCGCAACCATAAATTGAAGGATTGAAACACCATAGCCAGACGCGCACGGATGCGTTCGACCTGTCTGGCATCCGCCGGATGGGACATGCCATGGCGATCCTTGGCCATGATGATGTCTTCATCGTGAACGGCAATCAGACCGGAGGTAGGGGTTTCGAGCAGGTTGATGCAACGCAGAAACGTACTTTTTCCAGAACCTGAAGACCCCAGGAGCGAAATCACATCCTCTTCGCAGGCCCTAAGCGATACGCCCTCGAGGACTTCAACCGAGCCGAAAGACATGTGCAGGTCACGCACCACAAGCGAGGCATTCGGGTCGGCAAAGGGCGTTGGAGTGGTCATTCAGGTTCCAATGGGTCGCGGGAAGCGGGAAATTCGATTTAATCCTAACTTTCCCACGGCCTTCTGAAAAACGGGTTTAACTTGCCCTCAGCGAAGCTTTTACCTACGCTGAACTCATGGAAAACACCCTCCGGCACCTGAATGCGCTGCGCGTTTTCGAGGTTGCTGCCCGGCACTCCAGTTTTGCCAAGGCCGCGGTCGAATTGAATGGATGTGTCGCAAACTCTGGGGTCTAGTTGACGAGTATGCCTGATCTAAGGTTTGTACGCGTCGAATTGTTTTCGAA
>NZ_JBXWNR010000009.1:0-175286 GCF_059610465.1 Ruegeria sp. CDSC085 | reverse complement strand
CAGGCATCTCCCACCCAGCAAAATCAACCATCTTACCACCCAAAGCAACGTGCAACGAGTGAAGAGGCGTGCGTTTCGGTGACGTCATGATCCGGCCAACTTCCGATTATTTAAAGGTCAAAATGCATGACAGTCAGTCTGCCCCAAGCCGCATAGAATGCAATGATTCCGCCCGGTTTTTAGTGAAACACCGATCCGAAGAAGAGGCGGTATACAGACGCATGCACCATGAATGTTCCTATAGGAAACTTTTTTCCGTTAGGCAACAGTCCTCGTTTTCACCGGGTAAAAATCCATTCATCTTGCCAAAAGCCAAGAAGAGGGACTTCTCCGCTGATGCAACATCTTCTTCGGCAGTATTTTGCAAAGTGACGCTCAAGTGGAGAGTGTCCGCACGGCATGATCCAGAACTTCGAGCCCCGCAATCAAATCGGCCTCTGCCGTATCTTCGGCAAAGTCATGGCTGATTCCGCCGATCGAGGGCACGAACACCATCGCGACCGGCATCAATCGAGAAACGTTGGTGGCATCGTGCAAGGCCCCTGACGGCATTGTGCGCCACCTATTCGGAGCGACCCGCTCCGCACCGTTTTCGAGTGCGCGGCGCAAGGTTTGATCCATGGCGACGGGTTCCAGCCCCAGCATCGGGTCGTAGTCCAAATTCAGTCTCAGTTCCTCGGCCGTCTCATGAGCTGTCGCTCGAATGATCTCCTCCATCCGGGCCAAACGGTCTGCATCACCATCGCGCCATTGCATCGAGAAGCGAACCCGTCCCGGCACGATGGACGATGCGTTTGGATGCAGGTCGACCCGCCCGATAGTCCAGACAGTCTGCGGGGTGACAACATTGCGAAACCGCTCATTGAGCCGGGTGTTGAACAGGGACAGGGCCTGAAATGCGTCACGACGCAGGTGCATGGGAGTGGTGCCGGCGTGATTCTGCTGACCTTCGAAGGTGATCGACATATCGCGGATGCCAACGATATCGGTGACCACGCCAATCTGGCCTCCAGACGCGTCCAGCGAGGGGCCCTGTTCGATATGCATCTCTATGAAGCCAGTGAAACGGGACGGGTCCACGAAACCTTGCGCCAGGTCTGCCATGGATGATCGGGCCTGGCCAAAGCTGACACCGGCCCCATCCGTCAACACATCGGCTTTTTCCAGAGGTAACCCGCCCAACCAGACGGCCGAGCCAGTGGTCACACCAAACCGCCCCTCTTCATCCTGAAAGCTGACAACCGAAACGGGCCGGTCGCTGGAACGTGCGATTTCCAGCGCGGCAATGACGCCCAGCGCACCATCCAGCCAGCCCCCTTCAGGCTGACTGTCAGAATGTGATCCCAAAAGCAGCGAGGGGCCGGTCGCCAATCCGAACAGGTTGCCAACCGGGTCAAACTGCGGGGTCAGGTCTGCTTCGCGCATACGTCCGGCAAGCCACTGGCGCGCGGCGATATCCGCGTCCGAATAGGCGGGGCGGACAACCCCCTTGCCCACACCCGAGGCACCGAATTCACGCAACTTATGCAGGTCGGTCAGAAAACGCGTGTGATCGACGGTCATAAACCCCTCCGAAGACTTGTTCGGGGCGAACCATAGCCAGAAACAGAAAAGGGGCGAGGTTTTTTTCAACGGACATGAAACCCCTCTGGCACCGGAGGGGAACCTGCCCTAAGACTTCGGCGCAAGAGGGACCGACATGTCACATATCACATTGGTGCGTCACGGGCAGGCAAACACAACAGCACGGGACGAGGTAAGTTACGACAGGCTCAGCGACTTGGGGCATCAGCAGGCCCGCTGGCTGGGGGCGCATCTGCGTGATACCCGCAGCCATTATACCCGGGTCTATTGCGGCACCCTGACCCGCCACGCCGAGACAGCGGCCAGTATGGACTTGCCCAATCCAATCCGCGACGCACGACTGAACGAGATCGAGTATTTCACGCTGGCGCAATTGTTCGAGGACCAACACGGTGTCGCGATCCCCACGGACCGCGAAGGTTTTGTCGAACATCTGCCCAAAACGTTTGCGGCCTGGGCCAATGGCGAAATTGAGAACCCGCCGGAAACTTTCGTAGAATTCGAGACGCGCGTGCGCGACGCGCTGCACGAGATCGGAACCGAGGGCGGATCGGCCATTGTCGTGACCTCAGGCGGGTTAATTTCGATGGTGGTGCGTCAGGCGATGGGGTTGGATATCCCGTCAATGGCACGGGTGGCCCTTGCCATCATGAACACGTCAATGCATCGTCTGCACCCGATTGGCGCTCAACTGAGCCCGGTTCTTTTCAATGCCGTACCGCATTTGGAAGCCCCTGACCGACAGTTCGCGCAGACCCACCTGTAACCAGACCGGAGACGCCTGATGCAGCTCTACTATGCACCCCGTACCATCTCGGTCGCTGTTGCGATTGCCCTGGAAGAGGCTGGACTGGAATACGAAGCAATCAAGCTCGACTTCGCCGGGGGCGAGCAGACGAAACCGGCCTACAAACAGATCAATCCCAAGGGCCGCGTTCCGGCGCTGGTCGTTGATGGAGGCATCCTGACCGAGACCGGGGCTTTGCTGGAGTTTGTTGCCGCCAAGGCCCCCGAAGCAGGGCTGGTGCCTCCCGATCCGGTGATGGCCGCGCGGATGCGCGAAGTGATGTTCTACCTTGCCTCGACCATGCATGTGAATCATGCGCACAAGTTGCGCGGGCACCGCTGGGCCGACAAGAAATCCAGCTGGAAGGACATGAAAGACAAGGTCGCGCAAACGATGACCGAATCCTGCACTTACATCTCGTTGAACGGGCTGCGTGGACCATTTGTGCTGGGCGAGGCGTTCTCGCTGGCCGATGCTTACCTGTTCGTGGTGTGCAGCTGGCTGGAAGGCGACGGAGTCGACGTTTCGGCCTTTTCCAAAATCGTCGCCTTCCGTGAGGCGATGGAGGCACGTCCCTCGGTTCAGGCGGTGCGTGCAGCCGGAATGCTCTGACAAAAGGAAGTAAGATGACACATCTCTGGGTCCGGGTAGAACAGCGCCCGAACGAAGAACGGATTGGGCTGACACCGGAAGGTGCCGCCGCGCTGATCGCGGCTGGCATCCGCGTGACGGTCGAGGAAAGCCATGCCCGCGCCATCCCACTGGACGGCTACAAGGACGCTGGCTGCGAGACCGCGCCCGAGAATTCCTGGCCCGATGCCCCGCTGGACGCGATTATCTTCGGCCTCAAGGAACTGCCCGAAGACGGTACACCCCTACCCCACCGCCACATCATGTTCGGCCACGCCTACAAGGGCCAGCATTCGGGCCGCAAGCTGCTGGAGCGGTTCAAGGCCGGTGGCGGCACGCTTTATGATCTGGAATACCTCGTGGATGAGGATGGTCGCCGGGTTGCTGCATTCGGGTATTGGGCCGGTTATGCGGGTGCTGCCGTTACGCTCAAGACCTGGGCGGCGCAGCAACGAGGCGGGATATGCCCGCCCGTCGGTGTGTACGCAGGCAAGGATGCGCTGAACGCGGAACTTCTGGAAGAGCTTGACGCCACCGGTGCAGCGCGCCCGTGCGCCATCGTCATCGGAGCTTTGGGCCGTGTGGGCACCGGTGCCGCAGACCTGTGTGAGGCGATGGGCGTCGCGGTCACCAAATGGGACATGGCCGAGACGGCCAGCGGTGGACCTTTCCCAGAAATCCTTGACCATGATCTGTTCCTGAACTGCATTTTCGCGCGGCCCGGCACTCCGGTCTTTGTCCCGCGCCAGGCTCTGACAGCCCGCCGCAACCTGACAGCCATCGGCGACGTGGCCTGCGACCCGGACAGCGACTACAACCCGGTGCCCGTCTATGACCGCGCCACCACATGGGAAGCACCCGCCCTGCGCGTGGCCACCGACCCGGTGATGGACGTGATGGCAATCGACAACCTTCCGTCTATGCTGCCGGTTGAAAGCTCGGAAGACTACGCGGCGCAGCTTCTGCCGTCCCTGCTGACCCTGACCGATCTGGAAAAGGGTGTCTGGGGTCGCGCGCGGGACGAGTTCAACAAACATGTTTAGGCGAGCACACGCATGGAACACCTGATCGGAGGGGCGGCGGCGGTTCTGGGTACCATTTGCTGGTTGCCGCAGACCCTGAAAACCTGGCGCAGCCGCGAGACCAAGGATTTGTCTCTGCCCGCAAACCTGTTGATTCTGACCACCCTGACTTTGTGGCTGATCTATGGGTTGATGATCTCGGCGTGGCCGCTGATCCTCGGCAATGTGATATCGATCCTTCTTGTCGGTGCGATTGTGACCGCGAAATTGAAGTTCGGCTGAACAGCCTCAGAGGAGTTTTCTAATGACCATTCATTGGTGTGGCACCGGCCTCTCGGCCATTCCCGGCCTGCGCCGCCTGATCGAAGGCGGCCATAAGGTCGCCGTCTGGAACCGGACCATCGAAAAGGCCAAGGCCGAGGTCGGAGACCTGACCGACGACATCCGCGCCTTCGACATCGACGCGCTCGGCGCTGTATTGGAGAAGGGCGATGTTATCGTTTCGATGCTGCCGGGCGACTGGCACGTGCCATTGGCAGAACTGGCGATTTCGAAAGGAGCCAATTTCGTCTCGTCCTCGTATATCGCGCCCGAGATGCGCGCGCTGGATGACAAGGCGCGCGAGGCCGGTGTCGCACTGATCAACGAGGTCGGTCTGGACCCGGGCATCGATCACCTGATGGCGCATGCGCTGATCGACGACTACCGCGGTTCTGATGCATTCGATCCGAAAAACCACCTGAGCTTCATCTCATATTGCGGTGGCATTCCCAAACATCCGAACCCGTTCCGATACAAGTTCAGCTGGTCGCCGCTGGGCGTGCTGAAAGCACTGCGGTCGCCGTCGAAGTCGATCCGCGATTACGCGCCGCTGGACGTAACCCGCCCGTGGGATGCAATCAGCAGCTACATTGCCCCGCTGCCAGCACCGGAAAGCTTCGAAGTCTATCCGAACCGCGACTCGATCCCCTTCATGGCGCAATACCATTTCGAGGATCACTGGCCGGTCAAGGAATTCGTCCGCGGCACCCTGCGCTTGAACGGCTGGGCCGACGCGTGGTCGGATGTGTTCACCGAGATCGAAACCCTGTCTGGTCCCGAAGGAGATGCGCGTCTGAAAGAGATGTCGGACCAGTTCTGGGAGGAAAACGCCTATGACGAAGGCGAGCCTGATCGCGTTGTACTGTGCGTGGGATTGAAGGCCGAGAAAAACGGTATCCCCGTCTGGCACAAGACCTATGTCATGGACGCCTGGGGGGATGAGCGTGGGACGGCGATGGCGCGTCTGGTGTCCATTCCGGTCTCACTTGCCGTCGAGGCCGTATTGAACCGCGCCATCCCGGCCGGAGTTCACGCGGCCCCCAGTGATCCCAAGCTGGTGCAGGGGTGGATGAGCGAAATCAACAGGCTGGCCCAGCATCTGCAAATCGTCGATCACACGGCCTGAATGCAAAAAAGCCATTCCAGACAGTCTGGAATGGCTTTCATTGTTCTTCCTTATGCATGTTGTACTCATTCGGGTTTCTCTCACCCGACCTTTAGATATACCGCTGGATAGTATCTTCGATATCACTGCGGTTGATTCCGAGCTCTGACAATTGATGATCGGTCATTGCATTCAGATGCTGCGCTGCGCGGACAATATCAGGGCTGATCGAACGGATTCGCATTGCACGATCGAACAGCAAAAGCGCGCTGGCAGCCGGAGCCGATTGATTGGTGGGCGGTATGACGTCGAACATACTGGTAACCTCGCTAACAGGATCACGGGAGTTGGTTTCAGGTCACGCTGAGTGCTTTATCACTGCCGGTAAGGCTTGTTGTTATAAACACTCTCATATGCGCATCGTTTGATCTGATCCCGCTGGACGCCGATATCGGCCAGTTGCAGGTCATCAAGCTTTTCCAGATCCCGCACGGTTTTCGAGAAAATCCGGCGGCGGAAATGCTCAACCTTTGCATCCGCATAGTTTGAAAACAGACCGTCAAGCAGGCCACCCCGGCCTGCGAACGTTTGTGTATGTGACATGTCTTTCTCCTCCTGAACTTGATGTCATTGTCTTCCTGACATCAAATAAAGGAGGCATTCGTTAAGGACGCCATTCCAAAACATTAACGTGCGTTTAAAGATCCTGCGCTAGTGCCGGACCCGACTTTACCTGCTTTCGGTGGGCAAGACTGTCTGAATGGCAAAACGCGTCGCCGGATCGATGTTCCCAGCGGAAAGGAGAGCATCGAACCTGTGTTGCAAAGGAGAAAAGTCCCAATACCGAACCGCAATGGCGGTTTGCGCAGCCAGTGAAGTATCACGATCTAATACGCGGCCATAGATCTCCAGTATTTTAGCACGATGTTCGGGCATCGACGTGCCCGCATCAGACAGGGCTCGGATCAGGCTGCTTTTTTCGTCAAATGACAAGGTCGCTTGAGTAAGAGCTGCTTCGATCCTGGCAAGGGCTTCTGAACTGTCCGCTTCAATTCCCGCGAGTGCCCACTCCTCCAGATGCACCCCACCGTTCTGTAGCCGCGCCTTGTATCGCGCCCGAACAATAGAAACCGCAGTTTCGTCCGATTGTAACCCGAGTAGCCTGATCGATACCGGCGCATAGTTGAACCGCTGTAATGTCTGAACTTCCTGTAACAGCTGCTCCGTTGGTACAGCCAGTCCAGCGGCACGAACTAACTCGTATGGTGCACGACTGATCTCGACCATCGCCGTATCACGCAATATCCGGTCGGAATGTGTGAGAAAGCTGCCAAAGAAAGTCACTCGTTCGATGTCTTTCGTTTCACCCAGAATCCAGTTTTGCCCGTTGGTCTGAAGTGCGTCCAAAAACCGAGCCCGTTCCGGAGTAATCCGAAAAACCTTTTTCCAGCTCCGCGAAAACCCGCGACCGGCGGCATCGATGTCGTCGGTGCCGTATATCAGCAAAACGCGGGCCTCAGTATCCGATCGAAATGCCGCGCGTGTTGCGCTATCAATGAGAAAGGGAATATCTGGTAGCGACGAAAGCTTTCCCTGAGTTCCTTTGATAATGGTAACAGGCTGATACTTAAAAGCGTTATCAAACGCTGGCCGTGCCAGAATAACTACGTTCGCCGATAGTATGCGGTCAGCAAGCGTAAACTCCGGCAAAGTTAGGCAGATGCTGCATGCCTCCACAGGTCGGACGCTCGTAATCCCCAAAAAAATCGAGACAAAGAACCCGAAAAGCTGTGTCATACGTCGCAAGTTCCTGCCCCTAAATCCAAAACCCACCCTGTTCGTAGGTTGTAAACTAACTCAATTTGAGAGCATATGCCATTTCTTGAACGCCGGTGGCTTGGTCTAGGGGCGAACTATCGGTTTAGATTGCTTCATGACCTTGGGTCCCGTCTACATCAGATCATTTTCGACGTCCTCGGCCGATATCCCCAGCGCATCCAAACCATTCTCAAGATGATCGGACATGTGCGGAGTACCGATCAGGTAGTCGGCGCAGGGGGTTGAGGCCTCAGCCTTGGCAGTGGCAATCGCTTCGGCCAGATCTTCGGCGAAAAAACTCTCGCGGCCGATCCACATGATGGCAACCAGTTCGGCTTGCTCGTCTTCGCTCATACGTTCGATAAAGGCGCGCATTTCACCTTCTGCCCGGTTTAGCTCGCGCCCCATCATGGCTATCTGAGCGACCTTTCTTGCCGATATTTCCAACATGGATCATGTTCCTCGTGTTCGCGGTTGTCATGCCATCACAATCACCGAACACCACCCGAGTCTTTGATCTTACGCAAACAACGGCCCTAGTGCCGCGCCCGTGAAACCGGCTGGTCCGGTACCGGTTGCCTGCGAAACGGGCGAAAGGTTGCTTTTTTCAACCACAGCCTGAAAGCCTGCCAGACGATCAGTGCAAAGGTTCTCCGGGCGCCAAATGGTCGCCGCAGCAAGGACCACAGGATCACCCGGTTGGTCAGGGGCTGCCGCGGTCCGGTCAGCGTCGCGATCAGCCCACCACCAGCGCGGCCATAGTCGATCCAGACGCCGACCCGATCCGGGCGATAGTCAAAGCGGAACGTATAACTGCCTTCGATCTTCTGAAACGGTGAGACATGCATCAGCTTGTCTGCCACCACCCTGTCAGTCGGTTCGATGGCCGAGAAATCAGGTTTGTGACACAGGTAGCTATGACGGGTACCATAAGTATTGGTGACTTCGGCGACCACGGCATAAAGATGGTCACTGTCGTCAAAACAGAACCAAAAACTGACGGGATTGAAGACGTGCCCAAAAACGCGGGGTTGGGTCAGCAACTCGAAGCGCGCCGGTTGTTGTACCGACATCTCATCAAAACGCGCACGCAGCCAAAGCGCGCCTTCGCCCCGACCTGGCTCTCCTCCATGATCTCTGGTGCGCCAGTTCGTGAGGTTCGCGCGATCAACCGAAAACAGCAAGGGCGTGTTCTGTGCTGCTTCGGGATCCAGCACAATGTAGTCGACCGAGTAACGAAACGCGTTTTCGATCGCGCCCTTGCGCCCGTGGTAGGTGTGGCCCGCGATATGGTCTATTTCCTGCGTCATCCGTTGCTTTCCGGCCTTCTCGTAAACACCTTTAACTGCACTGAATTTCTTCAGATGCCGATTACCTTGATACGGAAATTTGCACAAATTGGATCATAATGTCCCTATAAATTGATCCGGCTTGGGTAACGCGCCGTATTGAGGTTATGTTTACCGAGATCGATACCGTGACCTTGGACGAACCTGCGGCTCAACCGGCCGCCCTTCAGCCTCGGCGCGAAAAGAAACGCATCAAGGGTGGACGGGTGAACGGAACCAACGGCAGGCGCGAGACGAGAACCGAATGGGTGGATCACGTCAGGCGCATCCGCGACGAGCAGGATCAGGCGGCATTTGCCGAGCTGTTCCAGCATTTCGCGCCGCGCATCAAGGCGTTCCTGATGAAGTCAGGGTCAGACGCCGCGATGGCGGAAGAGTGCGCCCAAGAGGTGATGGCGACCTTATGGCGCAAGTCCCATCTGTTCGACCCGACGCGGGCAACGGTGGCCACCTGGGTGTTCACCATCGCTCGGAACAAGCGCATTGACGTTCTGCGCAAGCAACGCCGCCCCGAACCCGAAGATCTGTGGTGGGGTCCCGAGGCCGAGCCTGAGCAGGACGATGTCATCGCGCTGCAACAGGAAACCGCGCAGCTGCGCACCGCTTTGACGGCGCTGCCGGACGCGCAGAGAGAACTGATCGAAAAGGCGTATTTCGGTGATCTGAGCCATCGGGAAATCGCGTCACAGACCGGCTTGCCGCTGGGAACGATCAAATCACGAATTAGGCTGGCGCTGGACCGCTTGCGCCATGCGATGAACTGAGATGGGTAACATGAGTAAGTCGATCAAACATCACCTGACAGATGACCTGTTGATGGCATATGCCGCAGGAAGTCTGCCCGAAGCCTTCGACCTGATGGTCGCGACGCATCTGTCTCTGTGCGACCATTGCCGTGCGCGGGCCGGGAGTTACGACGCCGTAGGTGGGCATGTTCTGGAGGAACAGACAGAATCAATCGCCATGAGTGATACATCTCTGGCCGCGACAATGGCATTAATCGCCAAAGGCGCACCAGCGGCAAAACCTGTGCGTCCGAATTGCCCAGTGTTGCCGGCGCCCTTGCAGGACTATGTCGGCGGGACTGTCTCTGATATCCGCTGGAGACCCGTCGGCATGGGCGTAAAGCAAGCCATCCTGCCGACGACAAAGGATGCGACGGCCCGCTTGCTGCTCATTCCAGCCGGTGCTGCCGTTCCTGATCACGGGCATCATGGAATGGAACTGACGATGGTGCTTCAGGGCGCTTTCTCAGACGAAGTGGATCACTTCGCCCGTGGCGACGTCGAGATCGCAGACGAGGATTTGGAACACACACCTTTGGCGGACATTTCGGAAGATTGCATTTGTCTGGCGGTTACGGATGCACCGTTGAAGTTCAACAAGCTGATGCCGCGCCTGTTCCAGCCCTTTCTGCGCATCTGAATTTGCCTGCGATCCCCGCGCAAGGCGTGTTTTGAAAGGAATGATCATGTTCGGAAGACTTCTTGTATCCGCCCTTCTCGTTGCAGTCGCGCCCGTCGTCTCGGCCCAAATGTCGGCCGAGGTTCAGTTTCAGCCCGGCAATTATGGAACCATGGTCAGTGGGACCATCTCAGGAGATGAGTACTTCGACTATACGCTTGGCGCCAAAACCGGGCAGGAGATGTTTGCCGATCTTCAGGTCAGCGATACCAATGGTAACGGCGTGATCTATTTCAACATCCTGCCGCCAGGCAGCGACGGTGTCGCGATCTATAACGGATCGATCGACGGCAACACCGCCCGGATCAATCTGCCCGAAGATGGAGACTATACGATCCGCGTCTATCTGATGGGCAATGACAGGGACACCGGTAAAACCGTAGGGTACAATCTGGACCTGTCCATCCAATAGATTTCAACCTTCGTGTCTCGCAAGGGGCACAACGTCAGTTTCGGCCTTCGTCTCGATTTCTTCAAAATCGAAATTGTCCAGACGCTGCGCACGGCGGCCTGCCTTTTCGGCGCTGATCTTGATCTCTGAGATATCCTTGGCCGCCTGCCCGAAATGACGATCCAGGTTCGAGACGCGATCACCCAGGCGGTCCACATCCTTATGCAGCAGCCCCAACTCTTTGCGTATTGCACCGGCCTGTTCGCGCATACGCGCATCTTTCAGGATCGCCCGCATGGTATTCAGCGTGGCCATGCACGTGGTCGGGGACACGATCCAGACCCGCGCGGCGAACCCCTCGCGCACAACGTCGGGAAGACGGGCGTGCAGCTCGGCATAAATCGCTTCGGACGGCACGAACATCAAAGCACCGTCCGCGGTTTCCCCATCCAGGATGTACTTCTCGGAAATCGCATTGATATGCACTTTCACCGCTGCGCCGAATGCCCGCAGGCATCTATCGACATCCACCTTCGTCTGCGCAGCGGCCAGCGCCTCGAAATCCTCCAAAGGGAATTTTGCGTCGATCACGATCGGTCCCGGCGGGTTCGGCAGGTGAATCAGGCAATCCGCCCGCCTGCCGTTCGACAATGTGGCTTGCAGCGAATAACTGTCAGCGGGCAGCGCCTTGGACACGATATCGTTCAGCTGGATTTCCCCGAACATCCCGCGCCTCTGTTTGTTCGACAGGATATCCTGCAAAGACAGCACATCGCCCGACAGTTTGGTTATATTGTCCTGCGCCTTGTCGATGGCGGCCAGACGTTCCTGCAATTGGGTCAGCGAGGTCGCCGTCTGTTTCGACGAGCCATGCAACGTCTCTTTCATCCGTTCCTGCATCTCGGCCAGCGCACGCGCCGATTTCATCGCATTATCCGCCAGCCGGTCATTCATCTGCTGCTGGACCGAAGCCAAACGCGCCTCGACCGTCTGAATCACCTGCATCTGCGCGTTGGCCTGAGTGTCCGAGACATGCTGAAGGCCGCCGCGCAACTGTTCCTGTCCCTGGCCCAGTTGCTGGACGTGCTGACCCAGATGCGCCATCTGCCGCGCCAGAGGTTCCGCCATCCGGGCCGAGCGGTTGGCCGCCCGCAACGACAGGAACAGCAGCAGCAGAATCAATGCCACCACGCCACCCACGGTCAGTAACACGGGATCATTCAACGCCATCTCAGTGCCTGCAATTTGGATCATGGGATTCAACTTGTTCTCGTTTTGTTTCCATCTTGTTAAGCCATGTTTGAAACCAGATCAACTGCGTCCAAACAGGCGTTCGATATCGCTGAGTTTAAGTTCCACATATGTTGGTCGCCCATGGTTGCACTGGCCGGAATGCGGCGTCGCCTCCATCTCGCGCAGCAGGGCATTCATTTCTTCGGCGCGCATCCGACGACCGGATCGGATCGACCCATGGCAGGCCACACGGCTTAGGATCGCCTCGATCCTTGACTGCACCATCTGACTTTCACCCTGATCCGCGAGTTCATCCAGGATATCGAGGATCATCGCCCGCGCATCGACTTCGCCCAGAATGGCAGGGGTTTCGCGTACGGCAATGGCGCTTCCACCGAAGGGTTCGATGGTTAAGCCAAAGCGCGTCAAATCATCTGCGACGGCCATCAGGCGGGCGCAATCCCCTTCGGACAATTCCACGATTTCCGGAATCAGCAGGGCCTGCGCCGCGACGCCATTCTCGGCCATCTGCGTTTTCAGCTTTTCATAAACCAGCCGTTCATGTGCAGCATGTTGATCTACGATCACCAGGCCATCGGCGGTCTGAGCAATGATGTAATTCTCATGCACCTGTCCGCGGGCTGCACCAAGCGGCAGATCCTTCGCCTGAGGCTGCTCCTGAATCTCGGCGACCTGTGCAATCGGAGTCGGCTCGACAATGCTGCCACTGTAGTCGTTGGCCAGTTCGGCAAATCCCGGAGCCTGCGGACGAAACGCCGCCGTGCGCGCGGCAGGCGACGGGCGATCCATCTGATAAACCCGCGCAGGTGCCGGCTGTGCCGGTTCCGGCCGCATTGCGCCCAGCGTCGCATTTGCGACGGTCGAGGATGCCCTGTGCCCGGCTTCCGCCAAAGCATGGCGCAGGCTGGAAACGATCAGTCCCCGCGCAATACCGGGATCTCGGAACCGGACCTCGGATTTGGCAGGGTGGACGTTCACGTCAACCAGCGTGGGGTCGCAGTCGATGAACAAAGCCGCAGCCGGGTGGCGGTCGCGGCTCAGGAAATCGAAATAAGCCGCCCGCAGCGCGCCGGTCAGCATCTTGTCGCGCACGGGGCGTCCGTTGACGAAAAGGTACTGTGCCACGGCAGCGCCCCGCGAATAGGTCGGCAGGGCGGCGTAGCCGTAAAGACGGATGCCTTCACGTGTGGCATCAATCTGCAAGGAGTTTTCTGCAAATTCGCGCCCGATCACGCGGGCCAGTCGGGCGTGGAGCGCATCAAACAGGTCTCCGTTCTCGCGATCCGCGCGAAAAGTCACGCGACCCTCTCCGCCACCGGACACATCTCGCAAGGTAAATGTCACGGAAGGTTCGGCCATGGCCAGCCGTTTCACTATGTCGGTGATTGCCTGCCCCTCGGCCCGGTCGGTGCGCATGAATTTCAGGCGGGCCGGTGTGGCGTAGAACAGATCGCGCAGTTCGACCACAGTCCCCGTGCGCAGTGCGGCGGGTTTGACCGCATCCATTTTGCCACCCGCGACGTGCACCTGCGCCGCATCCGCGCCGGGAACGCGGCTGGTTATGGTCAGACGCCCGACGGCCCCCAAGGACGGCAGAGCCTCGCCCCGAAAGCCGAAAGTGTGGATGTTCAGCAGGTCCGACCCGTCAGTCTTTGACGTGGCATGGCGGGACAAGGCCAGCGGAAGATCTTCCGCCGAGATACCGCACCCATCATCCGTGACACGGATCAGGGTCTTGCCACCATCGGCAACATCGATGGCAATCCGGGTGGCCCTTGCATCGATTGCGTTCTCGACCAGTTCCTTGACCGCCGAGGCCGGTCGTTCCACCACCTCACCAGCCGCGATGCGGTTGATTGCGGCATCATCGAGCTGCTTAATCACGGGGCGTTTTTCGCCGATATTGGGGTTTGCCTGGGCCATACCCCTAGACCTAGCATAATCGCGCACGATTCTGCCACCGGTTTGAACAGTACGTTTTGAAGGGAGGGGGCGTCCGGGTGTCCGCGAACGAGTCCTCATTCCGGATCACCCGGACGTGCCAAGTGAGTGGTGTGTTTCAGCTAATTAATGGGGCAGGATGTATCATGCACGTGTTGGAAAATCTGCTTAAGATTCTCCCGCTCAGTTTCTGGGCAGAGTTTGGCCGATGACGTATGGGCAAGTGTGGCGGGAAAATGCCCGATCAGACAGACATGTGAGCGCCGATCCGAGCCCGGCAGGGGCCGAACATCGCTGCCACAGCGAGAATCAGGCCTGACATCGTGGCGATCATACCCGACGCGCTGACGGCATCCGCACCACCCAGCCACAGCGGGCCATAGCCTGCAAGTACATAGCCCGACACCGCCGCGGCAATGGCGAACACAACGCTCCAGGCAATCTGCGCTTCCAGCCGGTTGGTCAACATCCGTGCCGCAGCGGGCGGGCAGATGAACATGGCGATCACGATGATCGAGCCCACCGCGTCAAAAGCCGCCACCGCCGCAATTGCCGCGGTGATGACCAGTGCCATGCCCAAAACGCCGGTGCGAATGCCAATGGTCCGAGCAAAGCCTTCATCGAAGGTAGAGATCTTCAGCGGCCGCCAGAAAAGCCATGTGAACAAAGATACACCGACCAGTGTCAGCGCAATGCGGGGTAATTCCGGGGGCAACCCGGACAGCGCCTCTTTGTCCAGCAAGGACGACCATCCGGTGGCGTCCAGCCAGATCAGGCTTTCGAGATTGCCGTAAAGCGCATGTTCCACATCCAGATGCACCGTCGACGTATCCGTCTGCTCAAGCAACAGGACGCCCGCGGCGAACATGGTGGTAAAGACCACGCCCATGGCGGCCCCGGGTTCGATCTGACCCAATCGGCGAATGGCTTCGATCAGCACCACGGCCACAACGGCAGCGCCTGCCGCGCCCAGCATCATCGGCCAGGTCGATATCATCCCTGTGATCAGAAACGCCACAACAATTCCCGGCAGCACCACATGGCTGATCGCGTCTCCGATCAATGCCTGTTTGCGCAACACCAGAAAATTGCCAGGTAATGCGCAGGCAATGGCCGCGAATGTACCAATCAACAACGGCGTCAGAGACAGGGGGACGAATTCTTCACCACTCATACCGGCACCCCCATTGGCCCGCCGATGCGGCGGTCTATCTCGGCGATCTGATCGCGGGTCAGGACGGTTTCAATGTCCCGTAACCCATCATAAAGCGCGGCTGCCGCCTCATGTGCCTGATCTGCGCGCACGATTTCCCAGCGCTTTTCGTCCCGCAACGCCTTGGCCGCGCGGGCTTTGCCGATGTCGGTCGCAACGCCGTCCGCGCGCACCAGCCCAGCGCGGCGCAACAAGCGCAGGGTCAGGGGCTCGTAAATCTTTTGCCCTTGCGCCAAGGCCAAAAGACCCTGACGAATATGCACCCGACGCTGGAAGCGCAGATGGCGTAACACCGCAGCCAAAACGCCACGTATCGGTGCAAAAAACAAAGACACGACAAAGAAGGCAAAGCTGACCAGAACGATGATCGGCCCTGTCGGCAGGTTTGGCGCCGAGGCCGAAATGGCCGCGCCAATGTAACCGGCCAGCCCGCCAGCAACTCCGGCAAGAAGAACAACATGGTCCGAGCGTTCGGACCAGAACCGCGCGGTCACAGCGGGAATGATCAGCAAAGCCACGATCAAAATCAGACCCACGATTTTAAGGCCAACCACTGTAACAGCCATGACCAAACCCATCATGGCCAGATCAATTCTGTGCACCGGCAACCCGCGGGCCGCAGCAAACTCGGGATCGAAGGCGACAAGAATCATTGGGCGACGAATGATCATGACCATCAGCAGCGTCGCCGCCCCCCCGATTGCAATGATCATTGCATCAGCCCAGAGCATCCCGGCAGTGGACCCTAGCAGGAAGCCTTCCAATCCGGCCTGACGGCCTACGCCCATCGTCTGTATGACAGTCAGCAACACGATGCCAAAGCCGAAGAAAACCGACAGGACCGCTCCGATGGCGGCGTCCTCGGCCAAACGCGTGTGACGCGTCAGCCAGTTCATGCAGAGAAGGCCGATCCAGGCCGAGATGGCCGATCCTGTCAACAGGCCCAGCAGGTTGCGCCCGTCCCCTCCCAGCGCGACCAACACCATGAAAGCCAGACAGACGCCTGGCAGGGTCGCGTGGCTGATTGCATCACTGACCAAAGCGCGCTTGCGCAAGAACAGAAACGTCCCCGTCACACCAGCTGAAACACCCAGCAAGGTTGCACCGATGGCAACCAGCGTGGCGTTGTAACCAAGTTGAAGAGTCAGAGCATCCCAAAGCATGCGTTACCCCAGCGCGCGCGATATCTGATCGATCTGCGCGGTTGCCAGTCGACCGCCATATGCTGATTGCAATGTTTCCGCCGTGAAGGACTCGGCCACCGGTCCCTCGGCCACCTTACGTGTATTGATCAGGAAGACGTGGTCGAAATAGTCGGTCACGGTCGCCAGGTCGTGATGCACCACGACAACCGTCTTGCCCGACTCTTTCAGGGATTTCAGCACCGAGATAATAGCTTTCTCGGTAGCCGCATCCACGCCTGCGAAAGGTTCGTCCAGAAGGTACAGATCAGCGCCCTGTGCCAGCGCACGCGCCAGAAACACGCGTTGTTGCTGCCCGCCGGACAACTGCCCGATCTGGCGATCCGCGAAATCCCGCATTCCAACACGGTGCAAACAATCCATCGCGCACGCCTTGTGGCGGGCACGCACACGGCCCAGCAAGCCAAGTTCGCGCGACAGGCCCATCAGAACCACGTCGATGACGCGCGTTGGAAAATCCCAATCCACGCTGGCGCGCTGAGGTACATAGGCAATGCGTGCGCGCTGCGTGTCCAATGGCTGGCCAAACACGGTCACCTGACCTGACAGGGGGGAAACGATGCCAAGCGCCGCCTTGAGCAATGTGGACTTCCCGGCTCCGTTCGGTCCGATGATCGCGGTCATCGCCCCGGGCCGTACGGTCATGTCGACTGAAAACACCGCAGGTTTCTGCCCGTACGAGACCGTCAGGCCGCGCAGGGCAAGGGGGCTGTCGACCAACCCGTTGTCGTCAACGGTCATACCTTCGTCGCTAATCAGATCCAGCATCGATCAAAACCCCGCCGACAGTTTTCCGTCCATTCCACGATCCGGCACATCACCACCCAAAGCACTGGCAATGACCGTAATGTTGTGATCCAGCATTCCAACATAAGTGCCTTCATAGGTTCCTTCTTCACCCATGGCGTCCGAGAACAGTTCGCCCCCCACGTGCACCTCATGTCCCTTGGCAGCCGCGCCCTCGATCAGCGCGCGGATTGAACGATCCGAGACCGAGCTTTCGACGAAAACAGCCGTGATCTTCCGGTCAACCAGCAGATCGACCAGTTCACCAATCCGGTTCAGGCCAGCCTCGGACTGGGTTGAGATGCCCTGAATTCCCAGAACCTCGAACCCGAAGCTTTCACCGAAATACCCAAAGGCATCATGGGCGGTGACAAGAACCTTGTTGTTGTCCGGAACAGACGCCAGAGCTTTGTCCGCATAGGCTGTCAGACGATCGATATCTGCCAGGTGTGCCTGCGCGTTCGCCGCAAAAACCTCGGCCGCTTCAGGACGTACCTCGGTGAGGGCTGCTTGCACTTCAAGCACTACGTCCCGCCACAACTCGGGCGTCATCCAAACATGCGGATCATATTTGTCCGCATAATCGTCATGCGCGCGCAGCTTCGACTTATCGATTCCTTCGGCAACTGCAACCACGGTTCGCTTGCGATCAAGGTCATGGAAGAAATCTTCCATCTGTGCTTCGAGGTACAGGCCATGCCACAGGATCAGATCCGCACGCGTCATCGCCACGATATCGCTGCGGGTCTGGCGATAGGCATGCGGGTCGACGCCGGGACCCATCAATCCCCTGACGTCAACCTGATCACCGCCGACCTGACGTGCCGCGTCGGCAATCATGCCCGTCGTGGCCACCACCTTGAGGGGTGCATCGGCCCAGGCTGTGACTGGCAGGGATACGGCCAGCGCCAATACTGCAAGAAAATTCCGGCGAATCATCTTCGACCTCAGCTTTTGCTTCCTGTTGAACTGAATATGAGAACCATTCGCAAGTAAGTCAACGCTAATGCGAATTATTCGCAAGAAAGTCATTGTTTTTGTCCATTTGGTCAAAATTTTTCCAATCATTGCCCGTCTACATCTTCCATTCCCTGGTCTCCCGTGCGATTTTGTCGCAAACCTCCCAAAGGACGTGACAATGGATACGCAGAGCTCAGAAAGCCCCGTGCGCACCGCGCATCTGCCGCAAGTGACCGAATCCCGGAACCCTGGCATGGATCTGGATCTGGACTGGGTGCGCGCCGTTCAGGCCAATACCTCGGCTATCGAGCGCCGCGCCGCGACCCTGCCGGGCCGCCGGTCGGTCAAAAAGGAATATCAGGTAGCCTGGCTGCTGAAGGCGATCACGATGATCGACCTGACCACCTTGTCAGGCGATGATACCGTGGGTCGCGTGCGCCGCCTGTGTGCCAAGGCACGGCAACCTGTTGCCCCTTCAGTGCTGCAAGCGCTGGATATGCCACCGATCACCACCGGGGCGGTCTGTGTCTATCACGACATGATCGAACCCGCCGTGGATGCCCTGGCAGGCACCGGAATTCCTGTCGCAGCCGTTTCGACCGGCTTTCCGGCGGGCCTGTCCCCCTTCCACCTGCGCGTGGCCGAGATTGAAGAGAGCGTGAAAGCCGGGGCCGAGGAAATCGATATCGTGATCTCGCGTCGGCATGTGCTGTCGGGCGACTGGCAGGCGTTGTACGATGAGATGAAGGCCTTCCGTGTGGCCTGCGGTAATGCGCATGTCAAAGCCATCCTCGCCACCGGCGAACTGGGCAGCCTGCGTAATGTCGCGCGCGCCTCGCTGGTCTGCATGATGGCGGGGGCGGATTTCATCAAGACTTCGACCGGCAAGGAAAGCGTCAACGCCACCCTGCCGGTGTCGCTGGTGATGATCCGGGCGATCCGTGACTATTACGACCGCACCGGCTATCGCGTGGGCTACAAGCCTGCGGGCGGGATTTCCAAGGCCAAGGACGCGCTGGTCTACCTGTC
The DNA here is from genome assembly GCF_059610465.1 of Ruegeria sp. CDSC085. Taxonomy (NCBI): domain Bacteria; kingdom Pseudomonadati; phylum Pseudomonadota; class Alphaproteobacteria; order Rhodobacterales; family Roseobacteraceae; genus Ruegeria; species Ruegeria sp. CDSC085. The sequence goes on along the minus strand of NZ_JBXWNR010000009.1, from coordinate 156,430 downwards.
GCTGATCAAGGACGAGCTTGGCGACCGCTGGCTGCAACCCGACCTGTTCCGCTTTGGCGCCTCGTCGCTGTTGGGCGATATCGAGCGGCAGTTGGAACACTATGTGACAGGCGCTTACTCCGCCGGTTACCGTCACTCCATGGGGTGAGGCGCGCCCGGAACTCGTTCCGGTGGAACGATTTCAGCGCTGAACGGGCGAAGCCCCGGAAAAGGACAAGAACTATGACAGTCAAAGAGATTTTCGAAACCATGGAATACGGACCCGCCCCCGAAAGCGCTGCCGAGGCGTTGGCCTGGCTGGTCGATCAGGGCGACAAGTTTGGACACTATATCGATGGTACCTTCACCAAACCCGGCAAGGGGTTCGAAAGCCGCAACCCGGCGACCGGAGAGGTTCTGGCCAAGCTGACGCAAGCGAAACAGGCAGACGTGGACGCTGCCGTGACCGCCGCGCGCAAAGCGCAACCCAAGTGGGAAAAACTGGGTGGCGCGGGCCGTGCGCGATACCTCTACGCCATCGCGCGCCTGTTGCAGAAGCATTCGCGCCTGTTTGCCGTGCTGGAAAGCCTCGACAACGGCAAGCCGATCCGTGAATCGCGTGACATCGACATCCCTCTGGCGCAGCGGCATTTCTATTTTCATGCGGGCATGGCCCAGCTGATGGAAAGCGAGCTGCCCGACGCTGAGGCACTGGGTGTGTGCGGCCAGATCATCCCGTGGAACTTTCCATTGCTGATGCTGGCGTGGAAGATCGCGCCTGCACTGGCGATGGGCAATACGGTTGTTCTGAAACCTGCGGAATACACTTCGCTGACCGCGCTGCTGTTTGCCGATATCTGCCAGCAGGCCGGTCTGCCCAAGGGCGTGGTCAACATCGTGACAGGCGACGGCGCAGTGGGCGAGATGATCGTGAACGCGGACGTGGACAAGATCGCCTTTACCGGTTCGACCGAAGTGGGCCGCCGCATCCGCGAGGCCACCGCCGGTTCCGGCAAGTCCCTGACGCTCGAGCTGGGCGGCAAGTCGCCCTATATCGTCTTTGACGACGCCGATATTGATTCAGCCATCGAAGGTCTGGTCGATGCGATCTGGTTCAATCAGGGTCAGGTCTGCTGTGCGGGCTCGCGCCTGCTGGTGCAGGAAGGCATCGCCGACCGTTTCCATGACAAGCTGCGTGCCCGGATGGACAAGCTGCGTGTCGGCAATCCTCTGGACAAATGCATCGACGTGGGCGCCGTGGTCGACCCGGTTCAGTTGCAGACCATCAAAGGCATGGTCGAAAGCAACACTGCTGGTCACGTTCACCAGACCGCGTGTGATTTACCTGCGAACGGGTGTTACTATCCGCCGACTTTGATCTCGGGCCTGGAGACCTCGGACCCTCTGATGCAGGAGGAGATCTTTGGCCCGGTTCTGGTCTCTTCCACCTTCCGCACCCCAGAAGAGGCAGTCGAACTGGCCAACAACACCCGTTACGGGCTGGCCGCGACGGTCTGGACCGAGAACGTGAACCTTGCGCTGGACATCGCTCCCAAGCTGGTCGCGGGCGTGGTTTGGGTAAACGCCACCAACCTGTTCGACGCAGCCGCCGGGTTTGGCGGTGTACGCGAAAGCGGCTTTGGTCGAGAAGGAGGCTGGGAAGGACTGGCCGCGTACACCAAGCCCAAAGGCAAGGCAAAACCGCTGGCGAAGGTCGAAGCAGTCACCGGCGAAGGTGCGCCGGTAGATCCGATCGACCGCACGGCCAAGATGTATGTCGGAGGCAAGCAGGCGCGGCCTGACAGCGGCTATTCGAAGCCGGTCTGGGGTAAGGCGGGGCTGCTGGGCCACGTGGGCCTTGCCAACCGAAAGGACGTCCGAAACGCGGTAGAGGCCGCGGCGGGGGCCAAGGCCTGGTCCAAGACCACCGGCCATCTTCGGGCGCAGATCCTGTACTATATCGGCGAGAACCTCTCGGCCCGCGCGGATGAATTCGTCGGGCGCATCGACGCGATGACCGGCCGCAAGGACGGCGCGAAAGAGGTCGACGCCGCGATCCAGCGCCTGTTCATCGCCGCCGCCTGGGCCGACAAGTATGACGGTCAGGTGCATGGCGTTCCGATCCGGGGCGTGGCGATTGCGATGAAGGCACCTGTGGGCGTGATCGGTGCGCTCTGTGCGGACGAGGCGCCGCTGCTGGGTCTGGTCTCGGCCATGGCGCCTGCGATTGCGATGGGCAACCGGACAGTTCTGGTGACGTCCGAGCCATACCCTCTGGCCGCGACGGACTTCTACCAGATCCTCGAGACCTCTGACGTGCCTGCGGGTGTGGTCAACATCCTGACCGGCAGCCATGCAGAGCTGGCGAAACCGCTGGCCTCGCACCTGAATGTGGATGCGGTCTGGTCGTTCTCGTCCACCGACCTGTCGAAGGAGATCGAGGTCGTCTCTGCCGGGAACCTGAAACGGACATGGGTCAATAACGCGACGGCATTTGATTGGGCCATGGACCATTCCCGCCGCTTCCTTCAGGCTTCGACCGAAGTGAAGAACATCTGGGTGCCCTACGGCGAGTAGGGCTCCCTGCCTAGGGAGGCCTATATGGATTTTTCAGGAAAAACCGTCATCGTCATCGGCGGAACCAGCGGTATCAACCGCGGCATTGCCGAGGCTTTCGCGGCCGCAGGTGCCAAACTGGCCGTTGCCAGCCGGTCGCAGGAAAAGGTCGATGACACCGTTGCCGCGCTGAAAGCCGCTGGTGCACAGGATGCGATCGGGGCGGCGTTCGATGTGCGTGACCCTGATGCGGTGGCGGCGGGTCTCAAGCAGTTCCACGACGCATTTGGTGATTTCGATGTGCTGATCTCGGGTGCGGCGGGCAATTTTCCGGCATTGGCTGCTGAAATGTCAGTCAACGCGTTCAAGACAGTGATCGATATCGACCTGATGGGCACGATCCACGTCATGAAGGGGGCATATCCATACCTTAAGCGCCCGGGTGCAAGCATCATCAACATCTCGGCCCCGCAATCCTATCTACCCTATGAGGGTCAGGCACATGTCTGCGCCGCCAAGGCAGGTGTCGACCAGATTACACGCACACTCTCGATGGAATGGGGTGTGGAGGGCATTCGCGTGAACTCGGTCGTGCCGGGCTTCATCGAAGGCACGGAAGGCGCCAAGCGCCTTGCCCCGACTCCCGATGCTGGTGAGGCCTTGCGCCGCGACGTGCCGCTGGGCCGTTGGGGCCAGCCGCAGGACGTGGCCAACGCTTGCCTGTTCCTCAGCTCGGAAATGGCGAGTTACATCAGTGGTACGGTTCTGGCTGTTGACGGGGCGCTGTATCAGCGTGGCTCAGGCAAGTTTGGCCAGATGATGGGGCAGATGCTGCGGAGCATGAAAAAGGGGTAAGCCGCAGCTTACCCCCACAGGTTCAGTTCGTTGTTTCCATGCCAACCGGCTTGCCAACGACAACAAAGTGCAAACCATCCGGGTCGAGCAGTTCGGCGGCGACCCGGTTTACATCTTCCAGTGTCACCGCGTTCACCTTGTCATTCCGGGTGGCGATATAGTCGATCGGCAGACCTTCCATCTGCATCCCAACCATGATCCCGGCAATCTGTCCGTTGCCGTCAAACCGCAGCGGATAGGCGCCGGTCAGATAGGTCTTGGCGTCATCAAGTTCCTCTTGCGTCACACCCTCAGTGGCCGCGCGCGCCCATTCATCGCGAATTACGTCGATGGCTTCGGCGATACGGTCATTGGCAGAGGACACGGATCCAAGGTAGACCGAGGCCAGATCCTTGGGCACCAGATAAGTCCCGACCCCATAGGTAAGGCCGCGCTTTTCGCGCACCTCCTGCATCAGTCGGCTTTCAAACCCGCCACCGCCAAGAATGTGGTTCAGAACGAAGGCTGCAAAGAAATCCGGATCGTCCCGATCAATCCCTGCTTGACCAAACAAGGCCACGGACTGAGGCGTGTCGAATTCGACAACACTGACGCCGCCGGAAATGTTGACATCAGCCTTGCCGGGGATGGGCTTTCCGGTGTCCGACAAGTCGCCGAGCAGGGTATCAAGCAGGATACCCAGTTCCTCTGCCGTGATATCGCCGACGGCCGCCACGTACAGGCGATCCTTGGCAAAGACTCCTTCATAAGCCGCGACCACGTCGTCACGCGTCAGGGCCGAGACGCTTTCAATGGTGCCTTTACCTTCGGATCCGTAGGGGTGATCTCCATAGGCCATCTGCGCAAAATTGCGCCCCGCGATTTCGTTCGGGTCAGTCTGGTCCGAGCGCAGGCCCGACAAAATCTGTGCGCGCACCCGGTCAACCGCATCCTTATCAAAACGCGGCTCGTGGATCGTTGTGCGCAGCAAATCAACCACTTCATCCCGGTTTTCGGACAGAAAACGCGCGGAAATCGAAACTGAATCGTCGCCGGCATTGTATCGGAATGAGGCGGCCAGAGCCTCCAGCTCACGGGCATAGGTCCGCGCATCCATGTCGCTCGCACCTTCTTCGATCAGCCCGCTCATAAGGTAGACCGCGCCGCGTTTGTCAGGGTCATCCAACGATGTGCCACCACGGAATCGCAGTTCCAGCGCGGCAAATGGGATGGAATGATCCTCGACCAGCCAGGCTTTGATGCCACCAGGCGAGGTCACTTCTTCTATCTCGATCTCGGCCAAAGCCGGCAGGGCGACCAGACAGGCAATCAGCGTTGCAATAAACCGTTTCATTGCGTCACCTCGTCATCGCGCATCAGCCAGCCGGTGACCGACGCCTCGGGTTGCAGAACTTCGCGGGCTGCGGCGATGATCTCATCCCCGGTCACGGCCTGAAGGATCTCGGGCCAGGCCTGCACATCTTCGACCGTCAGACCGCTGGTCAGGGCCCGGCCATAGCGGTTGCCGATGCCGTCCACATTGTCGCGCGCATAGGTCTGGGCCGCGCGCAACTGCATCTTGATGCGGCCAAGATCGTCTTCGTTCACACCTTCGGCAATGAAATCAGCCACGGCCTGATCCATTTCGTCTTCGGCTTCTTGCAGGGATACACCTTCGGCCGGAACGACAATAAGATCAAATGTCGTGTCATCCAGCGAAACACCACGATAGAACGCCCCGGCATAAACGACCTTCTGCTGATCAAACTGCAACTTTTCGTTCAGATAAGAGGTGGTGCTTCCACCCAGCAATTCGGCCAGCAAGAACAGAGCCGCTGCTTTTTCCTGTTCGCCCGGATCGCGTTCCGGTGCCAGATAGCTGCGCTGAACGTAAGGCTGGGCCACGCGCGGGTCCTTGAAGGTCAGACGGCGCTCGGCCGTTTGCGGCGGTTCCTGTGACCGCACCCGCTCGGGCAGGTCCGGGTTGGCGGGAATCACACCGTAGTACTGATCGGCAAGCGCGCGGACTTCGTCGGGATCTACATCGCCCGTGACCACCAGAATGGCGTTATTGGGTGCATAATGGGTCTGGTAGAACGATAGCGCGTCCTCCATGTCCAGATCCTCCATCTCGTGCATCCAGCCGATGATCGGCACGCCGTAGCGGTGGTTAAGATACTGAGCCGCACTCATCTGCTCGCCGAACAGGGCGCGCGGATTGTTTTCGGTGCGCTGGTTGCGTTCCTCAAGAATTACGTCCCGTTCGGTCAGAATATCCTCTTCATTCAGCCGAAGGTTTCGCATCCGATCGGATTCCATCCGCATCATCAGCTCAAGCCTGTCGGCAGCGACACGCTGAAAATATGCGGTGTAGTCATACGAGGTAAAGGCGTTGTCGTTGCCGCCATTGGCCGCCACGGTGGCCGAAAACTCACCCGGGGCCAGCGTGTCGGTGCCTTTGAACAGAAGGTGTTCCAGAAAATGCGCCACACCTGACGATCCGATCGGCTCATCTGCGGATCCGGCACGGTACCAGACCATGTGTTGTACGACTGGTGCGCGGCGGTCTTCGACCACAACGACATCCATTCCGTTGTCCAATGTGAATGTGGTGACCGCTTCTTTCCCGTCCTCGGCAAAAACCGGGGTGGCAGCGATCAGGGCAGCCGACAAGGCCAGGGCCCGAACCATAGGGCATCCTCCGTTTCGTTTCTGGTATTCAAACTACGGTGACGCGGCCCGGGTTCAAGCCCGATGACGGAAAGTTAAGAATTATTCACCCGGCGGCGAAGATGGGGTTTCGATCCCGGCCCGACGGGCAGCTTCTGTTTCCGCGAACGGATCGATCGATTGTTTTTCGTAAACCTGACTATAGCGGTCGACCGGGAACAGGCGCAGACCGGTCCAGCGCCCCCGGCGTTTGCGGAACGCGGCGTCATCAGCCTCGACCACCTGCCGCGCATCGGGGGAAACACCATAGCGGCTGGACGCCGTGACAAGCGCTGCATCCGAGGATGGCACAGCCGTATTCGGGTTTAGTGCAGCGGCATTGCCGCCCAGTGCAGCCACAGCATCGGCATTGGGGTTCGGATCAGTCAGGTTTGCGCCACCCGGAGTAGGCGCAGGCAAGAAGGCATAATCCTGAGGCTGAGTCAGTGGTTTTACAGGCAACACAGAAAACTCATCCGGACCCGGACCCGGAGGCGCCAGATCCCGAAGACCAGGATTCGAACACGCCGCAACCGCAGCAGCAACAGTCAAAACAAATAGGGCGCGCGGCATCCGCATTGGTGTCTCCAGCCTGTTTCAGGGGCTTTTATCGCATATCATTCCGCGCGTCACGAGGCCTTTTTGCCGTCAAACAGCACCAGCCCGATGGCACCCGCAAATATGAACACATCTGCTAGGTTGAACACAAACGGGTTGTTGATGCCGCAACAAGACATGTTCAGGAAATCCAGTACATATCCGTAAAGGACCCGGTCCACCACATTCGCAAGCGCACCGCCGACCAACAAACCACCACAAAACAGCATCAGTCTTGAGGGGGCTGCACGGCTGAGCCAGACAAGCACGCCAACACAGATCGCCACGGAAACTCCGATCAGAATCCAGCGCGCGGCCTCCGAGTTCCCTTGGAACAGGCCGAAATTGATGCCCCGGTTCTCGCCGTATTTGAACACCAGCAGCGGTGGCAAAACATCAATACCACCGGGCTGTTCGGCCACGCGCATGGCATGAACGACCAGGTATTTGCTGATCTGGTCGATCGCAAAGGCGGCCAGGGCCGCCCAGAGAAGCAGGCGTGACCGCATCAGTGACGGAAATGGCGCATGCCGGTAAAGACCATGGCAAGGCCGGCCTCATCCGCGGCGGCGATGACTTCATCGTCACGCATGGACCCACCGGGCTGGATCACACAGGTTGCGCCTGCCTCGGCCGCTTCCATCAGGCCGTCAGGGAAGGGAAAAAATGCGTCCGACGCAACGGCCGAGCCGATGGTCAGCGGTTGGGCCAAGCCCAGCACGTCGGCCATACGTTCGGCTTTCTTGGCGGCGATCAGGGCCGAGTCCACACGGCTCATCTGGCCCGCGCCGACGCCCACGGTGGCGCCGTCTTTGACATAGACGATAGCGTTGGACTTGACGTGTTTTGCCACTTTCCAGGCAAACAAAAGGTCACGCATCTGTTCGTCGGTCGGGGCCTTCTTGGTCACAACTTTCAGATCATCCATGCCGACAAAGCCGTTGTCCTTGTCCTGCACCAGCAACCCACCGGCCACTTGACGCACGGTTTTCCCACCGGCGGTCACATCCGGCAGAGCTTCGGTCGTCAAGAGGCGCAGGTTTTTCTTGGCGGCAAAGATGGCCTTGGCCTCATCCGATGCGCCCGGAGCGATCACGACCTCGGTGAAAATCCCGGTGATCTCCTGCGCGGTCTCGGCGTCCAACGGTTGATTCAACGCCACGATCCCGCCGAAGGCAGAGGTGCGATCGCAGTCGAAGGCGGCCTTGTAGGCCTCAAGCAGGGTTGCACCCTTGGCCACGCCACTTGGGTTGGCGTGCTTGATGATGGCGCAGGCGGCACCCTGCTCGGGGTCAAACTCGGCAACCAGTTCAAAGGCCGCGTCGGTGTCGTTGATATTGTTGTAGCTGAGTTCCTTGCCCTGATGCTGAACAGCGGTGGCCACACCGGGCCGATTGGTGCCGTCGGTGTAGAACGCGGCTTGCTGATGGCTGTTCTCGCCATAGCGCAAGGTCTGTTTCAATTCACCGGCAAACGCGCGACGCTTGGGGGCCTCAAGCTCCAGCGCGTCGGCCAGCCAGTTGGACACTGCGGTGTCATAGGCGGCGGTTCGGGAATAGGCCTTCTGCGCCAGCTTGCGGCGGAATTTCGGACATGTCGCGCCGTCGTGCTGATCCATATCGTCCAGCAGTTTGTCGTAATCCTCAACGTCCACGACCACGTTCACAAACGCATGGTTCTTGGCCGCTGCGCGAATCATCGCCGGGCCACCGATGTCGATATTCTCGACGCACTCATCGTAACCTGCGCCTTTGGCCACAGTTGCTTCAAACGGATAAAGGTTCACAACCAACAGATCGATTGCACCGATGCCGTGTTCGTTCATGGCTGCAACATGGGTGTCATTGTCACGCAGGGCCAGCAGTCCGCCATGCACCATCGGGTGCAGGGTCTTGACCCGACCATCCATCATCTCGGGGAAGCCAGTGATCTCGCTGACATCCTTCACCGCGAGCCCTGCATCACGCAGCGCCTTGGCCGTGCCACCGGTCGACAGCAGCTCGACCCCGCGCTCGGCCAGCGCCTTGCCCAGCTCGATCAGCCCGGTTTTGTCGGATACGGAAAGCAACGCGCGGCGCACGGGGTGAAGATCGTTCATGGGTCCAAAGGTCCTTTTGGCGTCAGTCGAATTCTGGCTCGTCCCGGTGCGTATCGCGCACGGCATAGGCTGTGTCCTGTGCCTTGCTCAGAGTCCACCGGATGCGCGTCGCATACTCCATTGCGCGGCCAGATAGAACGATCTGTTTTGTCGCGCGTGGCTTTAAACGCCCTTTTTCAAGATAAACGCTTGGCTCTACGGACAATTTTCCAACGCCATCATGGCGGAAAACCCAGATCTCACCGCTTTTGAGCGCCATCGACACCGCCGCCCCGCCCAAATCCAGCGCCGCATCAACATCAGGATGCAGATGAAACCGGATGTCGTAACCGATGCCATTGAGGCCCGAAGCATCCATCGCCTTGTCAAACTGTCGCTTCGCCTTGTCGGTCGCGGTCAGCAGAATATCCTCAACGGTCAGTTCCCGACCGTCAAATCGCAATTCGAATGTGCGCGCGTGGGTCAGGCCAAACACCTTGGCATATCCATCATGCCCGGCCATAAAGCGGATGCCCTCGAACGCGTCCTCGAAATCAACGGGCACCTCCTGTGGCGCGTCGACCAGCGCCTGAGCTTCACGCCCCGGCACCGGGTTGGCCAGCCGGGCGCTTGAGAACCCATCCAGGCAAAGCGTCGAATGCGACGGCGTCGCCCGTCCGGCGCGGCGCCATTCCAACCCGAAACTGGCCCCCGACCCGCAGTTCACGATCAACGGACGCCGCCCCGAGGTCAGCTCAAACGCCAATGTAGAAGCATGCGCATTGTAGGAGGCCGCCCCCGACGGCGGCACGCTGGCATCCACGATCACCGTGGTGCGTGCGGCTGCCAGCCGGGCATAGCCCATCGGCAACGCAGTGGCTGCCTTGTGTTTGACGCCGCTTTGCGCAAGCGCCTGTTCCAGACGCCCCTCGACACCGCGCCCGCCACCATGGAACCGCGCCAACGCCCCATCCGCATGGCGCAGGCTGCGCAGGGTCGGCGCGATTCGTTTGATCGCATTGGCCTGAGCGGCAGGCGTCCCGCGCCCAAGATCGTTCAGCGCCGCCGAAGTCCAGCTGAGCAATGTGAAGACCTCGAGCAGTTCTTCCGGATTGCGTGTTGGAATGCCGCCCTGCGCGTCGACCTGACGGTCACATTCTCCGGCCAGGGCGCGCAGGGCCGGGTCGGCCATGTGCTCCAGCCCCTCCAACGCCAGCCCGGCCTGTACCAGTCCAGCCAGCGCCTCAAACCGAGGCAGACCCGGGGTCGCGGCCTGCCACCGTTTGGACAGAAACCATGTCTGTTGGGCCAGCGAGCGGAAAAACAGCTTGCTTTGCCTTTCATCCGCCCCTCGCAGCAGAAAAATCGCCTGGTTGATCCAGCGCGTGACCCGTCGTCCGGTCAGATCAGGCACCCAGCCAGGGCCTTGCCCGCGCCCATGCGCCTCGATCCATCCCCAGACCCAACGCTGCGCCTTTTCCCGCGCACGCATGTCTCCGACCGCAGCCAGATCATCCAGCCAGGCAAAACCATGACGTTCTTCGTCAAAGCCGGCGCTGGGGGTGGTGACGTCCCAAAGCCCGGTATCTTCGGCCTCGACCAGATACCCGGCGAACAACAGGTTTCCGGCAACCAGTTGCCGCCCACGTGCAAACGAACCCACCGAGCGCGGATCCGGTTGTGCAACAAACCCTGTGACCGCCTTCTGCCGCTGGCTCAGGCGCGCATAGAAGCGGTTCTGAAACCGCATCCACCGGCTGGTCATGGTGTCCGATTTCGACATGACGCGTGTTACTCTGCCCCTTACGCTCTGCTGGCGCTTGAGACCCAACGATAGACCGCGCTGATCGTCAAGTCATCGAAAAGCGTGCGCTCAGGCGGATTTGGTCAGGCACGCGATATAGAACCCATCCATACCGCCCCGGTCCAGCCAATAATCGGGGCGCAATCGCAAGCCGCCTTCTTCAGTGAGCCAATCTGTTTCAACACCGGGTACGTTCAGCGCGTCGCGATCCGCGCTCATGTCAGGATACATGTCCAACGCCTCTTCCACCTGAACTTCACCTTCATCCGGCAGCAGGGAGCAGGTGCAATAGACCAGACGCCCACCGGGTTTCAGCAAACTCCACGCCTGGGCCAACATGCGCGACTGGAGCTCGATCAGACCGCCGAAGTCCGAACCGTCCTTGGCAAACGGCAAGTCAGGATGCCTGCGGATCGTACCTGTGGCCGAGCACGGCGCGTCCAGCAAGATCGCGTCGTACTGGCCCTCGTGTTCCAGCGCATCGCCAACAACGACCTTCGCCTTCAGGCCGGTCCTTGCAAGGTTTTCCCGCACCCGTTCCATCCGCGAGTCCGACAAATCCAGTGCCGTGACATCAGCCCATGCGGCCGCAAGTTGCATCGTTTTCCCACCTGGGGCCGCGCAGAGATCCAGCACTTTTTCGCCCGCCTTCGGGTCCAGAATGCGAACCGGCAAAGCCGCAGCGGCGTCCTGCACCCACCAGTCACCTGCTTCGTACCCCGGCAGGGTCGAGACCTGACCCGCGTCGTGTATACGCAGCGACCCGGTCGGAAGGATCTCGCCTGAAGGGCCTTCCGCCCCTGGTTTCAAGGTAAGGTCCAGTGGTGCGCCCGCGAAATGAGCCTGCTCCATTCCGGTAACAGCATCCGTGCCCCACGCTGCGATCAGAGGCTCACGCAACCAATCCGGCAAACGCGGAACGCGCATCTTTGGCCACGCCTCGGGGCCTTCTGCCGCAACCTTGCGCAGAACGGCATTCACCAACCCCTTGAGGCGACTATGCTTGCGCGAACGGCTGACGATCTCGACCATGGAATTGACAACGCCATGCGCGGCTTCGCCATTGCAAAGCTCGACCGCCCCCAGTCTCAGTGCGTTGTGGACCGTCAGGGCAGGCGTGCGGTTCAGGTGATTGTCCAACAGGCGGTCGGCACGTTCCAGCCCACGCAGCGTTTCCAAAGCCAGGCGCTGAGCGCGCGCGCGGTCCTCGGGTTCCAACCGATCCACTGCGCCCGCCGCCAGACACTCGGCCAGCAGGCGACCTTCGCCCAGAACCTGATCCAGAAGATAGATTGCGCTGCGCCGTGCTGCTGTTGCGCTGTTAAACATGGTACCGCCTTCATGTGACCTGCGCCCGCATTGCCAATGGCGGACGCGGGCGTATATCAAGGCTGTGCACGGAAAGGAACCCGATGTCATGAGTGACGACCGCAAAGACTTGCCCCCCGCCGCCCAGCGCGCCCTGGCCGAAGCGGAAGAACGCCGCCGCAAAGCCACAGCCCAAGCCCAGGAATTGCCGAAAGAGCTGGGTGGTCGAGACGGACCGGACCCGGCCCGTTACGGTGATTGGGAAAAGAAGGGCATCGCCATCGACTTCTGAACGGTCAACCACGCAGCGCCTTCAGGAAATCTTCGATCAGGGCACGTTGTTTCTTGGACTTCGCCCGGCCTTCAGGCCACGTCAGCCAGTACCCGTCTTTGGTGTGCAATTCGGGTAGATCCAGTCGGCGCAGCCGTCCCTCCTGCAGATCGGCAGAGGCTAACGGAACCGATCCCAGAACCACTCCCATGCCGCGCCGCGCTGCCGAAATCGCATGTTCCATCGAATCGAAGCTGATTTTTGAAGGCGGCAGGTCCTGCTGGCCGTTCTTCTGGCTCCACTCTCTCCAACCGGGGCGTTCTCCGCGCAGATCAATCAGTGGGGCGCCCCAGTCAACTCCCGGTGCCGCAAGGGGAGCAAGGACCTCATGCGCGATCAAGGCTGAATCGCGCCCGGCCCACAAGCCCCGACCATATCGGATTTGCAGCCAGGTTCGTTCTTCGTCCAAAGACGACCGGCGTGCGACCGAGTCGGTCATTACCCGAACCTTGGGCTGCACCTCCTGAAACTTGGTCAGCGCCGGAAGAACCAATGCGTGGATGCTCGACGACAACCCGGCCACGCGCAGCTCGCGCGGGGATTTGCCAAACAGGTCCTCGGTATTGCGCTCCAGCGCACGAAGGCTGTCCTGCACCAAGGGCAGATAGCTTTCACCTTCGACCGTCAGTGACACGCCCCGCGCCTCGCGCACAAACAAGGATCGGCCCAGCCAGGCTTCCAGATTACCGATCCGCTGGCTGACAGCGGCCTGCGTCAGCCCGAATTCCTTGGCCGCTGCCGAGAACCCACCAAGACGCCCGGCGGCCTCGAACACGCGCAACCAGTCCAGTGGCGGTAGTCCGATCTTTTTCTTAGCCATTAGATTTTCCAAGCCTCAGCCGAAATAAGGATTAATTGTCGTAATGCCACGAACGGCGTATCTGCTCAACCAAAGTTCGCGCCGAACAGGAGGCCCCAATGCTGCGCACCGCCACTCATGACACCTCGGTCGTCACCGTCGTGTTCGACACAGGAACGCAAGCCCGCTTTCACGCCATCTGGTTGCGCGACAACGCGCTGGATCCAGAAACCCGCGCCCCGGGCAACGGCCAGCGACTGATCACCGTCGGCGATATCCCTGCTGACATCTCGGTCAGTTCCGCCGAAGTTGTCGCGGGCGACCTTCAGGTCACGTTCCAGCCCGAGGACAAAACCGTTACCTTCCCGGCCGAATGGCTGGCAGAACACAACTATGATTGCGAACGTGATGATACGCTGGGCCGCACTGGCCCCGGCATCATCACCTGGGAAGGCGGGATCGCCGCCCCCTCTGGCGATTGGAACGAGGTTCATGCCCGCCCTGCGGCCAAACGCAACTGGCTGGCGTCTGTGGCGAGTTATGGCTTTGCCAAGCTGACGGGCGGGCCAACCGAACCAGAGTCGCTTCTAAAAGTGGCCGACCTGTTCGGCTACGTCCGCGAAACCAACTATGGCCCTTATTTCGAGGTTCGGACGGAAGTGAACCCGACCAACCTCGCCTATACCGGGCTTGGCTTGCAGGCCCACACCGACAACCCCTATCGCGACCCTGTACCGACGCTGCAAATCCTTTACTGTCTGGAAAACAGCGCCGAAGGAGGCGACTCGATCGTTGTCGACGGCTTCCGCGCTGCCGAAAACCTGCGTGCGCAGAACCCCGAGGGCTTTGCCCTGCTGGCAGGCTACCCCGCCCGCTTCGAATACAAGGGATCAGAAGGTGTCTGCCTGCGATCTCGCCGTCCGATGATCGAATTGTCGCCGGATGGAGAACTGGTCGGCATCCGGTTCAACAACCGCTCATCCGCGCCCTTCGTGGACGTCCCGTTCGACAGGATGGAGGTCTATTACGCCGCTTATCGTCAACTGGGCGAGATCATCGACGATCCGGCCATGGGCGTGTCGTTCAAACTGGAGCCGGGCGAAAGCTTCATCGTCGACAACACCCGTGTTCTGCACGCACGACTGGGCTATTCCGGTGCAGGTTCGCGTTGGTTGCAAGGGTGCTATGCCGACAAGGACGGGTTGCTGTCGACTTTGGCGGCGATGGAGATGACGCAGCCGGAGGCAGCGGAATGAAACCCGATTTCTCGACCCTGAGCCGAAACAATATCGTCGCCTTCATCGGGGATATTTTCCACCGCCGCGGCGGTGAGGAATATCTTGGTGAACCCGTCACCATGGCCCAGCACATGCTGCAAGGCGCCACCATCGCCGAACAGAACGGTCAGCCTGAGGAAATCATCGTCGGCGCTCTGTTGCATGATATCGGCCATTTCACATCCGAGTTCGGGACCTACCACCCCGATGATACCGAAGACCGCCACCATGAGGATGCAGGTGCGGAAGTTCTGGAACAGTTCTTCCCCTCGGTCATCACCGATTGCTGTCGATATCACGTGGCCGCGAAACGGTATCTCTGCGCCACCAAGCCCGAATATTTCAACCGCCTCTCCGCCGCCTCGGTCCATACCTTGGAGCTGCAAGGCGGCCCGATGAGCGCTGAGGAAGTCGCCGCGTTCGAATCCAATCCAAACCTGAAAGAGATCGTTCAGGTCCGGTATCTGGATGAGGCCGGCAAACGCGCGGATATGGAGACACCGGACTTCGCCCATTTCGCACCGATGGTTCAGCGCATGGTCGACAGGCATCTGGGTGCATCATGACTGCACCCGAGTACATCTTCGAGGCCAGTTCGAAACCCTCGCTGCCGTGGCACGAGGTTCCCCTGATCCGTGCGACGGACACATCGGTCAAGGGTTACGGCTGTTTGGTCGACGACCCCGAAACCTTTGAAATCGAGATCGTACGCTGGCCGCAGCAGGGCTGGCGACCGGTTGACGAAGGCACCGGTGACGAAGGCGGCTGGGTTGAAGGCACGTTCAAATGCGACTGGCAAGGTGACGTGCTTTACGGTGAGAACGAGGCGGTCAAAGGCCATTACGTGCTAGGTTGGTCAGCCGACCCCCAGCAGGCGCAAATCGACCGGCAAACGGCCCCGCGGGATCAGGTGTTGTTGTGGCATATGAACTACCACCCTGACGGGGGGCAGATGTTCTGGCCGCTCGACAACAAACCCTTCATCATCCCAGCTGCCCTGCCTGGCGACAACCTGACGCCCGAAAAAGTGGTGGCGTTCTGGTGTGATGGCTCGCGTGGCCTCTATATTCATCCCGGCATCTGGCATGAGGGGATTTTCCCGGTTGAAGACAACCAGCGGTTTCTCGACCGTCAGGGCGCAGTTCACGCGCGTGTCAGCGCCGATATCGGGCAGGAGTTCGGCGTCTACCTCGCCTGCCCCCTGCGCGCCGACAAGATCCGCGATCTTTGACCAAGCGCACCGCCTTAGGGTAACGCATTTCAAGTTCCCACGATCTTTGCCGCAAACCTCTGCGTCACTTTGTACGTGCGCAAGAGAGACTCAGATGGGATCGAACCGGCGAAAACCGGCGAAATTCACCGTGAGAGCGGTTCCGCCGTGCGTGGTTTCACTCAGGATCAACCCCCGCCGGTTGCCATGGATGTCATTGCCTGCAATGGCAGGCTGCGACATGATGTCGATTATAATGCCGATTTTAGAATTAGGGCGCGCGACGTGGCGGCATAATCCGACCCCGTAACATCAAGACAGTTTGCACGAGATGAGCAGAAGCGCACTGTTAAGAGGTCCGCAAACTGTCCAAATGGGCTCGTTTTGCCGCCATCACTTCTTCATCGGTCATGGGTGAGCGGTTCAACTCCAGAAAGTACTCTGCGACTCCAACCGGCTGAACATTCAGATTACTGACAGGCGTCAGATCATCAGACCTTACGTTCAGCATCGATAGCGCCTTTGCCACAGGAAATAATCGATCGTTGAGCTCCGAAACGTTTAAGGACAGGACGTCAGCCCTCGAAGACACGGCGTTTTTGACGCGGCTTACAACACCTTCAAGGTCTGTACCCTGCTGCAAAAGATCAGCATACTCCGAAAGGTCCTCTCGGATTCTGTTCGAGCGGATGTTTTGCCAATAAACGCTTCTGATCCAGTCAGCGCGGTTTCTCGTCGTGAACAAGAATGTGGTACGAGTATTGCCATTCGCGAACCTGTCAATTTCGTCTAGCACAGCATCAGCCAAAACGTGCGTCTGCGAATATGACCACACGTTGTTTCGCCCCGGTATCAGGCCGGCAAACTCCTCGCTGCTGACAAGAAGAGGCGTGTCTGTTTGACCTTCGAAAGGAGCAAGAGCTTGACGAAATCTTTTGCGGAATCTCGCAAGGACCCTGTCTTCTTGCAAAATGGAATAGCGCCGGGCGGCAAACCCCGCTTCTTTCAGGTCACGGGGGACAAGAAAGTTCACTCGGCTCTTAAGCCGGGAACGGTTCCTGAACAACATAGTTTGCAGGGTTCTGGTTCCTGTTTTGTGAAACCCTTGATGTATGACAACCTTCAAGCCGCAACCCTAATTTCTTTGTTCATGGGAGGTCCCGTTTCGCTACTATTGCTTTTTCATTATGCCCGAGAATGTTTTTAGGTACTGCTGGCAATGTCACTGATACGGTCCTGTCCCAAGACTTTCCTGCATGCAATCACTTTCGCGGCCCGCGTCATCCGCTGCTCATGAGTCTTTAACCGACTGGCGGCAGCCATTTGAATTGCAGCATTCTTTGTTGTTGCGACTGCGTACAATTGAACTTAGCGCCTAAAGCCCCAATACATCGACCATGTCATATTGGCCGGGTGCCTTGCCCTGTCCCCACAGGGCCGCTTTCAGCGCGCCGCGGGCAAAGATAGCGCGGTCGGTGGCCAGATGGCGCAGAACGATGCGTTCACCGGGGGCGGCGAACAGGACGTCATGTTCACCAACGATGTCGCCGCCGCGAACGGCGTGAAAGCCGATGTCGCCACGTTTGCGAGCGCCAGTAATGCCGTCGCGACCCCGGTCGGACACCTCCGACAGTTTGACGCCGCGTCCCTCGGCGGCGGCTTCGCCCAGCATCAGCGCTGTGCCGGAGGGGGCATCAACCTTGTGGTGGTGATGGCCCTCGATGATCTCGATATCGAAATCCTCATCCAGCGCGGCGGCAACCTTTTTTGTCAGTTGCACCAGCAGGTTGACGCCAAGGCTCATGTTCCCTGCCTGTATGATCACGGCGTGGCGCGAGGCAGGTTCCAGCGCCGCGATCTGTTTGTCGGTCATGCCGGTTGTGCCGATTACATGCACACAGCGCGCCTGCGCGGCCAAAGCGGCAAAGTCCAGCGTCGCCTCGGGTGCGGTGAAATCGATCACCGCCTGTGCCTGCGCGAAGGCTTCCAGCGGGTCATCGGTAACTTTGACGCCCAGCGCCTGGCCACCCATGGCTTCGCCCACATCCTGACCGACCCAGTCATGCCCTTTGCGCTCGATCACGCCGACCAGACGCGCCTGATCACTGTCGGTTACGGTGTTGATCAGCATCTGCCCCATACGGCCCGAAGCCCCTGTGATGACGATCCCCGGAATATGGGTCATGGCGGTATTCCCTTGCTGCAAACTGCTCAAAGCCTCCTACCCCGTTCGCGCCCGCTTGGCAAAGCCCCGGTTTGCGCTTAGATCGGGGTTTATGGCAAAGAACAAATTCCATGATGGCCCCGGCCCGTCCCAACGACAGCTGCGTGTCGGCGAACTGATCCGCCGCACCCTGTCCGAAGTTCTGGCGCGCGGAGATGTCCACGACACCGAACTGAACCGCATGTCGATCACCGTAGGCGAGGTGCGCACCTCGCCCGATCTGAAGATCGCCACCGCCTATGTGCTGCCATTGGGCGGCAAGGGGCAGGAGGATGTGATCGAACTGCTCGCCCGCAACAAAAGTGAACTTCGGCGCATGGTTGGCAAGAAGGTCGGCCTGAAATTCTCGCCCGATCTGCGGTTCCGGCTTGATGACACGTTCGACCGTCTGGACGACACCCGCCGCATGTTCGAACAGGACGCGGTGCGCCGCGATCTGGACGAGTGATCCGGGTACTTGTCACATTGGGCGCGGTTGTCTGGGCCGTGCAAGCCTCTGCGGTTACTTGCGAAAAGCTGACCCATGATGACAAACGCTATACCGTCTGCGAAGTCGACGCGGAAACCGAAGACCTGCGCCTGTTTCTCAACGATGAGAATGGGGATCTTCTGGGGCATTTCTCGTCGGTGAACGAGGCGCTGGCCCCCGGTGGTGAGCGTCTGGCCTTTGCCATGAACGCGGGCATGTATCACGATGACCGGTCGCCCGTCGGCCATTATGTCGAGAACGGCAAAGAGGTCATGCGGGTGATCTCCAACCCCGGCCCCGGCAATTTTGGCTTGCTGCCCAACGGCGTTTTCTGCATCCGCGAGGGCCGTGCTGATGTGTACGAGACGCTGGATTTCCTCGATCATGCCCCCGACTGCCGGTACGCCAGCCAATCCGGCCCGATGCTGGTGATCAATGGCGAGTTGCATCCCCGGTTCCTGCCCGATTCGACCTCGCTCTATGTGCGCAACGGAGTGGGCACCAGCGCCGATGGCACCCGTGTGGTGTTTGCGATTTCCGAAGATTACGTCACGTTCCACGAATTCGGCCGTCTGTTCCGGGACGTGCTGGAAACTCCGAATGCGCTGTTCTTCGATGGCAATATCTCTCGCATGTATGACCGCGCGAACAATCGGTCCGATGTCGGGTTTTCGCTGGGGCCTATCGTGGGTGTGGTCGAAGACGCACCTTGAAATTGACAGGGCGATGGCGATCCGCTAGGTCGCGCGCCTCAGCAAGATTGAAGGTGCTAAATGGGACGCAAACGCAAGGGTCGGGACATTTCCGGCTGGCTGGTGGTGGACAAGCCCGCGGGTATGACTTCGACCGCCGTGGTCAACAAAGTGCGCTGGGCCATGGACGCCAAGAAGGCAGGCCATGCGGGTACACTGGACCCCGAGGCCACCGGCGTTCTGGCCGTGGCCCTGGGTGAGGCGACCAAGACCGTTCCCTACATCACTGATGCTTTGAAGGCTTACACCTTCACTGTCCGTCTGGGTCAGGCCACCAACACTGACGATGCCGAGGGCGAAGTGATTGCCGAAAGCGATGCCCGCCCGTCAGATGAAGACATCAAGCAGGCGTTGACCCCGTTTCTGGGCGACATCATGCAGGTCCCGCCCAAGTTTTCCGCCGTGAAAATCGACGGCCAGCGCGCCTATAAACTGGCCCGAGATGGCGAAGATGTGGAACTGACCGCCCGGCCCCTTTGGGTCGAGGAACTGATCCTTGTCGATCGCCCCGACGCAGATCACGTGGTGCTGGAGATGACCTGCGGCAAGGGCGGTTATGTCCGCTCGATCGCCCGCGATCTGGGTGAAGCCCTGGGATGTCATGGCCACGTCCGGGAACTTCGCCGGATCTGGTCCGGACCGTTCGAGGCCGAAGACGGGCTGAGCATCGAACAGATCGACGAGATGGCAAAGACCACCGCGCTGGACGAATATCTGCACCCGTTGGAAACCGGTCTGTCGGACCTGCCCGAGCTCAAATGCACCCCCGAAGGCGCGACCCGTCTACGCAATGGTAACCCGGGCATGGTGTTGGCCTCAGATGTTGAATACGGAGACGAGGCATGGGCCTCACTGGATGGCAAGGCCGTTGCCGTAGGGGTTTATAAATCAGGCGAATTGCATCCCAGCCGGGTGTTCGCCGCCTGAACCACGTGTTAGGCGAAAGGCATGATCACCCGAACGCACACCAAGGGCGATGCGCCCTCGACCGCCATCTATTCCGACTGCGAGAAATACCGCTATAGCCTGACGCGTGTTTGGGACCCGGCAGGGCGCAAGGCGCTGTTTGTCATGTTGAACCCGTCTACCGCGACCGAAGTGCAGAACGATCCGACAGTGGAACGCTGCGAACGCCGTGCCCGAGCGCTGGGGTTTGGCGCGTTTCAGGTAACCAACATCTTTGCCTGGCGCGACACCGATCCGCGCAAGATGCGCGCTGCTGCCGATCCGGTAGGCCCGGAAAATGACGCCGCCATTCTGGAAGGTGTTCGGTGGGCCGATCAGGTCATCGCTGCCTGGGGCACCCATGGTGCGCATCTGAACCGGGGCCCGGCGGTGGAGACCCTGCTGCGCCGGACCAGCCAGCCGCTGTTCCATCTGGGTTTGACCAAAGGCGGCCACCCCAAGCACCCGCTCTATATCGCCTACAGCCAACAGCCAGAGCAATGGCAATAAAATATTAACCATTTCAATAACTTGACTTTGATCCGAGTGCCGATTGCATGGGATGTTCACCCTCGGAGCATTCTGCGATCGGAGGGGTGTCATGTTTCTGGCCGGATTGATCGGACTCGCCGCCATCGGCGGTGCTGCATACGCGATGAGCGACATGCTGATCGAAGATGAGGACGTATCAGAGGACGACCCCAATGATGACACAGAAACTGAACCCGATACCGGAGAGTTTCTTGAGATTGGCGAAAACGTCGAAGACCCGGTGAATCCCGATATCGAAATCCCGTCCACTGGCACCGTAGTCTCTGAATTCGAAGGAGACCTCGTAATTGCCGGCAGCGATGGCCCGGACCAGATCATCGGACAGGACGGTGTCGATCAGGTCAACGGGTTTGGCGGCGATGACACCATCGACGGCGGCAAGGGCGACGACGTTCTGCACGGGGGCGACGGTACGGATACGATTTCGGGCGGTCAGGGTGATGATGTTCTGCACGGAGAGGTTGATGACGACTTTCTGTTCGGCAATCAGGGGGACGACGCCCTGTTCGGCCATTTCGGGGACGACACTCTGGATGGCGGCGAAGGCGAAGACGAACTTTATGGCGGTCAGGGCGACGATACTCTGACAGGCGGGGCAGATGACGACGCATTGCAGGGCGGGTTCGGAGACGATGCCCTGAACGGTGGCGCAGGTGAGGATACGATCTTTGGGGGCGACGGCGACGACTTTGTCCTCGGTATCGAAGACGGCGCGGCCGAAAAGGATTTCCTGAATGGCGGCGCTGGTGACGATACCATTGTGGCAGGCGGCGGGGATGTGGTGACCGGTGGGCAGGGCGCCGATGACATCGTGCTGAGCCCGGGTGACGAAGACGTGACCGTCATGGGCTTCCAACCCGGTGAGGACAAGCTGCTCGTAACCTGGGAGGATGAGGCCGACCCGGAGATTGAGGTGGAACCTGACGCTGAAAACGCCAATCTGACCCGAGTGATGATCAACGGTCAGGAAGTGGCGCAGGTATACGGGGCCGAAGGTATGACGGTGGCCGACATTCAATTGATCACCGAAGCGCAACTGGCCCAGTACGGACAGATGGTCTGAGCCCGCAGTTTCCCTTTGCCATTTGGTGAAAATGCGCCTATACGCGCCCATCCGCATCGGAATCGGTGCGGTTTTCTCCATGGGCCTGTGCTGGACGACATCCCGGCCTGCGCCATCAACTCTAACCTTTCAAAGGAGACCCCGATGTCGATTACTGCTGAAGAAAAAGCACGCGTCATGAAAGAATTCGCAACCAAGGACGGCGACACCGGCTCGCCTGAAGTCCAGGTTGCCATCCTGACCTCGCGCATCACCACCCTGACCGAGCACTTCAAGACCCACAAAAAAGACAACCACGGTCGTCGCGGTCTGCTGAAGATGGTTGCCCAGCGCCGTAAGCTGCTGGATTACCTGAAAGGCAAGGAAGAAGCGCGTTACCAGGATCTGATCAAAAAGCTGGGCATCCGCCGCTAAGCTTTTTCAGAAGACTTTAAACCGGGTTTTCCGGTTCGACGCCCGCCACCCGGCGGGCGTTTTCTGTTGGATCCGCCGAAAGCGACACATCCCCCTTAACTTACCAGAGCAGTTGGACATTCCCCGACGGTCAGAGAATGTCTGTTGCGACACCGGGCCTTACGCCTTTCGCGTGTTTTCCCAACGTGTGGCATAGTCACTTTGCGACACATTTGCACTCGTCTTGGTGTCAGCAACAGGTTTTCGAACCACAAAATCCAAAAGAACAGGCAATCCCGGACCAAAGGTTCCCAGCGGGCGCGGACGTTTCTTTGTCTTGTTGGGATCCGTCATTTTCACCACATCACGCGCGGCGTATGGCCTTAACGGCTGCCACACGCATTTCAGAGCCTCATAGTTCATGGCGTTTACCCAAAAGCCGTACACTATCTCTGGGCAAATCTGATAGAAGCCGTGATTGATCCAATTGTTCGATGGCGAGTGTGCGATAAACACCCCCCCGGGCTTCAGCATCTTATCAATGTTCCGGTAGGCGGTCGGCAAGTCGAACACGTGCTCGCAGGTTCCACCGTCATAGATAACGTCAAACCGACCAACCAGATTTTCAGGCAAATCCCCCGCGAGATCCTGAACGATGCTCGCCCCTTCGAAACCCGAGAAATCCAGAGAGTCCACTTCCGAAAACCCAAGTTTACGAAAGAAGGTTTCCGAGTACCCATCATCCGGGTTGCAAAGGTCAGCTTCGCTCACTCCGGGCAGGTACTTCTGCAAGGTTTCCCGAAACAATGCGGCGGATGACGACCGACGCGCACCTATCCAGTCCTGCCGCCCAAGCATCAGGAAGCTTCCTGACAGGTCGTTGAATTTGACATCTTCGATCAGGCGCGCGGCCAGGACATCAACAATTGACACTTATTCCTCCGGAGGGTGGTCGAAAGCAGTTTTCTTCGCGTGAACGTCCTATTCTGAGAATTCAATGTCAACGCAATAGCAGCGCCCGATAACACTCGACAAAACGGGCAAGTTCCCTGTTCAGTGCATAGTTGGACGTTTCCCCCCTTCAGCAATATCCTGAAGCCCGGGATTTCGGCATCTGGCACCAAACGCATACCCCGCCCAACGCAGTTTTTGTTGATACTGGTGCGCGCATGAACTCAGTCAAAACATCATCTAAGTCATTATGCCTTGTGCAGTTCCACAAAACCGAAGACGCCCACCAATCGGTGGGCGTTTCATTCTTGGAAATGTGTACGGCTCTACATTTTCGCTTTTTCTGATTTCAGCGCCAGCCACAAACAGTAGCACATTGTTAAAACCACCAGCGTAAAGGGGATGCCGGTTGAGACCGCTGCGCCTTGCAGCGCTGAAAGACCACCCCCCAACAGCAATGCGATGGCGACCAGACCTTCCAATGTGCACCAGAACACGCGCTGAACCACGGGCGCGTCCATCTTGCCGCCAGCTGTGATCGTGTCGATCACCAACGACCCTGAATCGGATGAGGTGACAAAGAATATTACGATCAGGACAAGGGCAATCGGGGCAACGATGCCGTAAAGCGGCAGTTCTTTCAGGAAACCGAACAACGCACCTTCTGGGGCGTAGCTGTCAATCACTGTCGCGCGAACACCTTCCGCTCCGCCCGCGTTCAACATGTCGATGGCGGCGCCGCCGAAGGTTGACATCCACAGGGCACAGACGGCTGTCGGCGCCAGCAACGCGCAGATTATGAACTCGCGAACAGTACGACCCTTCGAGATCCGGGCAATGAACATGCCCACAAAGGGTGACCATGCGATCCACCATGCCCAGTAGAAGGTCGTCCAACCATGGAAATAGCTGGTGTCTTCTCGTCCGAACGGGTTCGACAAGGCAGGTAAGTGCAGCACGTAGTCGGTCATCACGTTGAAATATCGTGCGATGGCCGTGCCAATGCCAGTTACGGCGATTACGAAGAGGAATAGTCCGACGGCCATGACCATATTGATCTCACTCAGCCGTTTGACGCCCGCATCCATGCCCAGCAGAACCGAGCCCAGCGCAATCAACGTGATCCCGATGATCAGCAAGACAACGACAGTGGGGCTGGGTTCGATGCCGAAGACCTCGTAAAGACCAGCGGCAACTTGCTGAGCACCCAGACCAAGTGATGTGGTCAACCCGAACAACGTGGCAAAGACCGCCAACGTATCGATGATGTGGCCCCACCACCCCCAGACCCGTTCGCCAAGGATCGGATAGAAGGCCGAGCGCAAGGTCAGCGGCAAGTTCAGGTTGTAACTGAAGATCGCCAGGCTCAGGCCGACCGCGGCGTAAACCGCCCAGCCTTCCAGACCCCAATGATGAATGGTTCCGACGACACCGGCATATTCATTTCCCGGCACCGCGATATCAATGCCCAGCGGGCTTGCGTTCCCGTCTTCGGCAAAATTGTAATAGACCGGCTCCATCACGCCAAAGAACAGCAGACCGATACCTATTCCAGCAGCGAACATCATCGCGATCCATCCCGCATAGGAATAATCAGGCTTGGCGTCTTTGCCACCGATCCGCACGCTACCGACGGGCAGGATGATGAGAACAAGACAAAACAGGGTGATTGCATCAACCGAAAGGACCAGAAACCAATCAAACGTGCTGGTCAGCCAGGGTCGGAGCCAGCCGAAGAACGACGCCGAGGCCTCTTGGTTGGCCAATGCGATCAGGACGAACGCAAAGATCATGATACTTGAGATCAGAAAGACCGGGTTGTGAATGTCCAAGCCAAACGGTCGGACGTTATCCTGCCCCAGTTCATATTCCGTTTCGAAGTCGTAAATCCGGGGATCCGGATCCAGCATCTTTTTTGTTTGTGCCATTCGATTGCCCTTCTGTTCGCTAGCTGCAAACGCCAAGGTTTTCGGTCGGCGGACGGGTATGGGATTATTAACCCCCTTGGCGCGTTTCCGTCATTTCGTCCGCGGGCTTGTGGTAAAAGCTTATACTGCCTTCATATTTTTACAAAATGCATTCGATTTTACCGATGTTAGCGATGTAATCGACCCACAGATCTCTGGGTCGTCGCCTGTGAAGAAACACATTGCATCGCCGCTCACAGCTTTTGCTCGCGATCTGAAAACTGAACACTTAGAGAGAGCCGTTGTCTGTCTCAGCGTGATTCGGCCATCCCATCCAGTTCCTCTTTCCTTTCAACGCATTCTCATGTATGCGCGCGGCATCTGAGACGTTGTGCCCTGACCCCGGCACTCGAATGGAAGATAAATTGGGGTCGGCGGCAATGGGGCCGCCATGCAAACGGGAGACCCGCAGGGGCGGGAGTGCTCCCTTCTAGGATACGCATATGTTTGATGTAACGAAGAAATCAATGCAGTGGGGCGAGGAAACGCTCACACTGGAAACCGGCAAAGTTGCCCGTCAGGCGGACGGCAGCGTGATTGCCACGCTGGGCGAAACCAGCGTCATGGCAAACGTGACCTTTGCACGGCAACAAAAGCCCGGTCAGGACTTTTTCCCCCTGACCGTGCACTACCAAGAGAAATACTATGCCGCCGGTAAAGTACCGGGTGGCTTCTTCAAGCGCGAGGCGCGCCCGACCGAGAAAGAGACGCTGACTGCGCGTTTGATCGACCGTCCGATCCGCCCGCTGTTCGTTGACGGCTTCAAAAACGAAGTTCTGGTGATGTGCACCGTGCTGAGCCACGATCTGGTCAACGATCCCGACATCGTCGCGATGATCGCCGCTTCGGCTGCTCTGACCATCTCCGGCGCGCCGTTCATGGGCCCGATCGCCGGTGCCCGTGTTGGTTTCGAAGACGGTGAATACGTTCTGAACCCGACCGTCGATGACA
Source organism: Ruegeria sp. CDSC085 (assembly GCF_059610465.1). Lineage (NCBI taxonomy): Bacteria > Pseudomonadati > Pseudomonadota > Alphaproteobacteria > Rhodobacterales > Roseobacteraceae > Ruegeria > Ruegeria sp. CDSC085. The sequence continues at coordinate 130,682 of NZ_JBXWNR010000009.1, read as the reverse complement.
TGCAGGACCTGCGCCTGAACCCTGAACAGCGTCTGGATCTGGTAGTTGCCGGGACCAAAGACGCCGTAATGATGGTGGAATCGGAAGCGTACGAGCTCTCTGAGGCGGAAATGCTGGGCGCGGTGAACTTTGCGCATGAACAGATTCAGCCGGTGATCGACCTGATCATCAGCCTCGCCGAAGAAGCCGCGAAAGAGCCGTTCGATTTCCAGGCACCGGATTACTCGGAGCTGTATGCTGCCGTTAAGGCCGCCGGTGAAGAACAGATGCGCGCCGCCTTCGCGATCACCGACAAGCAGGAGCGCACCGCTGCTGTTGCCGCTGCCCGTGAAGCGATCAAGGAAGCGCTGACCGAGGAACAGCTGGAAGACGGCAACCTCGGTTCCGCGATGAAAAAGCTCGAAGCAGGTATTCTGCGCGGCGACGTCGTCAAAGGCGGCAAGCGGATCGATGGTCGCTCGACCACCGATATCCGCTCGATCGTTGCAGAAACCTCGATGCTGCCGCGTACGCACGGTTCCGCGCTGTTCACCCGTGGTGAAACACAGGCGCTGGCCGTGACCACGCTGGGCACCGGCGACGACGAACAGTTCATCGACGCGCTGCATGGCAACTTCAAATCGAACTTCCTGCTGCACTACAACTTCCCTCCGTATTCGGTTGGTGAAGTTGGCCGCGTGGGTGGCCCGGGCCGTCGTGAGATTGGCCACGGTAAGTTGGCATGGCGCGCCCTGCAGGCGGTTCTGCCTGCGGCGACCGATTTCCCCTACACGATCCGCATCGTGTCAGAAATCACAGAATCCAACGGCTCCAGCTCGATGGCGTCTGTCTGCGGCGGTTCGCTGTCGATGATGGATGCGGGTGTTCCGCTGAAAGCGCCGGTTGCCGGTGTGGCCATGGGTCTGATCCTGGAAGATGACGGCGACTATGCCATCCTGTCCGACATTCTGGGTGACGAAGACCACTTGGGCGACATGGACTTCAAGGTTGCCGGTACCGAAAACGGCATCACCTCGCTGCAGATGGACATCAAGGTTGCGGGCATCACGCCCGAAATCATGGAGAAAGCCCTGGCGCAGGCCAAGGACGGCCGGTTGCACATCCTGGGCGAGATGGGCAAAGCCCTGTCCGAGACCAACGATTTCTCGGTCCACGCCCCGCGCATCGAGACCATGAACATTCCGACCGACAAGATCCGTGAAGTGATCGGTTCCGGTGGCAAGGTCATCCGTGAGATCGTTGAGGTTTCGGGAGCCAAGGTGGACATCAACGACGATGGCGTCATCAAGATCGCCTCGCCGGATGGTGAATCGATCCAGAAGGCCTATGACATGATCTATTCGATCGTGGCAGAACCTGAAGAAGGTCAGATCTACACTGGTAAAGTTGTAAAAATCGTCGATTTCGGGGCCTTCGTGAACTTCTTCGGTAAGCGCGACGGTCTGGTCCACGTGTCGCAGATCGAAAACCGCCGTCTGAACCATCCGTCGGATGTTCTGAAAGAAGGTCAGGAAGTGAAGGTCAAGCTTCTGGGTTTTGACGATCGCGGCAAGGTTCGCCTGTCGATGAAAGTGGTCGATCAGGAAACCGGCGAAGAGATCGTTCCCGAGAAGAAAGAAAAGAAAGAGGAAAGCGCAGAGTAATCTGCCCCCTCTGACAGACCGCAGAAGGCCCCGGTTTCATCCGGGGCCTTTTTTGTTTGCGGGGCAGCAGAAAGGGGAACTGCGTCGCAATTTTGGTAAATCAATTATTAACACTTATTGCGTGTATTAGCTCAACCTTAAGGGGTATTTTGCCGTTTTCAGGGAAGCTGTTCAACCGTGGCATCGATTACTGTTTACGAAATCAGCGCAGACCCGTTCAGCAACCGCAGTGTTGATATTACTGCTGCGTATTCGGTCGAAGTCACGGATAATGACGCCCTGCTGCAAGATCCTGACCCGGACGGCAGTTCGCAACTTGATCTTGGGTCTCTTCCCGGCTTTTCCGGCTCGACCCAGAATTTCAGTTCTTTCGAAAATTATACGGGCACAGTCGATGGCGCGCCGGTCACGTTTATCCTGATCCAGTTTTCCAACCCGCGTTACATCATCGTCACTTCCGGTCAGGCCGAACTGAATGACACGATTTCAGATACCGGCTTTGCCGGAACCGCGCCGTCATCCGCGTATCACACTTTGCCTTCTTTCGTGTGTTTTACCTTTGGATCGCTGATCCAGACTCCGACGGGACTGCGCCGGGTTGAGGCGCTGGAGCCCGGCGACCCGGTTGTCACCGCCGACGGCCATGCCCGTCCGGTACGCTGGATCGGCAAGCGCCGTTTGTCCGCGTCCGAGTTGCAGCGAAACCCTCACCTATCCCCTGTACGGATCAAAGCTGGCTGTTTCGGGCCGAACGGCCCATCCCGCGATCTCGTCATCTCGCCACAGCACCGGATTGCCGTGACCTCAGCCATGATGGAACTGATGCATTGCGAAACAACGATGTTGGCGCCTGCAAAAGGGCTGATCAATGGAAAGACCATCGTTCAGGAAACGCCTGCACAAGGAGTGGAGTACATTCACATCCTCTTTAATCAGCATGAGCTGGTGAATGTCGAAGGAATCTGGTCCGAGTCCTTTTACCCCGGTGACACAAGTCTTGATGCAATGGCGCCCGCAACCCGGAGCGAGTTGTTCGAACTGTTCCCGGAACTGGCAAATGGTGAATGCGGTTACGGTTCAACCGTATTGCCGATCCTCAAACCCTTTGAAGTCCGAGTACTTGCAGCGGATCTGGCGGTTCCGGGTTGGAAGGTGTATCCGAACGAAACCGCAAAAGCGGCCTGACCGCAGGTCAGTGCGTGACACCACCCGGGCCATGTTTCAACACGTGCCACTGGCCGAAACTGTCTTTCAGATCCAGCTTGATCGACGCATCGGCTCGGGTCGAGGCGCTGCCGATCTCAGCAATGGTGAATTCGATCCCGCCGGGAATATCGATGCGTACGCGGTGTTCCCCGCCGCCATGCGGAGCCTGAATCGGGCGCCCGTTCGACTTTAATACGTCACCAACAGTAACGCTGGCCGTTCGCCCTTCGATGTCCATCTCAAACTCAATCGGCAGGTAAAGCGTGTCATGCACCGTCTCACACATGGCCCGGAACACGTACCAATGCGTTGCCATCTCTTCAGTTTCTTCACCGTGAAAGACTTTTTCCAGCGCATCGCGCTGCGCCGGTGAGGCCGCAGGATCGACGATCACCTGCATTTCACCACCACCCTCGAATATTGGCCCGGGCCACGCATAGATCAATGCCGCCCTGGTTCCACTAAGATCCGTTTCTCCAAAATATCCTTTGAATATTTCAAGCACTTCGAAACCCCGGCAATCGCCATGCGTCGGCAATTCCTCGAACTGGCAGGGGCAGGCATAGCCGCAATTGCAGTTTCCGAAGCTTTCCCCCTCGACGTACCAATCTGTAAAAGCCATGGTCTTCTCCTGTTCAAGACAGTCAGAAAGCCCGACATCGTTGGTCACATGCCTGTATGTTTTCCCAAAACAAACTATCACAAATTGATTGCAACCTGAACCTGACGGGCGGAAACGGCCGCAAATTGCATAAACCTTGGTTCAATTCGCCCCGTTTCAACCAAAAGCCAATCGCAGGTCTCCTCTGCCATCCCCAGTTCGACCGCATCGCCACAACACAAAAAGGAGATGCGATATGGAAACCTTGAAACTGCTGACACTGACGGGATTGATCGCAACCGCACCGGTTCTTGCTTTTGCTAATGTCGGACTGGGCGACAAACTGGGCACAAGCGAAGCCGATATCCGCGCGGCCCTTGAAGCCCAGGGGTACCAGATCGAAGAGATCGAATTCGAAGGTGGGAAGATCGAGGTTGAACTCATCAAGGATGGCGTGGAAACTGAACTGGTTCTGTCTGACACGGACGGGGTGGTGACAGCCATCGAGCTCGAAGAGGATGACGACTGAACCTGCAACGTCCAAGGGGCCGCATGAAAGTACCTCAAACGTCTTTACTCTGGCTCCTTCTGGTGGTGCAGGCCCTCTGCGCCGCCTTTTTCATGACGGATGCGCTGCTGGATTGGACTGGCGGCGACGGCGCGGGGTTTCGTCACCTGCATTCGTTCGAGCTGTTTCTGTCGCTGGCGCTTGTCGGGGGCCTGAGCGCCACGATCGCCCTGATCCGTTCCCAGTCCAGACGGGTGCGCGACATGCAGCGGCAACTGGAAGTGGCGCAAGGGGCTTTTGCCCAGGTCATCGAAACTCAGTTCAGCGAGTGGCAGCTCAGTGGTGCTGAGCGTGACGTTGCCATGCTGACGATCAAGGGTCTTTCCATCGCGGAAATCGCCGGAATGCGACAGACGAAAGAAGGGACGATCAAGGCCCAAAGCGCTGCGGTCTATCGAAAGGCGGGCGTTTCCAGCAGGTTGCAGTTGCTCAGTTTCTTTGTCGACGAACTCCTGTCAGAACCGTTGGTCAGGGACGTGCCCTGAAACAGTGGCAGAACCTCGTACCTATTCACTCACACATTCCTAAAAACCTGTGAAACGAAGTGAAGGCCCGGCGCCTTTCTTTTTGGGCCAGCCTTGTCCACATCCATGGCATGCGGACTTTGGAACACTGGAGATGGTTATGTTCACGCGCCTCATTCTCGCCTCTTCGGCTCTGACGATCAGCGCAACGGCGCTTGCCGCGCAGAGCCTGGGCGACGGCACCTATATTCACGGCTTCATCGGCTACAGCCAGTTACAGGACAGCGATTTCACCGGGACGATCGGCGGCGCGACGCAATCGGTCGATACCGAATTCGACGCAGGTTTCGGACTGGGCTTCGCGATAGGTAAGGAAATCCCGCAATGGTCAAACGACATCATCGAAACGCGGATCGAACTGGAGCTGTCTTATCGCGACAGTGACGTGGATGGTGTGAACTTTACCGGCAATGGTCCGGGGCCCGAGGGCAATATCTCGGGCGACGTCTCGCAGACCTCGTTATTTGCCAATGTGCTGTTCGATTTCAGACAGGCCGGAGTGCTGACACCGTTTGCCGGGTTTGGTCTGGGTGCCACCTATTCGGATCTGGATTTTTCTTATGGGCCGGGTGTGGCGCTGGACGATACCGACACCACCTTTGCCGCCCAGGTGATCGCCGGTGTGGCATATGACATCAACTCGTCGACAGCGTTCACCGTTGATGCCCGTTACGCCCGTGCCTTTGATGTTTCGTCGCAGCGTCTGGCCCCCAACGGAACTTTGACCGGCAACGTAGAGGACGATCTGGATATATTCAGCGTCAATTTCGGACTTCGCTATAATTTCTGATCACTTCGGGTGTCAGGTTTCGCTCCGGTTTCCTGCCCCTTTTTGCCCTCGCGCCTCAGGTGCGGGGCCCCCGAAAAACCCTGAAAAAACAGCGCGCGCTGGATATGCCGGTGGTCATCCGGCCTGCAACAACCGCCCCCTTCATCTGGCTAAAAACATCCTCGGGGGGAATCGTGCCGGCAGCCACGATGGGGGGCAGACAGCCCCCCTGACCCGGCAACCGGCTTACGACGGCGCCTTGGTCTTGCGCAAATAGGGAAAGATCGTTTCGAACTCGCCAAACTTGGCCTTGGCGTCTTCGTTCGACACGGTTGGCGGGATGATCACGTCTTCGCCCGGCACCCAATTGGCAGGCGTCGCAACGCCCTTGGCTGACATCTGCAACCCGTCAAGCGCGCGTAGAATTTCAGCAAAGTTCCGGCCCACGGTCATCGGGTAGGTCATCGACAGCTTTAACTGCTTGTCCGGGCCGACAATGAAGACCGAGCGTACTGTGGCGCTGTCAGCCGGTGTACGGCCATCAGGCAGATAAGCTTCGGCGGGCAGCATGTCGAAGGCCTTGGACACAGCCAGACCATCATCAGCGATAATCGGGAAACCGGGATTGGCCTTGCCATATTCCTCGATGTCCTTCTTCCACTTCTTGTGGTCCTCGACACCATCAACCGATACGCCGATCACCTTGGTGTTGCGGGCGGCCCATTCGTCATTCAGCTGCGCAACGGCCGAAAACTCGGTTGTGCAAACAGGCGTGAAATCCTTTGGGTGCGAGAACAAAATGGCCCAGCTGTCACCGATCCAGTCGTGAAACTGAACGGTACCCTGATCCGTTTCTGCCGTGAAATTCGGGACGGTGTCGTTGATGCGCAAACCCATGGGGCATCTCCTTTTCTGTGAAAAACCTGAGTCGGTCGTCTGGAACCTAATCACTTTGTGCACAGGTTAAACCAGCCATCGTGTCCAGGGATACGGATTTCGTGAGCCTGACCAGAAAAAAATTTGATCAAATTCACTATTGCTCAGCCTGTGCATGGGTGACAGAGTGGCCCCGAACAGCCGGCTTCAGGCGAACCTTCAGGAGGGCTCAGGATGATCGAAAAGCGGGATTTCTATATTAACGGTCAGTGGGTGGCCCCGTCGCAGCCCAATGACTTCGAGGTCATCAACCCCTCGACCGAAGAGCCCTGCGCAGTGATCTCGCTTGGCGCCGAAGCCGACACGAATGCAGCCGTTGCCGCAGCCAAAGCCGCTTTGCCAGGCTGGATGGCAACTCCAGTGGAAACCCGCATCGCGCTGGTGGAAAAGCTGGTCGAACTCTATGCAACCCGGGCAGAGGATCTGGCGCAGGCGATGTCACTTGAAATGGGCGCCCCGATCGATCTGGCGCGCTCGGCGCAGGCTGGTGCCGGCATCTATCACCTGAAGAACTTCATCCGCGCCGCAAGGTCGTTTGAATTCGAGCGCCCGCTGGGGGATCATGCACCGAATGATCGCATCATTTATGAGGCGGTTGGCGTTGCCGCTCTGATCACGCCGTGGAACTGGCCGATGAACCAGATCACGCTCAAGGTTGGTGCTGCTGCGATTGCGGGCTGCACGATGGTTCTGAAACCGTCAGAACAAAGCCCGCTGAACGCGATGATTTTTGCCGAGATGATGGACAAGGCAGGCTTCCCGCCCGGTGTGTTCAATCTGGTCAACGGCGACGGAGCGGGTGTTGGATCGCAACTTTCGGGTCATCCGGATGTTGATATGGTCAGCTTCACCGGTTCGACTCGCGCGGGCACTGCGATTTCGAAGAACGCGGCTGACACCCTCAAGAAAGTGCATTTGGAACTGGGAGGCAAAGGAGCCAACGTCATCTTTGAGGATGCGGACGAAAAAGCGGTCAAGCGCGGGGTGCTGCACATGATGCAAAACACCGGCCAGAGCTGTAACGCACCCAGCCGGATGTTGGTGCAGCGCCCGATCTACGACGAGGCTGTGGAAACGGCGGCCGAAGTTGCGAACATGGTCAAGGTTGGCCCTGCCATGGAGGAAGGTCGCCACATCGGTCCGGTTGTGAATGAAGTTCAGTGGACCAAGATTCAGGACCTGATCCAGAAGGGCATCGACGAAGGTGCGCGGCTGGTTGCAGGCGGCACCGGACGACCTGAGGGGCTGAACAAGGGCTATTATGTCCGCCCCACGGTCTTTGCTGATGCAAATAACCAGATGACCATCGCCCGCGAAGAAATCTTTGGCCCAGTTCTGACCATGATCCCCTTCGACACAGAAGAGGAGGCTGTCGAAACCGCCAATGATACACCCTATGGCCTGACCAATTATGTTCAGACACAGGATGGTGCGCGTGCCAATCGCATGGCGCGGGCTCTGCGGTCGGGCATGGTCGAAATGAACGGACAATCGCGCAGCGCGGGCTCACCGTTCGGCGGCATGAAGCAATCCGGCAACGGGCGGGAAGGCGGAGTCTTCGGTCTCGAGGATTTCCTTGAAGTCAAAGCCGTCGGCGGCTGGGCCGCAGAGTAACTTCACCTGCGAAGCAGACAGATTGGGCGGGGCAACGCGGTTGCCTCGCCCATTACGCTCTATACGGGCCGCACCACAAGCTGGGGTTCGCCATCGGACGTGTGGCGTCTGGACCGACCGTCCCACTCAATCTCTCCGGTGACGCGCTGTCGAAATGCAGAGAAGCTGTCAAAGCGGACCACATCTACCGGCGTATCGAAATGCAGGGTCACTCGGCGACGCGCGCCATCGCCCAATACGGTCATGCCGCGAATTTCGGCTGTGAACGCCTGACCCAAATAGCGTCCTTCAACCCGATCACCTACGCGCAGATGCATCCGGTTTCCGGACATCGCATGCAAGGTGTTCCAGTCTCGAACGCCATGCTGATGGGCCAGGAGTTCCAATGCCGCGCTATGCGACAGAGAAACACCCGTCGTTTTCAGTTTTTCCCGCAAGCGTTTTGCCTGCGCTTTCAGCTCTTCAACCGGAGCAACGGTTTGGGATCGTGTCATCATGTGCCTCGTTTCCTTGAACGGGCGCGAAATCAGGACGGGGCTCGCATTACCATCCGCGCGCCAAGAAAGGGCAACAGATGCATTTCAAAACCGGGTTTCACCAAAGCCAATGGCCGCGAACGGCAGGGGACCCGAACCTGAGGTGCCTTTTGGCAGCGGTCAGGCCGTCTGTCAATCAGGCGTCTGCCTGCGCCGCCTCGTAGGCCAGCATGGCACGCTTGACCGGCAATCCCCAGTGATAGCCTCCCAGGCCACCTGACTTGCGCAATGCCCTATGGCAGGGGATCAGCCAACTGACCGGGTTGCGGCCAACTGCCGTTCCCACTGCGCGAACTGCTTGCGGAGAGCCGACCCGTTGGGCGATCTCGGAGTAGGTCGTGACCTGCCCGGACGGGATATGCATCAGCGCTTCCCACACCTTGATTTGCAGAGGTGATCCGATCAGGAAAACCGGTGTTGGCTCCAACCGATCGTTGGCAGCGCCAAAAGCACTCAGCGCCCAAGGACGCAGGCGCATCGGATCTTCGACAAACGTCGCCTTGGGCCAGCGTGAGATCATGTCTTCCATCGCGGCCTCTTCGCCGGTCTCGGCCCCGAAGGCCATGCCGCAGATGCCCTTGTCGGAACCCATGACCAGCGCGGGGCCAAAGGGGCATTCGAACCACCCCCAATAGATCGTCAGACCTTCGCCCTTGCGGGCATATTCGCCGGGGCTCATGGATTCCCACTTCAGGAACAGATCATGCAGACGTCCGCTACCGGACAGGCCCACATTGTGTGCCGTTTCCAGTGTTGTGAACCGTTCGCGCAGCAATGCCTTCGCATGGCCCAGTGTCAGGTATTGTTGGTACCGTTTTGGCGACACTCCGGTCCAACGCGAGAACAGGCGCTGGAAATGGGCCGGGCTCATATCCATCTGGCGTGCCAGTTCATCAAGGCTCAGGCCCTCGCCGCCCTGATCAATCAGGTCGATTGCGCGGCGCATGACGTTGTAATGGTATCCGCTTTCCGGGGTCTGGACGTTCATGGTTCCACCTCATCTTCTGACAAAACCATAGCGCGCAGGCCACGCTGCCGCGACCCGGAACTTGCGCATTGGCTTTGGGCTTGTGTCAGAGCCCGGTGGACGGCATTAAGGCCCGGATGGCAAAGCAACTCGACTATCATACGATCCGCGAGATTTTCACGCGCTTTCAAGAGGCCGACCCGGAACCCAAGGGCGAGCTGGAGCATGTGAACGTCTATACTCTGGTCGTCGCCGTGGCCCTTTCGGCGCAAGCCACGGATGCAGGCGTCAACAAAGCGACGCGCGCGCTGTTCAAGATCGCCGACACGCCGCAAAAGATGCTGGATCTGGGCGAGGAAGGCCTGATCGAGCACATCAAGACCATTGGTTTGTTCCGCCAGAAGGCCAAGAACGTCATCAAGCTCAGCCGTATCCTCGTAGACGAATATGGCGGCGAGGTTCCCAATTCCCGGGCTGCCCTGCAATCCCTTCCGGGTGTGGGCCGAAAGACGGCCAACGTGGTTCTGAACATGTGGTGGCGACAACCGGCGCAGGCGGTGGACACCCATATCTTTCGCGTCGGCAACCGCACCGGTATTTGCCCCGGCAAAGATGTAGACACTGTCGAACGCGCCATCGAAGACAATATTCCTGCTGACTTTCAACTTCATGCGCATCACTGGTTGATCCTGCATGGCCGGTACCATTGCAAGGCGCGCAAGCCGCAATGCCCGACCTGCATCATCCGTGATCTCTGCCAATTCGAGGACAAAACCCTATGAAGACTTATCAACTGACCGGCATCGGAAATGCCGTTGTGGATGTGATTTCCCAGGCCGATGACAGCTTCCTGGAGCTGATGGGCATCGAAAAAGGCATCATGCAGTTGATCGAACAGGAACGCGGCGAGGTGCTGTACGCCTCGATGGAAAGCCGTGTTCAAACGCCGGGCGGCTCGGTGGCCAATACCATTGCGGGCGCAGGCGCACTTGGGCTGGATGCTGCGTTCATCGGCCGGGTTCACGATGACGCGCTGGGCCGTTTCTATGCAGATGCGATGAACGAGGATGGCGTCGATTTCGTGAACCCACCTGTACCCGGTGGTGAATTGCCGACGTCACGTTCGATGATCTTTGTGTCGCCCGATGGTGAGCGGTCAATGAACACCTATCTGGGCATTTCCTCGGAACTGTCGTCTCAGGATGTCTCAGAAGAGGTCGCTGGAAACAGCCAGATCATGTTCCTCGAGGGGTATCTGTTCGACAAGGAAAAAGGCAAAGCGGCATTCCTTGAGGCCGCGCGCGCCTGCCATAAGAGTGACGGCAAGGCCGGCATCGCCATTTCCGACCCGTTCTGCGTGGAACGTCACCGGGTCGATTTCCTGCTGCTGATCGAAAATGAGCTGGACTTCGTGATCGGCAATGAGGCCGAGATCAAATCACTGTTCGAAACTGACGATCTGGAAGAAGCATTGGCCAAGACGGCCGCGATCTGTCCGCTGGTGGTCTGCACCCGCTCAGGCGACGGTGTGACCGTTCTGAACGGCGACACCCGCATTGACGTGCCGGTTGAAAAGATTGTCCCTGTTGATGCAACAGGCGCAGGCGACCAGTTTGCGGCGGGCTTCCTTTTCGGCATGGCCACGGGTCGGGATTACGAGACCTGCGCCCGCATCGGCAATGTCTGCGCCCGCGAAGTCATCAGCCATATCGGCCCACGCCCCGAGGCAAACATGCAGGAATTGCTGCACGCCGAAGGGTTGATGTGACCTCAAATCAGGACCCTCTTGATTTGATCTGAAAACGGTTCGGGGCACCCACGCCCCGGCCCTGCCGTTTATTAAGAAAACAGCGCCAGCCAGATTCCAACAAACATCAGAACTCCGCCCAGGTTCACCCAGACGTGCCATATCGCGTAACGAAACGGTAGTGTCTTTTGGGCGTAAAACATCGTTCCGATAACATAACTGGCTGCGCCACCCACAATGCACCAAAGTGTGGCTGTGGGAACAGTGGTCATGTCTGGGATTGCCCCCAGGCCAATGCCACCCAAACCAAGGTATGACGCTGTCGACCATCGTGATTTGACCGTTTCATTTGCGATCTTGTTCCAGACGGCTGCGATGGTCAGGCTCCAGCATACCCATAGCAGCGTCATGGTCCATGTCGTGCCCGCCTGAACGAAGAACGGCGTGAAGGTCCCGCAGATGCTGGGATAAATCGCGGCATGGTCGATACGACGCAGCAGTTTGCGACGGTCATGCCTGGGCGCAAAATGATAGGCACAGGACGCAAGGTTCGACGCAAGCGCACAGAGAACATAAACAATGACCGCAAGAAGCAGCGCGGAATCCAAACGCTGATAGGCGTTCATGATCAGCAGGCTGCCAGCGGTCAGGATCAGGGACAACCCGAACACATGGACGACCATGTCGGCAGAGCGATGCGCGCGTACGGGGCTGGGATAGGTCGTTTGAGTCATGACAGGCCGGTTATGAACGGCTCAGCGCTAAAGGCCAGCCTGGAAAATGTCCAACTTTCCCAAGCGTCAGGCCTTTTTGCCCAAGTAGCTGTCAAAAGCCTTCAGCACTTGTTCATACACCGTGCGTTTGAACGGTACGATCTCTTCGATCAACCGATCAGGCGCCTGCCATTTCCAGTGTGAGAATTCGGGGTGATCGGTCGCGATATTGATCTGATCATCTGCCCCGATAAAGCGCAGCAGATACCATTTCTGTTCCTGCCCGCGATAGCGACCTTTCCAGATCTTGGGCACGATGTCGTGCGGAAGATCATAGGGCAGCCAGCCATCGGTCTCTGCCACGACCTCGACTAGATCCGCAGTCACGCCGGTTTCTTCCCACAGCTCGCGCAAGGCTGCGTCGCGCGGGTCTTCGCCCTTGTCCACGCCACCCTGTGGCATTTGCCAGGCGTCCTTGTGGCGATCATTGCGCTGGCCGACGAAAATCTTGCCCTCGGCATTCATCAACATCAGCCCGACGCAGGGGCGATATGGCAGTTTGGCGATTTCTTCGGGGGTCATGCGCGGCCTCAGCGGGTTGTTTCGACCACCTCTAGCAATCACCGGCGCAACAGCAAAGAGGGTGACGTGGGGTTTCGCGTGACAAAGTTGACGCGAACGTCAATCTATCACGCAAATTCGGGAGGGAGAGTTTCGTCATGACTGCGTACCCAAACATGCTGGTCCCGCTGGATCTGGGCTTTACCACGTTGAAAAACCGCGTGCTGATGGGCTCGATGCACACCGGGCTTGAGGAAACCGGCGACTGGAACCGGGTGGCCGAGTTTTATGCAGCGCGCGCTCGCGGTGGTGTGGCGCTTATGGTGACGGGCGGAATTGGGCCAAACCTTGAAGGCTCGGTCCTGCCCGGCGCTGCGATGATGACCAGCGACAAGGATGTGGCCAACCATTCCATCGTCACCGACCGGGTGCATCAGGCGGGCGGCAAGATCGCCATGCAGATCCTGCATGCGGGTCGCTATTCCTATGGCCCCAAATGCGTGGCGCCCAGCCCGGTGAAGTCGCCGATCTCTCCCTTCCCACCGAACGAGCTGGACGAAGAAGGTATTGAGAAACAGATCAACGATATCGTGAACGCCGCCGTGCTGGCCCGGAAGGCGGGCTATGACGGGGTCGAGATCATGGGGTCAGAAGGGTATTTCCTCAACCAGTTCCTGGTGACTCATACCAACAAGCGCACCGACCGCTGGGGCGGGTCCTATGAGAACCGGATGCGCCTGCCGCTGGAAGTGGTGCGCCGCACCCGCGATGCAGTGGGCAGTGATTTCATCATCATCTACCGCCTGTCGATGATCGACCTGGTGCCCAATGGCTCGACCTTTGACGAGGTGGTGCAGCTGGCGCAGCGGATCGAGCAAGCCGGGGCAACGATCATCAACACCGGCATCGGCTGGCACGAGGCGCGGATTCCGACCATCGCCACCAGCGTCCCGCGGGCGGCCTTTGCCTGGGTGACCAAAAAACTGATGGGCAAGGTGGGGATTCCGGTCATCACCTCGAACCGGATCAACACGCCGGACGTGGCCGAACAGGTGCTGGCCGAGGGCTGCGCCGACATGGTCTCGCTGGCCCGGCCGATGCTGGCGGATGCGGATTTCGTGAACAAGGCAATTGCCGGCGAAGCCACGAAGATCGCGCCCTGCATCGCCTGCAATCAGGCCTGTCTGGACCACACCTTCAGCGGAAAGCTGACCTCCTGCCTGGTGAACCCGCGCGCCTGCCACGAGACCGAGCTGGTGATCGAAAAGACCGACGCGCCCAAGCGCGTGGCCATCGTGGGTGCGGGTCCGGCGGGCCTGTCCACGGCGATGACCGCCGCCCAGCGCGGCCATGACGTGACCGTGTTCGACAAGGCCGACGAGATCGGCGGGCAACTGAACATGGCCAAGCAGGTGCCGGGCAAGGAAGAGTTCTGGGGGCTGGTGGACTGGTACAGCACCATGCTCGACACGCTGGGCGTCAAGGTCGAACTGGGCCGCGAGGTTGGCGCCGATGATCTGACCGGGTTCGACGAGGTGGTGATCGCCACCGGCGTCAATCCGCGCGACCCGCAGATCCCCGGAGAGGATCGCGACAATGTCGTAAACTATATCGACGTGCTGCGCGACAAGGCTCCGGTGGGCAAATCGGTGGCCGTGATCGGTGCGGGCGGTATCGGCTTCGACGTGTCGGAATACCTGCTGGAGGAAGGCCACTCGCCCACCACCAACTTGCCCCTGTGGATGAAGGAGTGGGGCGTCGCCGATCCCGAGCAGCACCGCGCAGGCCTGGCGCCCGAAGGCCCGCAGCCCGAGGCGCCCAAGCGCCAGATCACGCTACTGCAGCGCAAGAAACAGGCGCATGGCAAGGGACTGGGCAAGACCACCGGCTGGATTCACCGCGCGACGCTGAAGATGAAGGACGTGAACTTCGTGGGCGGCGTGAATTACGAGCGCATCGATGACGAGGGGCTGCATGTCTCGTTCGGAGAAGAGCGCGCCGACCCGACTGTAATCCCTGTTGACACTGTTGTACTGTGTTCAGGTCAGGTTTCAGAGCGGTCATTGGCAGATGCACTGATCGAGCGAGGAGTCACGCCACACGTGATCGGCGGTGCGGATGTGGCCGCAGAGTTGGACGCCAAACGCGCAATCAATCAGGGCACACGTCTGGCCGCTACGTTTTGAAACGAATTTCAAGTTACGTCGAGGAAAGCCGTCTCTAATGGGGCGGCTTTTTTGTGCTGCTTGACTTAGATGTTATCAATGTACGTATGTATCACATGAGTCATAAAATAGAACGAACCAAACAGGAATTCGAATTGAGAAACGCCTGCTGAAGGTCCTCAAGGGACTGGCGGAGTCATTGGACATGACCCTTGGTTATCTGATCGAGGGCATCGCCCTGCACAGCTTCGAGAACAAGCCGGCTTTTTCCAAGGAAACGCTGGAGAAGATCAAGCAGCTCAAAACCGTCTATGACCTCGACTGGACGGCCGAGGACAGTCACCGTTTCAAGTAGGACGAGAAATGAGCGCCGAGATCACCAGCGCGTTTGAGGCACATGCCATCGACAATACGACGTTCGGACATGCCGAACATGTTCAGGTCGCCTACGATCTGTTGCGCAAGTATGACTTCATCGATGCGGCCGCGATCTACGCCAAGGGACTCCGTTCACCTGCGACCAACGCAGGCGCCCCGGACACGTTCAACCTGCGGCTGGGCATGCGGACTACTCCACGGTAATCGTAATCACTTCGGATACAATCGGTGTGGCATGTGGCACGTGCCCGGCGTCGCCCAGAACCAGTTGCAATGTGTGCTGGCCCGATGGCAGGTCCAGCGTCACTTCGGTCTGACCGCCTCCGAAGTGTATGTGGTTGTCGTCGGCGGGCAAACCATTGGCCAACTCATCTGCACCATCCTCGCCCTCACCCAGCGGGGGACGGTCAAGCAGCAGATGGTGGTGTCCGGTGTTTTCTTTCTCGGTTCCCGCTGGAGCGACACCCATGCCGCTGAGGCCAAAGACAACCGTGACCGGTGATTGCACGGTGTCACCGTCCGACAGGTTGACGAAATAGACCTTTGCATCGGGATTCGATGGGGTCTCTCCTCCGGCGTGTGCAAAACCCGCCGAAAGGCAAAGGGCAGCAATGGCGAAAAAGGTCTTCATGATCTTCTCCCTGGTCACAAAAATGCCATTCTCAAGGTAACAGCTTAGCGCGATTGCCCTGAAAACACAGCATCACAATGCCTGAGGCGAGATTGGAAACCACTGTTTCTGCGTTTCCCATACGCAAACGATCCGATTCAAATCCCTGATATTATCCCATGTCTGCCCCGTTTCCGCCCAGATTCAGCGCCATAGTCAGGACGGAAATCAAGATCTGGGGAACGAGTATGGACCGACTGACCGAAATGGAAGCCTTCGCCAATGTGGTGGACCAGGGTGGCTTCACCGATGCGGCCAAGAAGATGGGCATCTCCAAATCAGCCGTGTCCAAACACGTATCGAGCCTTGAAGCACGTCTGGGAGCGCGACTATTGAACCGTACCACGCGCCGGGTGTCACCAACAGAAATCGGGCTGGCCTACTATGACCGCGCGCGCCGCGTTCTCAATGATGCAGGAGAAGCGGATTCACTGGTCACGTCGATGCAATCAGCCCCATCTGGTCTTTTGCGCATCAGCGTTGCCACGGATTTCGGCGTAAATCACCTGTCACCTGTGCTGTCCGAGTTCCTTGCGGCCTACCCCGACATCACTGTGAACATGGTACTGAACAATCGTTACGTCGAACTTATTTCCGAAGGATTTGACGTGGCCGTCCGCATTGGTGAGCTGGAAGACAGCACGCTGCGGGCCCGCAAACTGACCGAAACCGTCAAACGCATGGTCGCCGCGCCCAGTTATGTCGAAAGATTCGGCCGCCCACAGAAGATCGACGATCTGAACGAACACAAGCTGCTGCATTATTCCAGCCAGTCCTCGGGCAATGTCTGGAAACTGACCGCGCCATCCGGCGAAAAGCGTCAGGTTCGAACAGCCGGATGGTTGAGCGTGAACGATGGCCAATCCCTGTTGAACGCGGCGGTTTCCGGCTTGGGTATCGCGTATCTGCCCAGCTATCTTTACGCAGAAGCCTTGAAGGCAGGGCTGGTTGTCGATGCCATGCCATCCCTGCCCGACGAAGTTCAAGGCGTTTACGCGGTCTACCCGCCCGGCCGTTTTACACAACCCAAAGTGCGGGCTTTCATTGATTTCCTCGTCGACTCTTTCCACGAGAAGGGTCCGATGGACTGGTAATTTCTCCCTGAAGACCAACCTTTGGCCCGCATGTAAAAGTGCGGGCCTTTTTTATGGACCGATCACCGACAGCCCCATGGACCGGGCGGAAGAGCGCAGGCTGTCGGTCAGCACATTCTGACCCCGCGGCGGTGTTTCGGAACTGCGTGCCAAAAGGGCGATATCGCGATTTGCATTGGCAATGGAGAGTGGGCGCAACCGCACCTCGTCGCGGTAAATCCCCTGTCTGCGAGCATAAAGATCAGGCAGTACCGCAACACCAACACCCGAAGCCGCCATCAGGACAATGGAATCAAGTGTCGTGCCTTCATACTCATCCGAAACCACCCCACCGCATTCTGCCGCCAATGCATAGACGATGCGCGACAGGCGGTGGCTTTGATCCAGGGTGAGGAAAATCCGGTTCTGAAGATCTATGGCACTGACACCCTGCAAATCCCGCGCCAGAACGTCATCTACGGCAACCGCGACCCAGAGAGGTTCGTTGAACAAACGATGTTGCACAGTATTCGGATGGTCTTCGGGCGTGGACAATATCAGGTCAAATCGACCGGATTTCAGACCCTGTTCCAGATCCAGTGTGTTTTCCTCGCGCACGACAATGCGCAATCCGGGGCGAATCTGGTGCACCTGTTTGATGGCTTGCGGCAACAGATAGGGCCCGATCGAAGGCAATACCCCCAGTCGCAACCTTCCTCCGACGGGCATATCGTTCGACATTGCATGGCGCAGGTCCTTGACCTCTGCCAGGATCTTCTGCGCGCGCAAGATGAACTCTTCACCCTTTGTCGTCACCTGGATTCCACCACGGTTACGATCAAAGATTCGAACGCCAAGTTCTTGTTCTACAGTCGCAATTTGCGTCGACAGGCTGGGCTGGCTGACATTCAGCACCTCGGCAGCCAAACTGAATCGCCCAAGGCGACTGACGGTAACGATGTATTCCAACTGCCGCAATGTCGGGCGCATTTCATAGCCTGAAACTATTTATAACTTAGAAAGATAGTATTTGGCGAAATCTGTTTTGCAAGGCACCTAACCCGAAAACGAGGGGTCAGGAGTCAAATATGCCCGGAGTGATCGAGACACTGTCCAGCAATCTGCTGGTGCCTACCATATTGTTTTTTGCTCTTGGGCTTTTGGCGACCTTTGTACGCAGTGACCTGTCCATTCCGGCGGGCGCGGCCAAGTTCATGTCGCTTTACCTGTTGCTGGCCATCGGGTTCAAGGGCGGTGCCAGTCTGGCTGCGCATGGCATTCACCTGCAACTGTTCATGACACTGCTGGGCGGTGTTGCTTTGTCCTTTGCCATCCCCTTCGTGGCCTTTGGCCTGCTCAGGGTGATGACAAAGCTGGATGCGCTGAACGCGGCGGCGGTTGCAGGGCACTATGGTTCGATCTCGATCGTCACCTTTGTCACCGCCACCAGTCTGCTGGATCTGGTTGGGCTGTCCCATGACGGATTCATGGTGGCCGTTGCGGCTGCGATGGAGGTGCCTGCAATCCTGTCGGCGCTTTGGTTGGCGCACAGGACCGGAAGCAATGGTGTCAAGGATGACAAGCTGTGGCGCGATCTGCTGGCCAATGGCTCGATTGTTCTGCTCACCGGTGCCTTCCTGATCGGAGCCATCACCGGCGGCGAAGGTATGCAGATGATCGCGCCCTTCATCGTTACGCCTTTCACCGGTATCTTGTGCCTGTTTCTGCTGGATATGGGGCTGTCGGCAGGGCGCAGCCTGATCGGCAATCGAGACAAGCTGTCGGTTGGCCTGTTCGCCTTTGGTGTCTTGATGCCCCTGATTGGCGCAGTAATGGCCTGGGCGGTAGGTGCCGTGATCGGACTGCCACAGGGAAGCTTGTTCCTGTTCATGGTACTGTCGGCCTCGGCATCGTATATCGCGGTTCCCGCTGCGATGAAGATCGCCCTTCCAAAGGCCGAGGCCGGGATCTATCTGACCTTGTCGCTGGGGGTGTCGTTTCCGTTCAACATCACCGTCGGATTGCCGCTGTACCTGTGGTGGATCAGTTGACGAGCAATACTGCCTCGACCCGACGGTTCAGATCGCGCCCTTCCGGGGTTGCATTCGATGTAAGCGGAGACAGATAGCCAACACCCTGCGCTTCGAGTCGGTCGGGTGCCACGCCATGTGCATCAATCAGGCGGGTTCGCACCGCCTCGGCCCGGCTTTTGCTGACCGAAATATTCGCCTGCAAGGCACCAGTATCGTCAGTGTGCCCCACCAGTGCCAGACGCGTTTTCGGGTTGTCGGTCAAGTATCCGGCCAACAAGGTCAGTGAGTCAAACCGTCCCTCGCCCAGGGCAACCTCGCCCGTTGGGAAATGCAGATCATCCAGGATCACGTGGCCCATTGTCGCCAAGGCCTCCAGCAACCCGACCGTACCCTCTACGGCTTGCTCGACCACCACAGGGTCCGAGTCCGGTGCATCTTGAGGCGTCACCCGGATCATCTGCACGTAGCCATCCGGGGGATTGCGGCTGACCAGCAGACTAAGGGCAACCGACCCTTTGATCGCCGACAGAAAACGGTAATCCTGAATGGCGACATACATATCCGGGGTTGGCACGACCTCGGTGCCAAAGCGAAAGTCGAAACCACCGCAAGCCCGCGCGTCGCATTCGAACAGGATCTTGTATCCCTGCGCCTCGATCTGTTCCCGCAGCGGGGCGAGAAGCTGCAATGTCGTGCTCGACCCTGCCTGAAGCCGCCACGTATAGCGTTCCACGCGCCCTTCAAGAGTGTCTGCGGGTACAGAGCCATTCGCATACGGCCCCGTTGGCAGATCATAGCTGTCCAGCGGAGACGTCCGATCACTGATCTGACGGGCACTGGCCGGTAGGGTCAGGTCCTGCGCGGCAACAGATCCTGTCATCAGTAGGGCTATAAGGGCGGCGATGCGGATCATCGAAACTGTGCGTGATATTCTTCGTTGGGCACCATCGCCGTTGCGCTGGCCACCCGGTTTGACATATTGAAAAACCCGGCGACATTGGCGATGTCCCAAATGTCCCGGTCAGTAAATCCGGCGTCTCGCAATTTCTGTCGGTCGGGCTCTTCGATCTCTGCGCTGGCGGTTGTCATCTTTGCGGCAAAGTCCAGCATCGCCCGTTGGCGCGGCTCCAGCGGCGCGACGCGGTAGTTCATCACCAGCATCTCACCCAGTTGCGGATTGCCCGAAAGCTGACGCACCGCCGCCCCATGCGCGACCAGACAGTAGAAGCACTTGTTGATCGACGAGACGACTACGGCGATCATCTCGCGTTCCAGCTTGGTCAACCCACTGTCAGCCAGCATCAGGTCGTTATACATCGCGGTGAATGTGCTCAGCTTGTCTATGTCAAATGCGTTGGCTTTCAGCACATTCGGCACCATGCCCAGTTTTTCGACACAGATATCAAAGTATTTCTGCGTTTCCGGCGGCAGCGGATCAACCATGGGCAGGTTCAGCGCGGTGGGCATGTCTTTTTGTGTCACGGCGGCCTCTTCAGTTCAGACAAGATGACGGTAATGGTATTCGCCAGCGATCTCCATCCCGAGGGCACGATAAAGACCGTTGGCGCCCTCATTGGCCTTGGTGCAGATCACGCTGAGGTTCTGCGCACTGTGATCCCGCGCCCAGAATGCTGCTGCGCGCATGGTCCAGTGGCCTAACCCCTGTCGGCGATGTTCGGGAAGGATTTCAAGCGCGTGGACCACTGCAGTGTCTGCATGCATCGCCACAAAAGCCACGCCGCTGGGTTTGTCGTTGTAACGCAGCAAAAACCCTGTCTTGGGGCCCTTGGCGCGTTCCATCACCGCGATCCGCTCGGGTCCGATCCCGCCCGAGGCCCAGATGTCGCGCATGATCTCAAGCGGTTCCCAGATCGAAAACACCATGACCGGTGGGATTGGCTGATCGATCAGCCGAGAGACGGGGCAGACATAGATGTTCACCGGGTCAAGAATATCATAGCCCCGCTGGGCCAGCTTTGCATCCAGGGCTTCATCCCCCGGGCGCAGACAGAAGATGCGTTTCTGCCCCATGGCCTGCATTGCGGCCTCGGCGGCGTCGATATCGTCTTCATTGACCGGACCCAATGCACTGGCCGCTGATACGCGCGACCCTCCGCCCTGCCCCTCACGCAGCAGAAACGGGCCAAGCCGCTGATAGCGTACGGCGGGCCAGGTTCCGTCGACTATTTCCGCCCAGTTATCGCTCAAAGCTCAAGCTCTTTCGCCAGGCGGGTGGTGGCCGCGTCGATCCGGCCTCCGTCGGTGCCGCGCACGACCACGTTGGCCCCGAAGGCACCGTTGATCTGAAACGGGTAGCAACCGATGGACAGGTCGCTGAAATCTTCGGCCAAGGCCGACAGGGTTGCGGCGATATCACCTTCTCCGCGGTCTACACGCAGAGTTTGCGACAACAAAGGTCTGCCTCCGGTCAATGTTGGCAAAACGCTCGCTACCATCGCTTGAAAAACAGAAGGCACACCTGCCATGACATGCACGTTCGCAAGCGTGAATCCGGGGGCTGTTGAAACCGGATTTTCGATCAGCGTCGCACCGTCCGGAATACGCGCCATGCGCAAGCGGGCAGCATTCAGTTCCAGCCCGGATTTGTCGTAATGGGCCTGCAAGAGCGCGCGCGCGTCATCCCGCACATCAATTGGTGTATCGAAAGCACGGGCAATACAATCGGCCGTGATATCGTCATGGGTCGGGCCGATGCCGCCGCTGGTGAAGACATTGTCATAGGCGTCGGACAGCACTTTGACGGCCGCTTCGATGGCGTAGGCGTCATCGCTGACAATGCGGACCTCTTTCAGGTCGATGCCGTGTTTTGTCAGCTCCTGCGCCAGAAAATGCATATTCGCATCGCGGGTGCGACCCGACAGGATTTCATCCCCGATCACCAGCATTGCTGCGGTTGGATTGGCCATGGCGCTCTCCCCTCTTGATCGTCCTTGAGGGCAGGTATAGGCCCTGAACCATGCGATTTGAAACCCCTCTTGTTCCCGCCCGCCTGATCCGCCGCTACAAACGCTTTCTGGCCGATTGCACGCTTGAAGATGGGCGAGAGGTTACGGCCCATTGCGCCAATCCGGGGTCGATGATGGGATTGGCAGAACCAGGCGAGAAGATCTGGCTGGAGCCCAATGACGAACCGAAGAAAAAGCTGAAATACGGCTGGCGGCTGGTGGATCACGAGAACGGGCATTTTACCGGGGTCGATACCTCGGTTCCGAACCGGGCGTTGCGTGTTGCTTTGGAAAGAGGCGAAATCCCCGAACTGGCCGCCTATGACATCGTCCGGCCCGAGGTAAAATACGGCGAAAACAGCCGCATCGATTTTCTGCTGACCGGGCCGGACCTGCCAGATGCCTATGTCGAAGTCAAAAGCGTGACCCTGTCCCGCCAACCCGGTCTGGCCGAGTTCCCCGACAGCGTCACCGCGCGCGGCACCAAACACCTGGTTGAACTGGCCGCGATGGCCGCGCAAGGGCACCGGGCGATCATGCTGTATCTGGTGCAACGTACGGATTGCGACCGGTTTGCGCTGGCCGCAGATATCGACCCGGCTTACGCTGCGGCCTTTGAGGGCGCACGGGCGAAAGGTGTTGAACGGTTGGTTTACGGAACGCGTATTTCGCCAAGGGGTATTTTGGTAAACTCGTCAATCAATTGTTGAGAGAAAACTCAGATGAACCCGATCATTTCTATCGAATTTGCCCAGGTTTCTCAAAGGACAACTTAATGACGGCCCTACCGAAGACCGAGAACACCCGCTTAGAAAAGCGTATTCGAACAATCTCACTGACTCTAATGATTTTGGGTGGCATACCTGTATTGGCAAGGTTTTTTTGGTGTAGGGTTTGTTCCCTCTCCAACTTGGGTTTCTTGGACCTTTTGGCCAGCATGTGTCGTCGGCGCGCTTTCTGCGGCATTGGCGCTTTGGGCGGTTCATCTTAGCTTATCGGAAGGCATCCAACTCTCAGAGCCAATAAAAACAACATTGTCTATATTTTCATGCCTTTGGTAGGCGCGTTTGCGGGGTTTCTTGTAGTGGCAGCGACGATCCCGATGGTTGTTTCTCTTCCCTCTTTTCACACGGTAGAAATAACATTTGTTGTTAGTGATCCCAATATGGGAGATTCTCGGAAGTGCCCTAGGCCGATCGCTCTGAAAGACACGGCGCGTGCCGTTAACGTCGTTTGTGATGTCCCGAACAGTATTCGCAGACGTCTGCAAACCGGAAGGCAGATTATTCTTGTTGGCCCCGGAAGCAGTGTCGGCGTATTCCCAACTCACTTTCGTCTGCCTTGATCGACAAGTGCCCTTATCAGTCTCTGTATTAAACCCAATTAACTGAAAAACACCCACCACTGCACACCCTCTGGAACTTTCTGCACAAGCAGCGTAAAAGGAATGCTGCGCGAAACATTTGGAGCTTAGCGTCGATGAAAGAACATCGTGGCCGCCTGACCAAGGACGGCATTCGCATCTATGAACAAAGCGACTTCGCCGGGATGCACGCGGCGGGGGCTTTGGCGGCGCGGATTCTGGATGATATTGCCGAACATGTGTTCCCGGGGCAGACCACGGGCGCCATTGACGGGCTGATCACGCAGATGGTCGAAGACGCCGGTGCGACCTCGGCCACGATTGGCTACAAGGGCTATCAGCACGCCAGTTGCATCAGTGTGAACCACGTTGTCTGCCATGGCATTCCTGGTGAGAAAAAGCTGAAGGATGGCGACATTCTGAACATCGACGTGACCGTCATAGTCGATGGCTGGTTCGGCGACACTTCGCGCATGTATGTGGCAGGCAAGCTGCCGCGCAAGGCGGAACGGCTGATCCAGGTGACTCATGACGCGCTGTTCATGGGCATCGAGATGGTCAAACCGGGCAACACGTTCGGTGATATCGGCCACGCCATTCAGGCCTATGTCGAAGCCCATCGGATGAGCGTTGTGCGTGATTTCTGTGGTCATGGTCTGGGTCGCGTGTTCCATGCGCCGCCGAACGTGCTGCACTATGGCCGACCGGGCACTGGCGCGGTTCTGGAAGAGGGCATGTTCTTTACCATCGAACCAATGGTGAATCTGGGTCGTCCGGAAACCAAGACGTTGGCCGATGACTGGACTGCCGTGACCCGTGACAAATCACTGTCGGCGCAGTTCGAGCATTCGGTGGGTGTCACCTCAGATGGGGTCGAGATCTTTACCCTGTCACCCGGTGGCAAATATCATCCGACCTATTCGTCCTGATCAGCGACCTGTTCGCGCAGGAGTTTCAGCAGCATCGTTTCGGACCCCCACGGCGTGACCGCGTCGTGGATGAAGACCGGCGCGTGCATGGGTTTGCGCTCTGGGCCGGTGGAGGCTTCGGCGTCTCTGGAAAACGTCCAGACAAAAGGTGTCAGGGTGCGGTCCATGCATGCACCCTAGCACAATTGCCAGTCAAAGTTCCAACAACACGCGCGCCTGTGACATGTCCGCGATCACTTCGGCCCCCAGATCAGCCAGCTCTTCACCGCCTCCGTGTGGCGCATAAGCCAGACACCGCATGTCGGCCCGAATCGCAGCCGTGACACCACTATAACTGTCTTCGATCACCACCGGAGCCCTTGCACCAAAGTGCTCGGCGGCCAGTTGGAACATCTTTGGGTCCGGCTTTCCGGTGCCCAGCACATGGGCCGAGAACATCACGTCTTTGAACCGGTCCCAAAGCCCGTTCTGACCCAGTGTGATCTTCATCTTGTCCGGGCTGCCATTCGACGCGACGCAAAAGGGGATACCCTTTTGATCCAGCCCCTCAAGCAGGTCTGCGATACCGGGCACTAATGGCACACCTGCACGCAGGCGGTCGTAGGTTTCGGCATAGATCTGATCTATCCAGTCTTCGGGCAGAAGGGCACCCATCGCGCGGGCCTTGTCGCGCACGCCGACCATCGTTCCACCCACAAACAGCGACATACATTCATGCAGCGCCAGATGCAGGCCATAATCCGCCAGATTGTCCACCAGCACCTGGTTCGAGATCACCTCGCTGTCCACCAAAACGCCGTCGCAGTCGAAAATGACAAGATCGTGCATATGGAATCCCTATTTCGCCTCGCGGTCGGCCTATCCAGGCTTTCCCGTCATTGCCCACCCATGTTACCCACCAAACCGCGCAGAGCGATTCAATCTGGAACACCTCTCCACATCAAAGAAATATGCGTGTCGCCATACCTGCGGCTATCATGCAATGTGAATCCGGCCGGCGCCTGCATCCGGGCGTTTTCTTCCCAAACCAACAATGCATCATCCGCGATCCAGCCATTGGCCAAGGCGGCGACGGCCTTCTGCCCCATGGATTTGCCGTAAGGCGGGTCCAGAAAAACCAGATCATAAGGCGCGCCGGTATTGTCGCCCAACCGGGTTGCATCGCGGCGGATCAAGTCGGTACGATCGGCGCTGCGGGTCAGATCGATGTTCTTGCGGATCAACCCGTGAGCCACCCGCCCGTCATCAACGAAGGTGACATGCGACGCGCCCCGCGACAGTGCCTCCAGCCCCAGTGCCCCGGTTCCCGCGAACAGATCCAGCACCCGCAAACCGTCAAATTCGATCTGGTGGCTGAGCACATTGAACAGGCTTTCACGCACGCGGTCGGTGGTGGGGCGCAGATGCGCGCCCGCATCACCCTTGCCGACCGAGGCGAGGGCGCGGCCCCGGAATTCTCCGGCAATGATCCTCACGCCTTAAGCAGCGGTTTCAGGTCCGCGTTCGGGTCTGCCACAACTTCGGGATCAGCTGTCTTGCCCATTTCGATCAATCTCTTGCCGACCATGTATGCTCGCGGATCATTCATCGCATCCACAGCAATCAGCCTGTCGCCTTTGTAATACCAGAAGGACATGGTCTGACCCTCGCCCCTGCGGGTCACCACACGGTCATATCCGGTGTTCAGGCCCGCGATCTGAAGCTTGACGTCGTACTGGTCCGACCAGAACCATGGGGTCGCCACGTAAACCTTGGCCGCACCCAGCATGTTCTGCGCCACGATTTCAGCCTGGTCGATGGCGTTCGGGACGCTTTCCAGACGGATACGACTTTCGCCATGGGGGAAAGAGGCGCAATCGCCGGCCGCCCAGATTGACGGATCAGAGGTCCGGCCATGGGCATCGGTTTTGATTCCGTTGTCCAGCTCCAGCCCTGCCATCTCGGCCAGTTGAGTAGAGGGCACGATACCCACACCGACCACAACAAAATCCACCTCCAGCTTTGTGTCGTCGGTCAACACGGCCCCCACAACCTTGCCGTTTTCGCCGATCAGCCGATCGAGCCCGACGCCTTCGCGAATGTCGGCACCAAATTTGCTGTGCAGCGCGCGGAAATAGTCGCTGGTTTCGGGTGCTGCAACCCGTTGCAGGATGCGGTCGGCCATCTCGACCAGAGTGACCTTGACGCCCCGCTTGGCGCAGACAGCGGCGGCCTCGAGCCCGATGTAACCGCCACCCACGATCAGCGCGCGGGCGCCTTCGGTCACTTTGGGTTCCATTTCGTCAATATGGGCCAGGTCGCGCACCACGTGGACACCGTCCAGATCGCCTCCGATGGCAGCAGGCAGGCGGCGCGGATCTGACCCGGTGGTCAGCGCCAGTTCGTCATACGGGATGACCTCATCCCCAAGAGTAACCGTTTTGGCCTTGGGATCGATGCCGGTCACGCGCTGGCCAAGGCGCAAAGTGATGTTGTTTTCGACGTAGAAGCTTTCGGGGCGCAGGAACAGGCGCTCCAGCTCCAGCTCTCCAAGAAGATAGGCCTTGGATAATGGCGGGCGCTGATATGGCAGATGCGGCTCGGCCCCGATCAGAGTAATCTCTCCGCCGAACCCGTCCTTGCGCAGCCGCGCCACCAAAGACGCGCCCGCTTGCCCTGCGCCAATCACGACAATATGGCTCATGCTTTGCCCACCCTGCAGTTTTCCCGTGGTCTCTCTGATTGGACCACCTATATTGCGCTTAAGCCCAATTCTGCAAATCCAAACGACAGGAGCTAAAAAATGATTTCAACAGGAGACACCCTACCCGAGGCCACACTGATCCAGATGGGGGCAAACGGGCCGGAAGAGGTTCGGATTTCAGACAAGACCAAAGGACGCAAGGTTGTCATTTTCGCTGTGCCCGGCGCCTATACCGGTACGTGCACCACCGCACATGTGCCAAGCTTCATCCGTACAAAAAAACAGTTCGACGACAAGGGCGTTGAAGAGATCATGTGCCTGTCGGTCAACGACCCGTTCGTCATGCAGGCCTGGGGTGAATCCACTGGCGCGACCGCGGCGGGATTGACCATGGTCTCAGACGCGGCTTCAGAATTCACCAAGGCCATCGGCATGGATTTCGACGCCCCGCCTGTGGGTTTGTTCGCACGCTCCAAACGGTATGCGATGCTGGTCGAGGACGGTAAGGTCACGGCCCTGAATCTGGAAGAAAACCCCGGTGCCTGCGAGATCTCAGCGGGTGAAGGCCTGCTGGAGGTGATCTGAATTTGGCCGGCCCCGGTTTGCCCGGGGCCGCGTGAACCCAATTTAACTTGAAGCAGCGCCCCAATGCGCGAATACTCGACGCATAATTTGGGGAGCTTTTTTATGAAACTTAAGTTGTTTTTATCCTTCCTGACCGGCGCGGCCCTTCTGGCAGCCTGCGGACCGGCCCCAACCCCGCAACAGCAAGCTGCACGACAGCACGAGATTGCCTGCCTTGGCGGCACATTGGGCGGCGCCTTGATCGGCGGTGCAATCGGCAACCAGTTCGGCGGCGGATCGGGCAAGACGATCCTGACAGCAGCCGGCGCCGCCGCCGGTGGCTTTGAAGGCCAAAGATTTGCATGCTGAGGAGATTGGAAATGAAACAGGCGATTTTTGTATTCACGGCTGCATTTTTGGCCTCGGC
This sequence comes from Ruegeria sp. CDSC085, assembly GCF_059610465.1. Lineage (NCBI taxonomy): Bacteria > Pseudomonadati > Pseudomonadota > Alphaproteobacteria > Rhodobacterales > Roseobacteraceae > Ruegeria > Ruegeria sp. CDSC085. The sequence continues at coordinate 103,046 of NZ_JBXWNR010000009.1, read as the reverse complement.
GACCAATGCCGAAACCGTGGCCGAACTGCATGAAAAAGAATTGAACGCCATCGACGCAAACAATGACGGGTTCCTGTCCAAAGACGAATTCGACGTTTTTTCGGACTATGCGTTTCAGGCCATGGACGAAGACAAGAACGGCACATTGGGTCAGGCCGAGGCCAAACCGTTTCTGGACATAAAGCAGTTCCAGAATGTTGACCGCAACAAGGACAGCTTTATCTCAAGATCGGAATATGATGCACAGATGAATGAAGATTTCGGCGCGGCAGATCAGAACGGCAATGGTCAACTGGACTAAGCCCGTTTTCAAGGAGCTTGGTATGAAAAGATGGATTGGAATGGGCGCTTTGGCGCTGGTCGCGGCCTGCGATGCGCCGCAGGCTCCGGTCGTGACGGGGCCGGACGGGCAGGCCCGCATTCAGATCAATCTGTCTGGCCTGACCTGCTACGAAAACCGGTGTCTGGATATCAACCCATCAGCGCGCAGTGTGCGCCAAATCGGGAACAAGACCACGGGCATCCCAAGATCCATTGATGTCAGCGAAGGCACCGTGACGCCTGCGGAATTCAAGCAGATGGGCACAGCCGCGTCCCTGGCCGGTGGCCAAGGTTCAGGCAACGACCGTTAACACAGACTGTCCATCTTTCGAGCCAGCTTGGCGTCCAGTGACGACAGGCCACCTACGTCATGGGTGGACAGGACTACCTCGACTGTGCGGTAGACGTTGGACCATTCTGGGTGGTGGTTCCATTTCTCGGCCCAGATCGCCACTTGCGTCATCCAGCCAAATGCGTGCACAAAGTTGTCGAAAATGAAGGTCTTGGTGATCGCGTCGCGGCCTTCGACCATGGTCCAGCCGTTTTTGAACAGCGGGTCCAGCAGCGGGCCACGGGTCTCGGCGGACAAAAGTTCAGTCATTGCTGTTCCTCCGGGTTCGATTTCCTGAACGGGCCGTAATCTGTCAGAATCTCGATCTCTTCTCCCACTGCGCGGCCTTCGGCGTCCAGATATTTTTTAATCGCATCGGCAAAACCCGGATCACCGACCCAGTGCAAGCTATGCGTGCGCGTCGGTAAATAGCCGCGTGCCAGCTTGTGTTCACCCTGAGCGCCCGCTTCCACCCGGGCCAGACCGTGGGCAATGGCAAAATCTATCGCCCTATAGTAGCACAGCTCGAAATGCAGGCAGGCATGATGTTCAATGCAGCCCCAGTACCGCCCAAAAAGCGTTTCGCGGCCTATGAAGTTCAGCGCACCCGCAATGGCATGCCCATCCCGTTCAGCCAAAACCAACGCCATATCATTCGCCATCGTCTCTTGTGCGATGTCAAAAAACTGGCGCGTCAGATAGGGTGATCCCCATTTTCGGGCCCCGGTATCCTGATAGAACCGCCAAAAAGCATCCCAGTGTTCCGGACGCAGGTCATCGCCTGTCAATGTATGGATTTCACCGCCAAAGCCATGGGCCTGCGCCCGTTCCTTGCGGATATTCTTGCGCTTGCGTGACGACAAGGCGGAGAGGAATTCATCGAAATCAGCATAGCCATCATTCAGCCAGTGAAACTGTTGCGAGCTGCGCAGCATAAGACCCATCTGCTCCCCCGCCAATGCTTCCTCTTCTGTGCAGAAGGTCGCGTGAACCGATGACACCTGGTTGTCAGCCGCCAGTTGAACGGCACCCTGCACCAAAGCCGACATTCCGATTCGCTCGTAGCCCGGGCGCACCAGAAACCGACGCCCCGTTGCGGGTGTGAACGGCACCGCAATTTGCAGTTTGGGATAATACCGCCCGCCTGCGCTTTCATAGGCATGGGCCCAGCTGTGGTCAAAGATGTACTCGCCCTGGCTGTGCGATTTGGCATACATCGGGGCCGCTGCGATCAGGATCCCGTCAAGAAAGGCCGTCAGGTATTGCGGCTGCCAACCCGTGCCACGCCCGACCGAGCCGCTTTCCTCAAGCGCCAGCAAAAAGCGATGCGTGGTGAAGGGATCAAGGGGCCGTCCACCATCGGCAGCCTCAGGACAGGCGCAGGCATCCCACTCGGTCGCCGAAATCTGCGACAGTGACCCAAGTACCTGAACTTCGATTTGAGCCTGATCCATGTACCCTCCGCGCCAGCCCTTTATCTGTGACCGAGGCGCCAAGGTTCAAGCTGAATGCGCAGCCAGATACCCTTCGAAGGTCACATTGTCGGCAACCATGCGGGCCTCTGCCTCTTGTTCAGGCGTCCGAACAGTCCAGCACAGGATCGGCACGCCCTGTGCCTTCAGTTCAACCACACGTGCGCGGGACAGGTCAGCGGCCTCATGGCTGATGAAACCGGCCCCGACACGATCGAAATCCGGAATATCGCGCAAGTGATCACACACGTCTTGCGGCAACAGTTCGACACTGGGCTCATAGGCGCAAGTTGTGATGCCGCGCGGCAGATGCGGGGCCAGCCGCGCCAGTTCCGCAACCGAGTTGGGATTGAAGGACATCAGCGCCACCGGACCTTCGTACCCCTGCAATGCGCGCACGGTGTCGTGCTCGAGGGCACCGATATTCATACCCATGGCGCCGTCCTGATCCTTCAACTCGATCAGCAGCGGCACCTGGCCTGCCACGATTTCCAGCACATCATCCAGCGTTGGAATGCCGTCCTCGCCATACAACAGAGTGGTATTGGACGCCGCAACCGCCGACACCTGCCGGATCGGTCCGGACTGACCGGTCAGACGCGCCATATCATAGTCATGAAATACCACGGCACGATCATCAGCTGTAAGTTGAAGATCAATCTCAATCCCGTAACCGGCATCAATGGCAGCACGAATGGCCGCCCGGCTGTTTTCCGGACGGTTATTCGAGACGTCGTGCAACGCCCGATGGGCAATTGGGGCCTGCAGAAACGCAGCTGGCAGGGGCGGTATCATTCGATCTCGAATATACCTTCGATCTCAACTGCCACGCCCAAAGGCAGTGACGCAGCGCTAACGGCGGAACGCGAGTGGCGACCGGCGTCGCCCAGCGCTTCGACCAGGAAGTCGGATGCGCCGTTGATCACTTGCGGCTGTGCGGTGAAATCTGCGGTCGAGTTCACGAAACCGGTCAGTTTGATGACACGCACCAGTTTGTCGATATCTCCGCCACAGGCCGCCTTGACCTGTGCCAGCAGATTGATCGCGCAGACACGCGCCGCAGCGGCTCCGGCTTCGACATCCATGTCGTCGCCCAGCTTGCCAGTGATCAGCTCATCCGTTTTCGATATCTGGCCGGACACATACACGATATTGCCCACACGTACGAAAGGCACATAATTTGCCGCCGGCGCCGGTGCGTCGCCCAGTGTGACACCGAGGCTTTCCAGTTTTGCAGCGATGCTCATTGAGAGGGTCCTTCCCTGATTGACTCTGCCGGACGCTAACCGGGAAGCACAGCCGTGGAAAGACGGAATACGGCAATTTCTGGCTTGCACGCGATCTGAGCATATCTTTACTTATTATGACTTGTAGATACTCAATTGCTTTACCCGGACCTGACGGACAGGTTACACGCTAGGTGTTTCATTTGAGATCTGAAACGACTATGTGACAAGAACTTGTGCCTTACCGGCGTGTTAGTATTGGTGAATTGTGATTGTTGGCCCGACAGAACGGATGCCGGGCATTTGGGAGAAGCAAAGATCGTGTCGAGCAGATTTCGCCTGAAACACCTGGTTGTACTGTCGCTCATGGCCATTCTGTCCGCCTGTGCAACCACGCCTCCCGACGACGCCTCACGCAATGACGTGTTTGACCCCTATGAAAACGCGAACCGGGGTATTCATAAGTTCAATCTGGGCGTTGACCGGTTTCTGTTTCGACCTGCTTCCAAAGGGTACGTCAAGATCGTTCCCGATCCTATGGTTACCAGTTTCAGCACATTCGCCGAAAATATCTCGCTGCCCGGACAGGCGGTCGACTACCTGCTTCAGGGCAACCCAAAACAGATGGGCAATGCGCTGCTACGCTTTGTGATCAACATGACCGTGGGCGGCTTTGGCCTGTCCGCGCCCGCAGATGAGCTGAACCTGCCGCCCGTTGATACTGATTTCGGTGAGACCCTGCACGTCTGGGGTGTCGGCGAAGGGGCTTATGTTGAATTGCCTTTCTATGGCCCGTCGACCCAAAGGGATGCTATCGGGGTCGTGATCAACCTGTTCTCGAATCCGATCAACTTTACCCCGGTCCGACCCGCCGACAACCTGGGCGTCTATGCCGAAGTCGTTCGCCGCATGGGCGATCGTGGTCGGTTCTCGGATACCGTGGACTCAATTCTTTATGAAAGCGCAGACAGTTATGCACAGGCCCGCCTGATCTATCTGCAAAACCGCCGCTTCGAACTGACAAGAGATGACGAAGACGCATATCTGGATTTGTACTCTGACCCCTATGCCGAAACCGGGACAGACCCGGTCAGGGACCCCTATTTAGACCCCTACGAGGACCCCTATGCTGAATAACGAGTTGAACCGCCGTCACTTTGTCGCAGCCGGTCTGGCCTTGGCCGTTTTGCCCAAGTCCGCGTTTGCCCAGACCGAGGCAACGGCCAAGGCACTGGTCAGCAGCGTGGTCAACGACATCAACCGGGTTATCGAATCGGGTAAGTCGGAAAAAGCGATGTTGCGTGATTTTGAGAAGATATTCGTGCAATATGCGGACGTCCCGATCATGGCACGCTATGCCCTCGGCGCGGATGCTCGCACAGCCACCCCATCCCAACTGAAGCAATTTACCAAGGCGTTTCAGAGCTATATCTCGCGCAAATATGGCCGCCGCTTCCGTGAGTTCATTGGCGGTGAGGTCAACGTGCGCAATGCCCGCAAGATCAAGGCCGGATATGAAGTGCGCACAACAGTCAAACTGCGCGGCTCGGCCCCGTTTGACGTAACTTTCCTTGTTTCGGACAAGTCGGGGCGTGAAAAATTCTACAACATGTTCATCGAAGGCGTGAACCTGTTGCTGACCGAACGCACCGAAATCGGCGCGATGCTGGATGCCCGCAAAGGCAACCTAGACCAGTTGATCAAAGACCTGAAAAAGACCGGCTGAATCGTTTCATTTACGTTTGGGCGTTGAAAACCACCTTTGAAGAAAGTGGGACAGAGTCGTCTGACCGCCTGTTTTTTCAACGCGCCTCGGCTATATGTCGAGATCACGGCATATAACTGCGCACCAATGCACCCGCAATCAAAGCCCACCCGTCGGCGATCACAAAAAACGCCAACTTGAATGGCAAGGATACAATGGCCGGTGGCACCATCATCATACCCATCGACATCAATACAGCAGCCACGACAAGATCGATGATCAGAAACGGCAGAAAAATCAGAAACCCGATCTGAAACGCCCGCGTGATTTCAGACAGCATGAAAGATGGCATCAAAACCGACAACGGTGCCTGTGCGGACAACTCCATAGCCTCGCCGCCGGGACGTAAAGCTGCCATGGCATAAAACGTGTCCGCATCGAGTCGCGCCGCCATGAAGGCGCGGAACGGCTCTAACGCGCGCTCCAATGCTGACTCCACCTCCATCGTCTCTTCTATCATCGGGCGTATCCCTGTGGCCCATGCTTCGGAAAACACCGGGTCCATAATGAAATAGGTTAGGAACAACGCCAGGCTGACCAACAGCATATTGGGTGGAGATTGTTGCAGGCCGATCCCTTGCCGCAGGATTGAAAGAACAGTGATCAGGAATGGAAAGCAGGTGATCATGATCGCCAACCCCGGAGCGATGCTCAGCACTGTGATCAGCAAAATCAGCTGGATTGTTCGGGCGGAAATCGACCCGCCTTCGCCCAAAGACAAGGTCAAATCCTGAGCTGCGGCCAGTGAAGGCATCAACATGACCACCAAAGCCAGCCAGGTCACATAGCGCATCAGCCAATTCCGTTTTGCAAATCCGCAATCTCGGTCAGGCGCACTGCAAGCTGCCCCGCCTGATCGCCCTCCATTTCCTCCAGCAACCCGCGTGCGACCAACTGATCCCCAACATAGAGGTCGACCGGGTCTTCGATACGTTTGTCCAAGGTCAGCACTGCATTCTCTCCCATGTTCAACAAGTCCCGGATCAGTGGGCGCGCACGACCAACTGAAACGGTCACTTCAATCGGGACCGAATCGAACGGGTTGGGTTTTTCAGATTTCGGGATCTGGGTGTCATTCATTGGACAAAGCCTTTCTTGCCTCAAAGACATAAGCGTCAAAGATCTGTGCGATGGCGGCGAGCAACGCGGTGCAATCGACCTCACGCCTGCTTGTGCCTACCTCAAGGCGGGCCTGACCCGGCTCCAGCTCAGAGTGTTCGATAACCTGAGGAGTGGAATGCAAGTCTTGCGGCAGCAGCGCTGCAACCTTTTCGGCACATCCCGGCGGCACCATAATCTGCATCGGCTGCTCTGCCCGGGAACGCGCCATTTCACAGAGTTGTTCCACAAGGCGGGCAGCCAAGCCGCGCTCGGCCATCTCAGGCAGAACGGTCTGAACCAGACTGGCGAACATGGGCTCCAGAGACAGGGTCATGCGGGTGATTGCTTCGTGATAGGTGAAAGACATATCCTGAAGCGACCTGGCCAATTCAGCCGAGATCTGGCCGCGACTTTGTTCCTGCGCCCGAATGGCATCCTCCCAACCGGCCCCATACCCGTCTTCAAAGGCAGCGAGCCGTTGTTCTTCCAGCGCGTCCTCATCCAGAAGCAGAACGGGCCCGGTACCAGTCTGGGTGGTGAAATCCTCAAGCAGATGGGCAATCGACATCACACCCGCTCCTCGCCTTCTTCAAGCCAACTGCGCAGGATCTCGACAGTCTCTTCCTGCTTGTCACCGATCATGGCGCGCAGCCGATCAACAGGATCCTCCGTGGCGCTCGAGCCGAGGGCCGGAACACTGCGCTCTGCTGGCAAGGAAGAGAACTCTGCCGGTTCCTCCGGCGCAATTTCACCAGTCAGAGCCAATGCGCCCGAATTCGCAGCAGCCAGCAACGCCGGTGCCGAGGTTGGCTTCGTCAGGATCGGACGGATCACGAACAGCGCCAACACCAGCGAAACCAGAGCCAGCACAGCCATCTGTATCAAGGACATGGCATCCAGATGGATGTTCTGCCAGAACGACGAGGTCACCAGAGTACCCTGCGGCTCAACCGACGGCAAATCCATGGATTTCAGTGTGATAACGTCCCCGCGCGCCGCGTCGTGCCCGACTGCTGAAGCCACGAGTTCTTCAAGAGCGGTCAGCTCTTCCTGAGGCAAAGGCGTAAATGCTTCGGATCCGGACGCATCCACCGATCTTGTCCCATTGACCAGAACCGCAACCGTCAGACGCTTGATCGCGCCGGGGGCCTTGTGTACTTCCAGCTCTGTCTCGGAGACTTCATAGTTCACCCGCTCACGAGTCTGGGTGGCCGTCGAGTTGGATTCATCTCCGCCTGCCGCGTCACCATCAGGCAGATTTGACGCCACTGTAACATCCGATGACTGATTTCGAGCACTGTCCGAGCGTTCTTCGACATCCGTGCTGATCGCCACGCGGCCCTTGGGATCAAAGCGCCTCTCTCGAATGGATTCTGTCTTGGTCTCTGTATCCACACTGACCTCGACCACAGCATTGCCGGTACCGACACGCGCCTCGACCAGACGCAGAACACGTTCTCGCAACTGACGCGACTTGTCATCGGCGGTGTCTGTTGTCGCTGTGGTATCTTGCCCGCCAATCACAGCCCCTTGTGAATCAATCACCGTTACGTTCTCTGGCGTCAGCCCACTGACAGCCGAGGCAACAAGGAACCGGATAGCCTTGGCCTGATCACCGGTAATTTCGCTTCCGGATGGCACGAGATAAACCGAAGCCGTTGGTGCCACACTGCGCTGAAACGGGTTTGCTGTCCCATTGGCAATATGGACGCGCGCCTGACTGACATGCGGGCTGCCGACAATAGTCCGCGCCAGTTCACCCTCTTTCGCGCGCCAATAAGCAGCATCGAACATCTGAGAAGTGGTGCCAAACCCGCTTAACGAATCAAGCAGTTCGTACCCTTTGTTGCCGTTTGCGGGCAGGCCTTCGCTGGCCAGGGTCATTCGCAACTCGTCGCGCTGCGCACCGGAGACGTAGATCGATCCGCCCCGGATCTCATATGTGACGCCACGCTGGTCCAGCGCTCGTACTATATCCCCGGCGGCACCATTTTCCAGACCCGCATAAAGCAACGTCATGGACGGAGCAGTCACAAGGCGCGACATTCCGAGGATACCCAGAAACACCAGCGCAACCGCGCCAGCGACAATGATTTGTTTACGCCTGTCCAAACTAGCCCAGACAGTTCCGATCTGCTGCACGCTCACCTCCGACTCGCCGGCATTCTGCCCGACGCATCCTCTGTTTGGACGATTGCTCTTAACAATCGGTTAGTCCCTGCACGGTTATGACAGAGACAGAACGGATGAATGAGGACGTCATGACCGACGCAACCTACAAACTGGCGGAACCCACCGAGAAAAAAGGGAAAAAGGGAATGCTAATCGGGATGATCCTTGCGGTCGTCGGAGCTGCGGGCGGGTATTTCCTGACATCGTCCGGATTGATTCCGCTGGGCGGCAAAGCCGCAGTTGAGACCAACAAAGACGGGGCGAAAGACGAACCTGCCAAAGCGCTGGCAGATGTCGGGTTTATTGATCTGCCGCCGGTCGTTGTATCGGTGAATTCCGGCAAGTCGCGGCATTTGAAGTTCCACGCTCAGCTCGAAGTTAACGCGCCGTACATGGATGATGTGAAAAAAATGCAACCACGAATCATGGATGTCCTGAACGGTTACCTGCGAGCCGTTGAGCTGAAGGACCTGGAGGATTCACTGGCATTGACGCGCATCCGAGGTCACCTGCTGCGACGCATTGGAATTGTCGTCGGCGAAGGGCGCGTTCGCGATGTGCTGGTGATGGAATTTGTGCTGAATTAGGAGGCGGAATTGGAGCTGATTGCGGATATTTTGCTGGTCGCCGGTGCGTTGGGCGCGGGTCTTTATTGCTTTGTGCTGTCGCGCCGCCTCAAGCGGTTCACCGATCTTGAAAAAGGCGTCGGTGGTGCAGTGGCCGTGTTGTCGACCCAGGCAGAAGAGCTGAAGAAATCCCTGGACAGCGCGCGAAACGCCTCTGATCAATCGGGTGATCAGCTTAAGGCGCTGACGCAAAGGGCTGAAACCGTGGCACAGCGCTTGGAACTCATGATGGCATCTCTGCATGATATCATCCCCGAAGAAGAAACTGCTGCCCCGGAAAAAGCAAAGTCTCTCCAAGACGAGCCTCAACCTGAAGAGGAACAGGGCACCGGGCACGAGAAAACAGCGGAACCGGTCGAAACTGGTGCGAGTGAAGAGCCACCCAAAGCGGCAGAGGGCCTGATGTTCTTCCGGCATGACCGCAAGCAGAGCGAGGCGCAGGTATGAGCCTTGCGCGGAACGCCAAACACAATACACGTCCGCGCGGTGGTGTGCTTGCCGTCATCTCATTGCTGATGATCGGCTCGGCAGCCATTCGCCTTGGCTTGGAGGCGGGACCTGCGCTCGCCAAACCGGCGACACCCGAAGCCGTGGAAAACAAGCCTGCCGCGTCCGAAACACGCGATGTTCAGGTTGTGCTGGCAGAGCTTTTGAGCCGGGAGAAACGCGTCAAACAGCGAGAGGATGATTTACGCGATCAGGAAAAAGCACTGGAGATCGCAACCCAAGCCGTTGAAACGCGTCTGACGGCCTTGAAGGACGCGGAAGATTCCCTGCGCGACACACTGGCGGTTGCAGACAGGGCGGCAGAGAACGATCTGGCGCGCTTAACGGATGTTTACCAGAACATGAAACCAAAGGATGCAGCCGCATTGTTTGAAACCATGGACCCGACCTTTGCCGCAGGGTTCTTGTCCCGCATGCCGGCGGACGCAGCGGCTGGCGTACTGGCGGGCCTAAGTCCCGAAGCTGCCTACACGATCAGCGTTGTCATGGCCGGTCGCAACGCCTCGGCCCCGCAGGAATAATCGCCTGTGTTGCCCGGTTTTGCACAGAACTCATCTGGAGATCTCAAATGATTGGAATTGTTGGAATTGTTGTCATTTTCGTAATGGTCTTCGGGGGCTATCTTGCGGCAGGCGGCAAGATGACCATCATCATGAAGTCCCTTCCATTCGAAATGATGATGATCGGCGGTGCGGCCGTAGGAGCCTTTCTGATCAGCAACGACATGGGTGGCGTGAAACATACGATCAAAGACATGGGCAAAGTGTTCAAAGGCCCGAAATGGAAACCCGAAGACTATCGCGACCTTCTATGTCTTCTGTTTTCGTTGATCCGTATTGCCCGCGCCAACCCCGTGGAGGTTGAGCAGCATGTTGAAGACCCTGAAAACTCCAGCTTGTTTTCTGCATACCCCAAGATTCAATCCGACAAAGAGGCCGTCGACCTGATTTGTGACACGATGCGGTCAGCGACAATGAACTATGACGATCCACACCAGGTTGAAGAGGTTCTGGAGAAGCGTATGGAGGCAAATTTTCATCATGCCATGCACTCCAGCCATGCGCTTCAGACAGTAGCAGATGGCCTGCCCGCGCTGGGGATTGTTGCTGCGGTTTTGGGCGTGATCAAGACGATGGGATCAATCGATCAGCCACCCGAAGTGCTGGGGAAATTGATCGGGGGTGCCCTGGTGGGTACGTTCCTGGGCGTTTTTTTGGCCTATGGTCTGGTCGGCCCTTTCGCTGGCAAATTGAAAGCCGTGGCTGAAGAAGACAACCACTTCTATCAATTGATCAAGGAAGTGCTGGTTGCCAATCTTCATAATCATAATGCCGCCATGTGCATCGAGGTCGGACGCCAAAATACCCCAACTCACAACCGCCCCGGCTTTTCGGAGTTGGAGGACGCTTTAAAAGAGCTCAAGCAGGCTGCAGCATGAAGCGTATCGGATTTCTGATAGCGGTTTTGGTCACGGCTGCAAATGTCGTGACCGCACAGGGAGTGGTGGTGCGATCCGGAGAGCATGACGGATACACACGTCTGGTTTTCGACGTGCCACCGGATACTGGTTGGGTGCTGGCGCAACGTAAGAACGGCGCAAGCATTACAATTGCCTTGGACGACGTGACATTCGAAACCAACTCGGTTTTTGGGCGTTTGACCACGAACCGCCTGACCTCCTTGTCACAGAAAAGCCCCGGCAGCGCATTGGAGATGGAATTCGGATGCAACTGCGTGCCGTCGGCGTTTCTGTACAGAAATTCGATGATCGTACTGGACATCATGCCAGGGGATTTTTTGCCGCCGCTTCTTGAGGATATACCGCCACCCTTGAGCGGGAGAACAGCCGAAGCCACGCCGCCATACATCGACACAGGGTTGAATCTGCCACTTCTCACCATGACTGAGCAAGGGATAAAGGACCAGCTGTCGATCCGTCTTTTGCAAGGGACCGATCGCAAGTTACTGGACTTGGAGCTTGCACCTGTCGGGCCGCGCAATACCGTCTCACGCGATACAAGAGCTGTCTCATCCCAATTGAATTCGAACGTGCGTCTGACCACGGTTTTGGACGATTTGCAGAACATTCTGAACGCAGAGCTGCAACCAATTGATCCAAGACCTGCCTGTATCTCAGCTGGCGGGCTGAATTTTGCGTCCTGGTCAGGGGAGGCACCTTTTCTAAGCCAAGTGTCGGCTCTTCGCTTAGGGCTGTACAAAGAGTTCGACAAAGTTGACGACGAAAAGGCTCTGAAACTGGCTAAGCTCTACACCTCGTACGGCTTCGGGGCCGAAGCGCTGAGTGTTTTGAAGTTGGTGGAGACACCGCCAGACGGCACCAAACAAATTTCAGCAATTGCGCGGGTTGTTGATAACCGGGCGACGCTTCCAATGAGTCCATTCATTGGCCTGCAACGATGTGAAAGTGATGCTGCGCTTTGGGCTGTGTTGTCCGAAAAGGAACTGGCACCTGACGTAAATATTGAAGCTATCGAGCACGCATTTGCAAGACTGCCGGATCATCTTCGCCGCCTGGTAGGGCCGCGGCTGTCACAAATATTTGTGAGCGCTCAACAACTGGAGGCTGCACGCAGAGTCATTCGTTCCGTTGACCGGATAGAACCGGAAACAAAGCCCAGTGTCACTCAGGCCAAAGCCAGCGTTTCCAAAGCGGAAGGTAACAGTGAACGTGAAGAAGAATTGTTGACCGAAGTTATAACCTCAACCCACGCCGCGGCTGAGTCTCCGCTGGCTTTGGCGCGCTTGGTGGAAAAACGTTGGTCTGAACGCAAAACCGTTTCTTCCCAGGAACTTGATCTGGCGGCGTCTTATGCGGTCGAGTTCAGGCGATCGGAACTGGGTCCGATGATGAACCGTACCTATGCGATCGCTCTGAGCCTGAGCCAGGAATTCGACCGCGCCTTCGACGTGGTCAAAGCGCTGCCACCCGGCCCCGATAGCGACAGCGCCGTCAATCGGCATCTGCATTTGCTTTCCGAAAGATCGGACGACGCAACCTTTCTACACCAGACGATGGAGGTAATGCAGCCGGACTTGGTTGCCGTATTAACGGCCGAAACTGCAATTGCATTGGCCAGCCGCCTTGCTGATCTGGGCTTTGCTCAGCAGACATTCGCGCTGGCGAACAGACCGAAAGATCAGTCGCGGCGCTTGGATCGGGCTCGGTTGCGGGCTCGGGCCGCTCTGCTGTCGGGGCGCCCTCATCAAGCCCTGCTGGAGCTGGCTGATGACAATTCCGATGAGGCGATTGCCTTGCGCGCGCAAGCGATGGTTTCAACAGAAGATTTTGCAGCCGCAGGTGATATGCTCCGAGGTCTCGAACAAAACGAAGCGGCAAACCGCTATTTCTGGCTGGCCGGGGTGCCGGATGAGAGGCTGGAGCCTACGGGCGGGAAATACGCGGCATTGAAACAAACGACCCAAGCCTTGTCTGACCTGCCGGTACGGTCGGCGGAAAAACCGCTGGCGGACGCGGAAAACCTGTTGAAAGACAGCCAGTCCGCCCGTCAGCGAATCGAAGAGATGTTGAGCGCTGTCGGGATAGAATGACGTATTTCGCGACTGTTCCGGCTACACCCGGAAAAGTGACCGCAGTTCCCGGCTCCGGTATACCCTGCGATGCGTTTCAACTTCTGGCAGCGCTGGTAGCCTTGTGCCGTTGCTTCAAAGCCGATCTAATCAGGACGCCCGATCAGGCGGGGATGCAAATATGGCTCTGCCTTTTTCAGAGATGTTAGGTTCCAGACATGACGCCGAAGAACAGGCCGCCGAATTTCAGGCCACATTCCTCGATCAATAAGGTCACGTCGGCTGACCGCCCGTGAAACAACCGGTGCGGTGGCATTTGCCGGAGATATGTGAAAACGAGACGCCATATCAGCGAAATACGGCGGCAAAAGTTCCGCGTCTTCAATGAGTTCAGTGGCCAGAAAAATCGCGGACGAGTATCCTCACCGGGCCGGGCCAATCGGCTGAGGATGACAGCGTCTTTGAACACAAATTCTGCAAAACCCACTTTTTCAACACGCTGGCAGGCATCGGTGTTGTCAGTGCAGTATACCCAGCCACTGGCTGGCAGGGCGTTTCCTCTGCTCCCGGCGTCAGACACCGGCAGCAGAGACGTCAATAACAATGGACAACCGTCCTTGATTCAGTACGGGGCCTCAACATCATTCATCGAGACATAGACGGTTTTCATTTCCGAGAAATGGTTGATCGCCAGTTTCGAGTTCTCGCGCCCGACACCGGACATTTTCGACCCGCCAAACGGCGCCTCGACCGGGGCAAGGTTGTAGGTGTTGATATAGCAAGTGCCTGCTTCGAATCCGGCCACGATTCGATGCGCCCGGGTCAGATCGTTCGTGAAGACACCTGCGGCCAGACCGAACTCGGTGTCATTGGCGCGGGTCATCACCTCTTCCTCGGTCTCGAAATCCAGCACCGACATGACAGGGCCAAAGATTTCCTCGCGCGCGATGGTCATGTTGTCCGTGACGTCAGCGAAAACCGTGGGCTGCAAATAATAGCCGTCCCGGTCGATCCGCTCGCCGCCAAAAATCAATCTTGCGCCTTCGGCTTTGCCCTTTTCGATATAGCTCAGGGCGATGTTCATCTGGTTCTTGCTGACCATCGGTCCAAAGCTGACGTCCTCGTCCATTGGATCGCCGATTTTCGCGTTGACCAGACGTTCGGACAGGCGCTTCAGGAAGGCCTCTTTGATACCTTTATGTACAAAGACGCGGGTGCCGTTGGAACAGACCTGACCCGAAGAATAGAAATTGCCCAGAATCGCACCTGAAACAGCGTTTTCGATGTCGGCATCTTCGAAGACAATCATCGGGGATTTGCCGCCGAGTTCCATGGTCACGTGCTTCATGCCATCCGCTGCGGCGGCATAGACCTTGCGGCCCGTCGGAACTGAACCAGTCAAAGAGACTTTGGCCACACGCGGATCGGTGACCAGCGAAGCACCGACATCGCCGTAACCCTGGATCACGTTGTAGACGCCTTTGGGTGCGCCAGCCTCGACCAGAATTTCAGCCACTTTCAATGCCGAAAGGGGCGTAGTTTCCGAAGGCTTGAATACCATCGTATTGCCACAAGCAAGCGCCGGGGCACCTTTCCAGCAGGCGATCTGCGTGGGATAGTTCCAGGCGCCGATCCCGACGCAAACGCCCAGCGCCTCGCGGATAGTATAGACGAAATCACCCCCGCCCAGCGGAATATGCTCTCCTGTCAGAGAGGCGGCCAATCCACCAAAATACTCCAGCGCATCTGCACCCGAGGTGGCGTCGGCCACTGTGGTTTCCTGAATCGGTTTGCCTGTATCATGGGTTTCCAGAACGGACAGGTCGTAGTTGCGTTCGCGCATGATATCGGACGCGCGGCGCAAAATTCGGCCACGTTCCGTCCCGGACAGTGCCGCCCAAGCCGCCTGAGCATTTTTTGCGCTATTCAGAGCCTTATCTATAATCGCCGGTGTCGCTGAATGCAGACGCGCAATCACTTCGCCTGTTGCGGGGTAAATTACTTCAAGGGCCGCGCCGTTTGCATCTTCGACATATTCGCCGTCAATGAAATGGCTGGCTCTGGGCTGAAAATTCATACCGTGTCCTTTTCTTTCGCACCCGTCTGGACGGGACAAATGGTCCGTTGAAAATCGGCCTATCGGTTATTGATTGACCAGTCAATAAATTCATCAAAAGGGCGACTTTACGCCTGCCAGACCCCGTAAACCTTGAAATTTTTGGTTGATGTTCTATTTATGTTCTACTCAGTCAGAGGAAAAACCGATGACCCAGCAAGCACGTCACGCAGCCCTGAACGGGCCGAACAATGATTACCACCTGCTTCCGGTGACTGACCGGCAAATGCGGTATGCGCGCGCGATCGCCGAGCAATCGGCACTTGAGATCCCGGTTGAAGCACAACGTGACCGGCGGCTCTTGTCTGATTGGATCTCGGCCCACAAACCGCGTGGCTCTTCGAAATTCGACAACTACCCGACAGGTAAGCAGGTTGCATTTGCCGAGCGGATTTCACGCAGTAAACGCCGCCCGATCCCGTCCGAGTGTTTCCGTGACAAGAAAATGATGTCTCGCTGGATCGATCAGAACAAATAGCCCTTATTAGGGTCTTTCCTGATTGTGATTACGGGCGTAAAGCGAAACTGCTGCGGCAACAAACATTCCCAGCAGGATATATCCCGTCACGGCTTCGGACACGGCGAGCCCACGGCACAGACCGGTCGGGGACATGTCGCCATATCCGACTGTTGTGAAGGTGACGTAGGAAAAATACAAAATATCACCCGGACCCTCTGCGCCGATGACACAGTGGTCGTTGTATCCGAAGGCGCCGTAAACCGCGGCGAACAGGAAGGGGACAACCTGTATGAACGACACCCCCATCAGAAACAAAAGCCTGCGGGGCGACTTCACCTGGGTCATGTAATACCAAGACTGCGACACCAGCCAGATCAACAGGCCAACCGAAGCGATTGTGCCAATCGTGTCGCCCGCAGCCGCCTCGCTCAGGCGCGAAAGACCATACCAGGCAAGAAAGCTCGCCAGAACCAGCCCCAACGCTGCAATCAGGGTTGATTTCCATTCATCCAAAGTCGTGGGTTTGCGGTGCATCAACGCCCCTTCAATCTGGCCTGCGAGTAGATCATCCGATCTAACGCAAAGGCCTGCAACCCGAATTCAGTCCTGCCGCAGATGCGCCTCACCCCGTTCGCGCGCCAGCAGAATCTGCTTTTGCCGCTCGCGAAAGCGCATTTTATCAGCCTCGGAAGTCTCATCGATGCATTGATGGCATGAAACGCCATGCTCGTATTCCGGGCGCTTCACATCCTCCGGAAGGATTGGACGCCGGCAGCCGTGACAGAGCTTGTGCGGCCCTTCAACAAGCCCGTGACCAACCGAAACACGATTGTCGAACACAAAGCATTCCCCCTGCCACGAACTGTCTTCAGCGGGCATTTCCTCAAGATACCGCAGGATACCGCCCTTGAGGTGATAGACATCCTCGACCCCCTGACCCAGCAGGTAGTTGGTGGATTTCTCGCAACGGATACCGCCCGTGCAGAACATGGCGACACGCTTGTTGTGAAAGCGGTCCTTGTTCTGTTCCCACCATGCCGGAAAATCTCGGAAACTGGCTGTTTCAGGGTCTATTGCGCCTTCAAACGTCCCGATTGCCACTTCGTAATCGTTTCGCGTGTCGATCAGCACGACATCTTCAGAACGGATCAGGTCATTCCACTCCTGCGGGTCGACATAGTTACCGACACGGGCGCGCGGGTCGACATCGGGCTGACCCATGGTCACGATCTCTTTCTTCAACCGCACCTTCATCTTGCCGAAAGGCGGATGGTCCGAGGTCGCTTCCTTCCACTCCAGATCAGCACAGCCCGGCAAGGATTGAATAAGTGTCAGCACGGCGTCGATTCCAGCACGCGGGCCAGCAATTGTGCCGTTGATCCCTTCCTGTGCAAGCAGCAGCGTACCGGTGACGGACCGCTTACGGCACAGGTCCAGCAAGGGGTCGCGCAACGCGGCTGGATCCGCGAAACGGGTAAAGTGATAGAGGGCAGCGATTGTGTACATATGCGCGATCTACCTTCGCAGACCCAGAGTCGCAAGGGATTGCATTGACGCCCTGCGCGCCGGCGCCTACCGATAGAGTAAATACAGGAGACCGCCATGACCCATGCCCTGCTCGTGATCGATGTCCAGAACGACTTTTGCCCCGGTGGCGCACTGGCTGTGGCAGAGGGAGGCGAGATCGTCGCACCGATAAATGCCATGATGGACGAATTCGACGCCGTGATCCTGACTCAGGACTGGCATCCTGCAGGGCATTCTTCGTTCGCAAGCTCCCACGATGGCAAAAACCCGTTCGAATTGATCGAATTGCCCTACGGCCCACAGGTTTTGTGGCCCGATCACTGCGTACAAGGCACTCAGGGCGCGGGTTTTCATCCCGAATTGCGCACGGATGGCGATTTGATCCTTCGCAAAGGGTTCCGCGGTGCCATCGACAGCTATTCCGCGTTCTTCGAGAATGACCACCAGACACCGACAGGTCTGAAAGGCTATTTCGATACCCGAGGCATCGACCATTTGACCCTTGTGGGATTGGCCACCGATTACTGCGTCCACTTTTCCGCTGTGGACGCCGCCCGGTTGGGTTTCGGAGTCACAGTTCGCATGGATGCCTGCCGCGCGATTGATATGGACGGTTCGCTGGCAGCAGCCGAGCAGGCGATGCGGAACGCCGGAGTCGTATTGACCTAAGGTGTGGCACCTGCGGCGGCCAAAAGCTTGATCATTACGAACAGAACAACAGCCAGACCCAGCGCAAACCCAATGCGTCCAGGTACAGTGCGACGTTCCGGGTTGGTCTGGCTTGACGGTGGTGACGGAACGCGCATCGGCCGGCTGCGTACGATCCCCGCCATGGGCTGCGCTGTTCGCACATAATGCAGGAAATCCCAAAGGTTGAAATCGCCGCAATATTCACCCTGAATTCCACGCGCCCTGATGCTTTCAAACAGCGACCGCAGAATTCGCACCCGTTCCGCCTGATCTTCGGCTGGAAACACACCAGGCACAATGCCGCTGTTGCGCGACTCGAGACTGAATCCGGCATCCAGGAAAATCTTGCGGATTTTCGGTGATGTTCCACGCAACGCGTCCGCGGCTCTGATATCTCGGAACACTGCACACACCCGGCGTTCCGTATCAGAGTCAGCCCCCAGCTTTTCGGGGTCCAAATCATCCAACGCTACGTTAACAATATCAAAATCGTACTCGATACCCATTTACAAACTCAGTTTCGTCTTTCCATCCCCTCTTCTCACTAACCGGTGAAAACAATGCACAATATGCCGGTATTGTGACGTCAAACTGGCATTGTCACCAAATCAGCGACTCTTGCCATTTCCGGAGTCGATTGATCTAACTACGGAAATCGCAGGAGTTCCCCATGGTCGACATCGCGACCCGCGTCTACAATCACAAATGGAAGATTGACCCGATTGTACGGTCTTTGATCGATACTGACTTCTACAAACTGCTGATGTGCCAGTCAGTGTTTCGAAACAAGCCCCAAACAAGCGTTGTATTTTCGCTGATCAACCGGTCGAATCACGTACCTCTGGCGCGTTTGATCGATGAAGGCGAACTGCGGGAACAGTTGGATCACATCCGGTCCCTCAGCCTCAGCCGGGGGGAAAGCACCTGGCTGCGCGGCAACATGTTCTATGGGAAACGGCAGATGTTCCGCTCCGACTTCATGGAGTGGTTCGAGAATATGCGCCTGCCGCCCTATCACCTTGAACGCAAAGGTGACCAATATGAACTGACCTTTGAAGGCAAATGGCACGAGGTCATGTTGTGGGAAATCCCCGCGCTGGCGGTGTTGATGGAATTACGCTCGCGCGCTGTGCTGAACGATATGCGCCGGTTCGAATTGCAGGTGCTGTACGCCCGCGCGATGACCCGAGTTTGGGAGAAGATCGAAAAGTTGAGCTCGATAAACGGGCTTGGGATCGCGGATTTCGGCACCAGACGGCGGCATTCCTTCCTGTGGCAGGATTGGTGCGTGCAGGCGATGATCGAAGGGTTGGGCGAATCCTTTACCGGAACCTCGAACTGCCTGATTGCCATGCGACGCGAGGTCGAGGCCATCGGCACCAATGCGCACGAACTCCCCATGGTCTATTCCGCACTGGCCGACACGGATGAAGCGTTGGCGCAAGCCCCTTATGACGTGCTCAGCGACTGGCATGACGAGCATGACGGCAACCTGCGCATCATCCTGCCCGACACCTATGGCACCAAGGGGTTTCTGGACAATGCTCCTGACTGGCTGGCGGGTTGGACCGGCATTCGCATCGACAGCGGAGACCCGGCAGCGGCAGCCGAGGTTGCCATCGACTGGTGGAAAGCGCGCGGTGAAGACCCGACACGGAAACGGATCATTTTCTCTGACGGTCTGGATGTAGAGAAAATTCAGGAATTGCATGCCCAGTTTGCGGGCCGCGCCAATATTTCCTTCGGTTGGGGAACCTTGCTGACCAACGATTTTCGCAGGCTCGTTCCCAATGACGCGCTGGCGCCGTTCTCATTGGTCTGCAAAGCGGTATCGGCCAATGGACGCCCGACGGTGAAACTGTCGGACAACCCGGAAAAAGCGATGGGGCCGAAAGACCAGATCGAGCGATATAAGCGGGTGTTTGATGTCGGAGAGCAAAAGGCGATCGAAGTGATCGTCTGAACCACGGCGGCGAGTTCAACATTTGTCAGCAACTCACCTGATGCTAGTTTGGAAAGCATTCCCAACGAGCATTAAGGTTGAGATACAATGATTTTTGAACCAAAGAACTTCTACGAAACCCGCGGATCCCGAGACGAGCTTTCACTTTTTTCCTACGCCGCATACCTGATATCCCGCGCGCAGTTTCTGCAAGCCGAAAACAATGACAGCGACCTTTTCCTGTTGGGCCGCGATTTGGAAGAAACTGACGATGCCGTTCTGTCCAAACAGCTTGTCATGCTCGGATTCCGGCCAATTGACGACCGCCAAATATCCGCCCACGAATACATGCGTTTCTTTGTTGGCCCCGGCGACCTAAGGCCCGTTGACCTGCTTACTTCGCCAGAGCCTGAGGGGTATTACCAACGTTTATTCGAGGCGATCAGAGCAGCAGAAGAACAGCCGAACCTCGAACATATTGACGCTGCTTTGAAGCTTGGTCTGGCAGCCCCTGATTCAATTGTTGCTCTTGCCGCACTGAGTTCGTGCCTCAAACTGTATTCGCCGGAATCTTTTCCGCCACGTCTTTGGCTTGGTGTGTTTACGGCACGTTGGGCGCAGTTGGAGCCGCTCTCGCAAGATTTGCTTACTGTGTTGTCGTCCGCTCTGATTTCAGACCCGCTGGGTTCGAAGGTTCCAACGGCGCCCGCGCAACAGAAAGCCGGTGTCCCGGGGTTGCTTCTTGTTCATGGCACGCACTTCGAAGTCAATCCCGACCCCACATGGTACTATCCCCATGTCGGAGATCTGCATAATTACATCAAGCCGCATCGCAACGACATCTTTTCAGGGCGGAACTACTATGAATGGGAGGGCCGGTGGTCCGACCGCGGCCGACATATTGCTGCCAAACACCTGAAAAACTGGATAGATCTTGAGGCTTATCACGGCTGCGATGTGGTTGCCCACAGCCACGGCTGCAATGTCGTCATGAAAGCCGCCGAGATGGGGGCACAATTCAACAAGGTCGTTTTCCTAAGCTGCCCGGTACACTGGCACAAGTACAACCTGAATTCAGGCCGGATCAATGCGCCGTATTCAGTTCGGGTCTGGTTTGACTTGGTGATCCTGGCAGACGGCGGCAGACAAAAGTTCCCCCCCAGCGCCAAGGTTGCCGACGAAGTCGTCGGAGGTTGGTTCAGTGGGCATTCTGCCACGCGGACATCACAGATTTGGGGCAATCACGCATTGGAAGCAAAGCTGATCTGAACTGCCTGGGTAAATGTTACCCGTGAAACGCGGCAACTGTCTTCAACTGTGAAAAGCCGTACAAAGCTTCGAACCCTTTTTCGCGGCCATGGCCGGATTTTCCCACCCCACCAAACGGCAGTTCAACGCCGCCGCCTGCACCGTAGTTGTTGATGAAAACCTGACCTGAGTGCAGCGCTTTCGCCAACCGCATCTGTCGCGCACCGTCCCGCGTCCAGACGCTGGCGACCAGGCCGTATTCCGTACTATTCGCTATGGTCAGAGCCTGTTCTTCGGTGTCAAACGGGATCAGAACCTGAACCGGGCCGAAAATCTCGGCCTGTGCCAATTGATGATCTGGTGGCACGTCTGCGAACAAAGTGGGCCGGACATAGGCTCCGGTTTCTGGCGCGTCATCGACAATCTGCCCCTGCGCAGCGATAGTCAGGTCCGTGGCTGTTTTCAGAAAGCCCCTGACAATCTGTCTCTGCCGGTCCGAGATCAACGGTCCAACGCGCAGATCCTGCATCGCCGGCCCGACGGTCAGTTCTTCATAGGCCTTGGCCATGCGCGATCTGACCTGCTCATAGACGCCCCGCTGCACCAGGATGCGGGATGAGGCGGAACAGGTCTGGCCCGCATTTTGGACACCCGCATTCACCAGAAACGGCAGCGCTGCATTCAGATCGGCATCGTCAAAAACCAATTGCGGGGATTTCCCGCCCAGTTCCAGCGTCACGGGCACCACGTTGCGTCCCGCCGCCCGCTGCACAAGGGCCCCTGTGGCAACAGAACCGGTGAACGAGATGTGGTTTACACCCGAATGTCCGGACAGCGCCGCGCCTGCCTCGGCCCCCAGACCGGGCACGACGTTCAATGCTCCGGCTGGCAGCCCGGCCTGTTGCGCAAGATGGGCAAAGGCCAACGCGGTCAGGCAGGCCTCTTCCGCTGGTTTCAGAACACATGCGTTGCCCATGGCCAACGCCGCCCCGACCGAACGCCCGATAATCTGCATCGGATAGTTCCAGGGCACGATATGGCCCGTCACCCCATGCGGTTCGCGCAGGGTATAGACGGTGTAGCCATCGAGATAGGGAATGGTCTCGCCCATCACCTTGTCCGCCGCACCGCCGTAGAACTCGCAATAGCGCGCCAGGGCGACCGCGTCTGCCCGGGCCTGCGTCAGCGGTTTGCCGACATCCATCGCCTCAAGCCGCGCCAGATCGTCCACCCGTTCCTGCACCAGTTGGCCCAACCGGGTCAGGATACGGCCGCGCTCCAAGGCCGTCCTTCGCCCCCAATCACCCTTCAACGCAGATCGGGCAGCTTTGACCGCCGCGTCAACATCCGCCTCGGACCCTCGGGCGATTCGGCAAATCTCGGTCCCGTCCGAAGGGTTGATCAAAGGCAGGCTGTCGCCCGTATCCGCTTGGGTCCAGCGCCCGCCGATCAGGCACAAGGTGGGATCAAACCAAGTTTTCTGAGTCATTTTGGGCCTCCAATCAGGCTCTAAAAAAGGATTTTACGCCGTCAGTGACTTTATCTCGGGCAACTGGGGCGCAGCGGCAATCAGGCTTTGCGTGTACAGGTGCTGCGGGTCTTCGAACACCTGCTTTGTCTGACCCTGTTCAACGATCCGCCCGGACTGCATCACCATCACACGGTCGGTGATCGTGCGGACAACGCTCAGGTCATGGCTGATGAACAGATAGGTCAGGTCATAGGCTTCACACAATTCGGCGAGCAGATCGAGGATCTGAGCACGGACAGAAACATCGAGGGCCGAAACCGCCTCGTCGAACAATATGAGTTCGGGCCGAATGATCAGGGCGCGTGCAATAGCGATCCGTTGTCGTTGCCCGCCCGAAAACTCATGGATGTACTTGCCCGCGTCGTCGGGGCCGAGGCCGACCGCCGTCAGAATTTCAGATATCTGATCCTGTCGTTCTGATCCGGTTGGCGGGGTGTCCAGCAAATGGAAAGGCTCGGTGATCAGTCGCGCGACACGGTGGCGGGGGTTGAAGCTGCCATATGGATCCTGAAACACCACCTGCATCTTCCGGCGGACTGCAAGGTTGGGTTCGTGCCCCGTGAAAACCGGCTGACCACCCAGCCGAATTTGGCCGGACTGAACGTCCTCCAGGCCCAATATTGCCCTCGTTAGGGTCGATTTTCCACATCCGGATTCACCTACCAAACCCAACCGCTCCCCCCGGTTGAGGGAGAAACTGACACCATCCACTGCCCGGTGATGGCGCGGCGCGTCCAACAGGCCTTTTAAGGGCAGGCGGTAGTCCCGGACAACTTGGCTTACCTCCAGCAACGTTTGTGGTTGCGCGGGTTCCGGCAAAGTGACCTGATGGCCAGACGCCTCGAACAGCATTCGGGAATAGGGGTGTTGCATGTGACGCAGCAGGTGCTGTGTGGCCCCGCTTTCAACCACTTCTCCGTGGCGCATGACGGTGATCTGATCCGCCATATCAGAGACAACGGCCAGATCATGGGTGATCATCAGCAGCCCCATGTCATATTCGCACACCAGCCCCTTGAGCAGGTCGAGGATCTGCGCCTGTGTCGTGACGTCCAGCGCTGTCGTCGGCTCGTCCGCGATCAACAGCTTGGGGCGCAGAGCGATGGCCATAGCGATAACCACGCGTTGCCTTTGCCCGCCGGACAGCTCATGCGGGTAGCGTGAAAGGGGGAGCCGATCAGGTGGTAGGCCGACGCGGGTCAGCACCTCTTCGGCGCGTGTTCGGGCCTGAGGCTGGGGCATCGCCTTGTGGATCAGGATCGTTTCCATCACCTGTTCACCGATGGTTTTCACCGGATTGAGCGCTGTCATCGGTTCCTGGAACACCATCCCCATGGCCGCACCGCGCAAAGTGCACATATCGGATTCTGACCGTGTCAGCAGATCCTGACCGTCCAGCCGGATCGCACCTTCCACGCTGGCCCCATGCGGCAGCAATCGCATCACCGCCAAAGCGGTCATCGATTTGCCCGAGCCGCTTTCACCTGTCACGGCCGCGATCTGACCGGGGGCAATGGACAGGCTGACCTGTTTCAGGATCGGTGTCCCGTGGATCATCAGCGACAGGTTTTCAATCTGCAACAAACTCATGCCCGCGCCACCCTGATCCGAGGGTCCAGCCAGTCGCGCAGACCATCGCCCAGCACGTTCAGACCCAGCACTGTAACGATGATCGCCAGCCCCGGAATCAGAGCCAAATGCGGGGCAAAACTGACCATCGTCTGCGCATCTGCCAGCATCCGGCCCCAGCTGGGCGTCGGAGGCTGCGCGCCCAGGCCGACATATGACAGTCCCGCTTCGGCCAGAATACCAAGGCTGAACTGGATGGTCCCTTGCACAATCAGCAGATTGGCGACATTGGGCAGAATATGTTCCGCTGATATCCGCGCCACTCCTTTGCCCGACACACGGGCGGCGAGGATGAACTCTCTCTCCCAAAGTGACAAAGCTGCCCCGCGGGTGATCCGGGCAAAGACGGGGATGTTGAAAATGCCGATCGCAACAATGGCGTTGATCGCTCCGGCGCCATAGACTGCCGTGATCAGGATGGCGATCACCAGCGACGGGAAAGCGAAGACCAGATCGTTGCCACGCATGATGACCTCATCCAGCCATGAGCCTTTGCGCGCGGCCGCTGCCAGGCCAAGAGGAACGCCAAGTGCCATGCCGATGCCGACGGCCACCAGCGCCACCGCAATCGACGTACGTGCACCGACCATGATCATCGAGAATATGTCGCGGCCGAAATGATCGGTTCCAAACCAATGCTGCCCGTTTGGTGGCTGCAATTTATCGGGAATGTTCAGCGCGGCATGGTCGTAGGGGGTCCAGACGAACGAGACCAACGCGGCCAGAACCACCAGCGACGACAGCAAAGCTCCAAGGATCAGGTTCCGGTTCATGTCCTGCTCCTCAGTCTTGGGTCCACGGCCGCATAAGCAAGATCGACAAGGAAATTGACAGTTATCACGGCAAAGACCAGCAGCATCACGACCGATTCCACAACGATGAGGTCTCGGGCAGAAATGGCCTGAAACACCAGCCGCCCGAGTCCCGGCAGATAGAAAACCTGTTCAATGATGATCGATCCCGCCAGCAGGAAGGAAAACTGCAAGCCTATGATGGTCAGCACCGGGATCAGCGCATTTCGCACCCCGTGCCGCCAAAGGGCCTGACGGCGGGACAGGCCCTTGGCCCGAGCCGTACGCATGAAGTCCTCACCCAGAATGTCCAGCAAAGCCGACCGCATGACACGCGCCAGAATCGCAGCCTGTGGCAGGGCAAGAGCCACAGCAGGCAAGGTCAGCGAATGCAGGCCCGCTAACACTCCGTCGCCCCAACCCACAAACCCGCCTGCATTGAACCAGCGCAGGTTGATGGCGAAGATCAGCACAAGCATCATCGCAAACCAGAAATTGGGCACAGCAATCCCAAGCTGCGTCGCCCCCATCACTGCAAGGTCCCCCGGTTTGCCCCGACGCGCAGCGGCATAGATTCCGGCCGGAAAGGCAATCAAGGTGGACAGAGTCAGCGCGTAAAGTGCCAAGGGTAACGACACCCAAAGCCGGTCCGCGATCATCTGCGACACTGGCGTGCGGTAGGTGTATGAGGTGCCGAAATCGCCCCCCAGCATGCCACCCACCCAATTGAAGTATCGCTGTATCTTGGACCCATCCAAACCCAGCTCGACCCGCAAAGCGGCCAGCGTGTCCTCCTGCGCGTTGACGCCCAGCATGAACGACGCCGGATCACCCGGGGCGACCTCGATCACCGCGAAGATGACCACCGAGGCGACGGCCAGGCTGACAAGCAAGGAAATCAGTCGTTTGAGGACGTAGCGGAGCATTGGCACCACGTTAGGGTCACATCACGCGCGGGTCCAGCGTCTAATGCACCAGAAGGAAAGCAGAAACCGCATAGGCCACGATCGCGGCATACCCCAGTGGATAGATCCATTTGATCGCATAGTTGTCCAGGGTTCGCGCCGTTCGCTCCTTGCCGGACACTTTCAGTCGTCGCAGTGCGACGTTGAACACGATCAGCGCCCCGGTCATCAGAAACATGCACTGAAGGACAAAATCCAGAAAAGTCAGATAACCCAGCTTGGGCAGATCAGCGGATATTGCCCAGTTGAACGCGACAAAGACCAGAAGGTTGCCGCCTGCAATCTCGATCCTCCGGCGGTATTCATCCAGAAAAAACAGCGCCCAGCCGACCGAGATCAAGACAAGCATCGGAAGGAAAACCCGAATGACGTAGTATGTCAGATGTCGATTGCCTTCAAAAACAAGCGCGACCTGATCGCTTTCTTTGCCGGATAGCCCTAGGACCCTGGACGTTTCCAACCGGGCATTGTTCAAAATCCACTCTTCTTCGCCCAGCTGATCTCCGAGGCCAGAGAATTCGTTCAGCGGATGGTAAGTGACGTATTCAGACGGAAAGACCGAAACGACCTCGAAATGAAACTCCTGCGTGTCGAACGGGTATTTTCGGAAATTAAAATGTGGCGCTTGGAGCGTAAGAGACGATTTTTCGACATACAGCACCCGTCCGTCGTACCGCAGGGATGCAGCGGATTCGTGAATCCATTTGTTGGACTGCTGATTGTGAATGACAAAAGCCGGCAGAACAGAACCGATACTTGCGGCATGATTGGCAAGGTCGGGCGGGTTGAAGACCCGGACATCCCTCCGCTGTTCCTCAGGATCAAACGCCAACGCAGGATCGGTCCATTCCACCCGCAAGACCACAACCGCGCCGTAGTTTTCAGCCTTTTGATCAACACCGGTGATCTGATCGATGCGAATGCCGATCCCAACATCCAACGGGTTCTCGGGCGTTCCGGACAGGGCATCCAGCCGCCCACCCAACACATTCTGAGCCGTGGCGGCGACCGAAGAACTGAACACCAGGAAAACACCTAAAACCAAGATGGGAATGGCACGGAGCAAGAACATGCGTGAGAACACCCTGACACAATGGAAGGCCCGGGCCGCCCAGCGCGGCGCGGGCTGTACTGTTACTCAGACCAGCTGATCTGAGTCAGATCGATTGCGGCGGTGGGCGCGTTCTCCCAAAGGCCCTGAACTCCGACTTTCGCAACGCCCAGCTTGGCCAACTGGAATAGGTACCCATTGACATAGTCGCTTGAAATAAGGCGCTGTACCTCACCCAGCAAACGGGTGCGTTCTTCGGGGTCGGTGGTGGTGTTCAGCGTGTCCATCAGCGCCTGAAAGTCCGTGCTGTCATACTGGAAGTAATAATCAGGGCGCGCATAAATGCCGATATCCATAGGCTCCGTGTGGCTGACAATGGTCAGGCCGAACTCCTTGCCCTTGAACACCGTTTCCAACCATTGCGCCCATTCCACATTGATGATCTCGGCAGTGATGCCGACCTCGGCCAACTGCGCCGCTATGATTTCGCCCCCACGGCGGGCATAAGACGGCGGCGGCAGATGCAACGTGGTCTCAAACCCGTTTTCGAATCCTGCCTCTGCCAGCAACGCCTTTGCTTTTTCAGGGTCGTAAGCCGAATTGCCAGTCAGATCGACATACGCCGGATGATGCGGCGCAAAATGGGTTCCGATCGGGGTGCCATAGCCGAACATCGCGCCGTCGATGATGGCCTGCCGGTCGATGGCATGTGCCAGTGCCTGCCGGACCAGAATACTGTCAAACGGAGGTTGCTTGTTGTTGGTGGACAGGATCGTTTCGCCTTCGGTCGAACCGACCAAAACCTGAAAGCGCGGATCGGCCTCGAACTGAGGCAGGTTTTCTGGCGCGGGGAAGTTGTCAAATACGTCTACATCCTCGGCCATCATGACGGCAAAAGCGGCAGTCGGGTCCGAGATGAACTTGAAGGTTGCAGTCTCTAATGCAGGTTGTTCGCCCCAATAATTGGGGTTTCGGTTCAGCGTGATGCTGTCACCCTGCACCCAGTTACCAAAGGTATAGGCGCCAGTGCCAACTGGATTGGTCTTGATGCTTTCAATGCTCTCGGGCGCAACGATTACTGCGTCGCCCCAAGCCAAGTTGAACAGGAAATTTCCGTTTGGCTCTGACAGGGTGACTTTGACGGTCAGCGGGTCCGTCGCTTCCACGTTTTCAATACCGGCAAACAGGGCCTTCTGTGCATTCGCGCTGTCTTCGGCGGTCGCGCGATCAAGGCTGAATTTGACATCCTCTGCATCCATGGTCGTGCCGTCATGGAAAGTCACCCCGTCGTGCAGTTTGAAGGTGTAGACCGTACCGTCCTCGGATATCTCCCAGCTTTCGGCAAGGCCGGGCACAACCGAACCATCGCCCATGAAGCGGGTCAAGCCTTCGAAAACATTAGTATAGACCACCGAATCGATGGCTTGCGCTGCGGCGCTTGTCGGATCCATATGCGGGGGTTCAAGCTGCATCGCGATAGTGATGTCCGACTTGGCCAAAGCCTGCGTGGCAAGCAGGCTGGCCCCTACGGCCAGGGTCGATGCAAATGTCCGAAACATGAATTTTGTCATGTGAACTCTCCCTACTGAAACTGGTTGTGCCCTTGTTTTCAGGGCCGTTTTACCGACAGTCTTCCTGTAAACCTGAGGTCAATCAAGGGAATGTTCGCGCAACCGGGGTTTCTTCGGCCCCGTCCGATCTGCTATGCCGCACTGCAACATAATACTGCAGGAGCGATCCATGAGCGCCACCGCCCGCAAGAAAGCCCCGAACGCCGAGGATATTCGCGCCCGAAAAGGTGGCGAGCCGCTGGTCTCATTGACCGCCTATACCACGCCAATGGCGCGCCTGATGGACGCGCATTGCGACTTTGTTCTGGTCGGTGACAGCGTTGGTATGGTGCTGCACGGGCTGGACTCCACGCTGGGGGTCACGATGGAGATGATGATCCTGCACGGTCAAGCCGTGTCTCGCGGCCTGGACAGGGCGATGATGGTCATCGACATGCCTTTCGGAAGCTATGAGGAAAGCCCGACACAAGCCTTTCGTAACGCCGCACGCTTGATGGCGGACACAAGTGCAGGCGCGGTCAAACTGGAAGGCGGGGTCGAAATGGCTGAAACCATCCGCTTTCTGGTGAAACGAGGCATCCCGGTGATGGCTCATATCGGATTGACGCCGCAATCGATCAACACGCTGGGCGGCTATAAGGTGCAGGGCCGTGACGAGCAGGCTGAAGCCGTCATGGCAGACGCCCACGCCGTGACCGAGGCTGGCGCGTTCTCGGTCGTTCTGGAGAAAGTACCGCAAGGTCTGGCGAACCAGATCACCGAAGAGATTGCGATCCCGACCATCGGCATCGGTGCATCTGCGGGCTGTGACGGGCAGATTTTGGTCGTGGACGACATGGTGGGCTTTTTCACCGCCTTCAAACCCAAATTCGTCAAACGCTATGCCGAGCTGGGTCCGTTGGCAGAAACGGCCATTGCGGAATACGCCGCCGAAGTCCGCGCGCGGACCTTCCCGGCAGACGAACACGTCTTTGCCGATCAGGCTCCGGCCAAAGGGCAAAAGACATGACCGCACCGATTTTGCGCTCTCTGGCCGAGCTGCGTGCCAAAACCACCACTTGGCATCGAAACGGTGAGACCATCGGCGTGGTTCCGACCATGGGCGCTTTGCACGAGGGGCATTTGTCACTGGCACAGGCGGCGAAACAGGGCTGCGACCGGGTGATCGTGACGATCTTTGTGAACCCCAAGCAGTTCAATAACCCCGAAGACCTGGCAAATTACCCCCGCACCGAACATGAGGACGCCCGAAAGCTTGCCCCGTACGGAGTCGATGCGGTCTATGTGCCGGACCCGCAGGAAGTCTATCCGGAAGGGTTTTCGACGACGGTATCGGTCGCCGGTCTGACCGACGTGATGGAAGGCCCTTTCCGCCCCGGACATTTCGAAGGCGTGGCCACGGTGGTCGCCAAGCTGTTCCTGCAAACACGGGGGGATCGAGCCTATTTCGGGGAAAAAGACTATCAACAGCTGCTGGTTGTCCGCCGGATGGCGCGCGATCTGAATATCCCAATCGAGGTGATCGGCTGCCCGACCGTACGAGAACCGTCGGGCCTGGCGATGTCGTCGCGCAACCTTCTTCTTTCCACCCAGGGATTGAAGATTGCAGAACAAATGAACAGCGTCATGCGGCAGGTGGCCGACGATCTGGCCGAGGGAGCAGGCTTTGCCATGCTGGCGCAGGATGCCAAGGAAACCTTGCTGAAGGTCGGTTTCACCGAAGTCGAGTATATCGATCTCCGCTGTGCTGAGACGCTGGAAAGCCTGTCCAGCGCCAACCAGCCAGCCCGCCTGTTCGTCACGGCCTGGACAGACGGCGTCCGCCTGATCGACAATATTCCGGTCAATCCGGCCTGATTTCTGTACTGGCCCCTGCGCCATTGTTTGCGCTAAAGTCCGGCAAAACGAGACCGGGGGAGAGCGGACATGACCTATATTCTGGCAATCGATCAAGGCACCACGTCCTCACGCGCCATACTGTTTGACGCGCAGATGCAGCCTGTTGGCACCGCACAACAAGAGTTTCCGCAGCACTTCCCACAGGAAGGTTGGGTCGAACATGACTCCGAAGATATCTGGTCCAGCGTTCTGCATGTGTGCCGCGAGGTGATGGAAACCACCGGCATTTCGACCGATCAGATCGCCGGGATCGGGATCACCAACCAGCGCGAAACCACGGTTGTCTGGGACAAGCAGACTGGCAAAGCCATCCACAATGCCATCGTCTGGCAGGACCGACGCACCGCCGATATCTGCGCCCGCTACAAGCAAGCCGGGTGCGAGGATGACGTCACCGCCCAGACCGGTCTGCTGCTGGACCCGTATTTCTCGGGCACCAAGGTCAAATGGCTGCTGGATACCGTGTCGGGTGCCCGCGCACGGGCGGAAGCCGGAGAGCTGCTGTTTGGCACGATCGACAGTTTCCTGATCTGGCGGCTGACCGAAGGCCGCGTTCATGCCACCGATGCCACCAACGCCGCCCGCACCTTGCTGTTCGACATCCATAAAGGTGCCTGGAGCGCTGAGATCTGCGACCTGCTGGATGTGCCCATGAACCTTTTGCCCGAAGTGAAGGATTGCGCCTCGGATTTCGGAACCACCACTTTGTTCGGGGGCGACATTCCCATTCTGGGCGTAGCAGGCGACCAGCAAGCCGCGACCATCGGGCAGGCCTGTTTTCGGCCCGGTATGATGAAATCAACCTATGGCACGGGCTGCTTTGCGCTGCTGAACACAGGCGCAC
Organism: Ruegeria sp. CDSC085; assembly: GCF_059610465.1. Classification (NCBI taxonomy): domain Bacteria; kingdom Pseudomonadati; phylum Pseudomonadota; class Alphaproteobacteria; order Rhodobacterales; family Roseobacteraceae; genus Ruegeria; species Ruegeria sp. CDSC085. The sequence goes on along the minus strand of NZ_JBXWNR010000009.1, from coordinate 71,712 downwards.
AACCGGTTCAGTCGAAAAACCGCCTGCTGACGACGATCGCTTACCAGCTGGACGGCCAGCGAACCTATGCGCTGGAAGGGTCGATCTTTATCGCAGGGGCCGCCGTGCAATGGCTGCGTGACGCGTTGCAGATCATTGATTCAGCTCCGCAAAGTGGCGAACTTGCGGCTCAGGCCGATCCAAACCAGCATGTGGTGCTTGTGCCGGCCTTCACCGGCCTTGGCGCACCCTATTGGAAACCCGATTGCCGCGGCGCGATGTTCGGGCTGACACGCAATTCAGGCCGGGCAGAGATCGCCCGCGCCACGCTGGAAAGCATCGCCTTCCAGACCCGCGACCTGTGGCACGCCATGCAGGGAGACTGGGGCGCCGACGCCGACGTCATCCTGCGTGTCGATGGCGGGATGAGCGCGTCTGACTGGACCATGCAAGGCCTGTCGAACTGTCTTGGCGCGCCTGTGGACCGCCCCGTAATGCAGGAGACGACAGCCCTTGGCGCCGCATGGCTGGCAGGCATGAAAGCCGGGATTTACCCGGATCAGGCCGGGTTTGCGGAAACATGGGCGCTGGATCGCCGGTTCGAGCCAACGCAGGACCAAGCCGACCGCGATGCAGCCTATGACCGTTGGCAACGCGCGGTACAGGCGGCGATGGCGTTCTAGCTGTGGTCTTTCAACAAGCGTTGTTTCTGCCGTGACCAATCGCGCTTGGCCTGGGTTTCGCGCTTGTCATGGGTTTTCTTACCCTTGGCGATGCCGATCTTAATCTTGGCCAGCCCCTTGTGGTTGAAATACAAAACCAACGGCACCAGCGTCATGCCCTTGCGCTGGGTTGCATTCCACAAATCGGACATCTGTTTGCGGGACACCAGCAGCTTGCGACGGCGGCGCTCTTCATGCTTGAACACTTTGGCCTGCTCATACGGCGCGATGTAGCTGTTGACCAGCCACAACTCTCCGTCATCGACGATGGCATAGCTTTCGGCGATGTTGGAGCCGCCCGCGCGCAGGGATTTGACTTCGGACCCTTGCAGAACGATACCGCATTCGATGTCCTCTTCGATTGCATAATCGAAGCGGGCGCGCCGGTTTTCGGCAATTACCTTGTAATTCGGGTCTGTCTTCTGTTTGGCCATAACGCGTTGATTTAGGCGGCCTGAGCCGCCCTTGCAAGGCACGGATTTTCAGCCTGGGTCAGGATTTGGCCGAAATGATCAGATCAGGGCCAAAAATCGTGTCGGCGTGGTTGTGAAGGTATATCTTCAGCCATGGCGTAAACCGGTCCGGATGACGTTTTACCTCGGCCAGCAGATCGTGATAATCGATCCAACGGATTTCCATGACTTCATCCGGGTTGGGCGCGATTTTCAGCGGGCCGCGAACATGGGCCAGAAAGACGTCGACAACCTCGTTTTCCACCATGCTGTTGCCCACATCGGCGTGGTATTCCAGACGGTGTCGGTATTCGGGATAAAGACCTGTGATGCCAAGCTCTTCATGCAGGCGGCGCACAGCACAGGTGGACGAGCTTTCGTCCCAATCTGGATGCGTACAGCAGGTGTTCGCCCAAAGGCCGGGCGTGTGGTATTTACCGAGCGCCCGACGCTGCAACAGGATCTCGGTACCCCGAACAACAAAAACCGACACAGCCTTGTGCTTGAGCCCCTTTTCGTGAACTTCAAGCTTGTCTACAGGGGTCAACTCACCATTGACCCAAGCTGGGATCATGATACCCATCTGTCCTCTCCTGCTGCCAATTCGCCTGACGGGCGCTGATGTTGAATATAGCTGTTGCCGGGTCGGCTTGGCGTTTCGGCGTTTTCCGCGAACCGCCGTTTGATATCAAAGTGTCGCTGTTCCACAATGTTATCAATCGCACCAAAGGCCGCAGGGGCTGCGGCCTTTGGTCCTTGTGCAGTGGTGCACAGTATCAGGTGTTATTCACCCGATACACTTGCGATATACGCATAGACGTCTTCGCCTCCTTTTTTCAGTTTGAATGTCATTTTCGATTTGGCAGACGTGTCATCCAAATAGGATTTCAGAAATGCCTTCGGGTCCTGAGCATACTCGACAAATGTAGTTTCGTCCCAAACCAGGCCGTTCTCACCCGCAGCAACGATGCTGTCTCCGTATTTGAAACCCTCAACGGTACCGGCGGTGCGGCCAGCGATTCCATAGAGGTTGGGGCCGGTTTTGCCACCCTTGACGATCACTTCGCCTGCCGGGTCAGCGATCATGTGGCAGGACTTGCACTTGTTGAAGGTTTTCTTGCCCGCCTCAGCGTCGCCTTCAGCATAAGCAGGAAGGGCCAGAAGACCGACGATTGCGGTAGCGAGGATGCGATTCATAGCTTTTGCTCCGATACAATATGGCTGCGCCGAATGGACCGTCGGCGCAAAAAAGAGTCAACGCGCAGATTGCCGCGCGCGTTCACTGTGCCACTGCGACAAATAGGGTGTCCTTAACTTTTGTCATGTACCCCGGACCAGCACGGCAATAAGTCGCCTGCTGCCGGAGTCGCCAGAAAAACGGCGCGCGCAATGGCCCGCGCCAGGCAAAGCGAAGCCGCGTGCCCGATGACACCTGGTTCGGCATCAGAGGTGATCACCCGCGCGCCGGTGCTGACCCCGAACACCAGATCACCATCGCCGGGCGTGTGGGCGGGCACAACGGCGCGGGCAATACCGTCATGGGCAGCAACGGCCAACCTCTGGCACTGCGGTTTGGTCAGGGCAGCATCAGTCGCAACGATGGCAATCGTGGTATTGGCCTTGTCCGGATTCGCCGGCTGCATCACCTGCGCTTTTCGACTGACCGTTGGATAGCCAAGTCCAGCACTGGGATCAGGCCCAAATCCGCCAAACTCATCGTCCACTTCAAATGGGGCAGCCCAGAAATGCCTGTCACCCGGCGTGGTGACACTTCCCAGCGGATTGACCGCAACAAGTGCTCCCACGGTGACACCGTTGTCCAGAACAAGCGAGGCTGAGCCCAACCCACCCTTGTGCATCGCGGTCAGAGCCCCGGTTCCCGCACCTGCGGTTCCGAGTTCGAACTTGTCCGACGCGGATTCGAACGCAGCACGCCCCAAGGCACGATAGGGATTTACATCCCAGGTCTTGTCGCCGCCATTCCGTAGATCAAACAGGATCGCACCTGGTACGATTGGCACCACAACATCACCAACCGGAAAACCCCTACCCAACTGGCGCAATGCATCCGAGACACCGGAACAGGCATCCAGCCCGAACGCCGATCCGCCGGACAGCGATATCGCATCCACATGCGTTACCGTCTTGTCAGGAGCAAGAAGTTCAGTCTCGCGCGTGCCCGGCGCACCGCCCATAATGTGGACCGATGCCACGAACGGTTCTGCGGCGGTCAGGACAGTCGTGCCGGATTTCAAAGCGCCGTCCTGAGCGTTGCCGACTATCAGGCCGGGAACATCCGTGATCAGGTTTCTTGGTCCGGGGATCATGTAAGTCTCGGCGGTTGAGCGGGAAAGCGCGCTGGCGCGCGCTGCCTCCGGCGGGGATATTTTTGGCCAGATGAAGAGCGGATCAGATGCATCGGCCGCCGTCGACCTCAAGCGCAGTGCCGGTGATCATGCTGGCCTCGTCCGAACACAGGAAACAGGCGGCATTAGCCATATCTTCAGGGGTTGAAAAGCGGCCCAAGGGGATGGTCGACAGGAATTTGGCACGGATTTCGGGTGTGTCTTCACCCATGAAAGATTTCAGCAATGGCGTTTCCCCGGCGACCGGGCAGATCGCATTCACCCGCAGCCCGGACGGTGCAAGCTCGACCGCCATCGTTTTGGTTGCGGTGATCATCCAACCCTTGGAGGCGTTATACCAGTTCAGGTTCGGGCGCGGCGACAGGCCCGCTGTTGAAGCCACGTTCAGCACTGAACCCGCCCCGCGTGCCTTCATATGAGGCACCAACGCGCGGGCAGTCAGATAGACGGATTTCATGTTCACGCAGAAAACACGGTCGAAATCTTCTTCGCTGACCTCCTCGAGCGGCGTTGGAAGGTGAGTCACACCGGCATTGTTAACCAGGATATCCAAATGGTCAAAAGTTGAGAAAGCCGCATCCGCCATCTTTTGAACCGAAGCACCGTCGCTTACATCGACCTGCTGAGCAACCGCTTCGGAACCAAGCTGCCCAGCAAGCTCATGGGCAGCATCGCCATTGATGTCAGCAATCATGACGCGCGCACCTTCGGCCTGGAACTTCCTTACGATCCCCGCACCAAACCCGGATGCTCCGCCAGTGACGATTGCGGTTTTTCCCTCCAGCCTCATGGCGTTACTCTCCTGCACCTTTTGAAGGCCAGACTACCAACGCCCCGACAAGATGCCAGATCAATCTTCGGACACCTTGCCTCGCAATGCCTTAACGTCACCCCGTGCCTTTTTCGTAGCAAGCCTGCGTTTGACCGAGCCATAGGTAGGTTTTGTTGCGATGCGCCGCTTGGGTTGGACCAGCGCACGCGTGATCAGTTCGGCCAGCCTTGTACGTGCGATTTCCCGGTTGCGGGCTTGCGACCGTGTTTCTTCACACTGGATGATGATCGCGCCATCCTTGGTCCAGCGGCGCCCGGCCAACCGTTTCAGCCTGTTCTTGACCGGATCGGGTAAAGAAGGGGAGCGCGCGGCCTCGAACCTCAGCTCAACGGCGGTCGAGACCTTGTTCACATTCTGCCCGCCAGGGCCGGAAGAGCGGACAAAGCTCTCGGTCATTTCCCAGTCTTGCAGAGTGATATCGTCGGTAATGCGCAACATAGGTTCGACCATAACTGGCACGGGTGAAAACAGAAAGGGCCGCCCCGGCGGGACGGCCCTTCGAAAGTTCAGGAGGTCGGGTCGGTTAGATCAATCGACCAGCCGGAGCGAACACTCCGCCAAGGGCTGCCCTAGCAGGCGGTCCCCCCGGTTGTTCCGACACCTCTCTCCAATCTCTTTCTTGACACTGGATCACCTCCTTTTCTATCTGTTGCGGTTAGAAAGAAGCGTGACACAAGATGCGCTATTCTCAAAGCACTTTTTTACGCAGGCTGTGCAGCGGTCAGTCGCGCAACGATCACCTTGAACGGGATCAGCGCGATCAGGGCCAGCGACAGTTTCACCAACCAGTCGGCAAAGGCCAGCGTCACCCACAGCGGTGCCTCGGGACCCGACAGCATGAAGGGCACGGGCTCCCACGCCCAGTTGATGGCAGCATCCGCATCGGCGCCAAAGAAGGTGACCGAGGCAGAGAAGGCGATGGTGAAGAACAAAGCGGTATCCAGCGCTGAACCTACCAGAGTCGATACCAGCGGCGCGCGCCACCATTGACCGCCACGCATGGCGTTGAACACGGTGACGTCGGTCAGCTGCGCAATCAGGAAGGCGGTGCCCGAGGCCACGGCGATGCGCAGCGGCACGGCAGCATAGGTAAAGCCGTCGCCCTGAAGCATGATCTGACTGCCGATCAGCGAGCAGATCACCCCGGTGACGAAGCCGGCGAAAACGACCTTGCGGGCCGGGCCCACACCATAGACGCGGTTCATGATATCAGTGACCAGAAAGGCCAGCGGATAGGTGAAGGCACCCCAGGTCAACAGCCCGTCAAGGATCAGGAACTGGACCAGAATGTTCGAGGCCACCACGATGGCGGCCATGGCAAGAATGCCGGGAATAAAGTTGCGTTGCATATTTTGATGCCCGTTTTGACAAGGTAGCGGCGACTTGGCCAAGGGACCGTCCCAAGGCAGGCTGTGCGTTTAGACCTTCATGTACCGCGTGTCAATCGGGCAGCAGATACTCGACCAACTCGGTTCGTTGCAGTGCCAGAAAGTTGTCGTCCGAAATCATCGTGGCCCGCAAATGCCCGTTATCATCCCGCCAGATCGACAAGCCTTCGAGGTTGTCATGGGCCCCTGCTCCGGTTTCGAACAGGGTTTCCTCGGCGTTCGGCACGTTACCTGCCAGATCCCATCGCCGCAGGCGCGAGCGAAACCCGATTACCGAGAGGCTTCGCTCCAACACATAAAATCGTCCATCAGGACCGAAATTAGCGGCAACCGGCTTGAACCAACCACGCTGGGGCAGAACAAAAGGGGTCGACCAGGTTTGGCCATTCCAGCGATAGACGGGAATATCTCCACGAGCGGTGCGGTTTGTTTCCGGTAGCGTATACAGCCGCCCGCGCCCATCGATGGCCAGACCTTCAAAGGATCCATTGTCGGCGAGGTCCTGAAATGCCTGCGGGCGCGGTAATACACGCGCCTTTGTGCCCGGTGCGGGGTAATGGGCGACGCGGTGCACCCCCTCGAATGAGATATAGAACCCACCGTCCAGAGCCGCCGCAATCCCTTCGGAATCGCCAACGCCGCCTGACATGATGTGCCCATTGCTGGACAGAACCGGCCAGTGCCCCAGAATGCGCAGGCCGGTGATCTCGCCATCAAGGCGCTCAATGCGCGCGGTCACCAACCTGGCCCGGTCGCTCAGCGCCATCATCTGCTGCCCATTGTCCGAAATGTGCAGCGCCGAGAATCCGCCAAACCAATCCGCCTGGTGACGCCATGCAAAACTGCCTTGGTGTGTGGCAGTTTTTACATCCACTCCCAGGGCCGCCGAAGCCAGAAACAGTGCCGTACTTACTTGGACTGCAAGATGGCGGCGCATTGTTTTGGCAAATCGGCCAGAACATATTCCCGGCGTTTCTTGGGCGGCGGCGCGTTCGGGTCGGGCGGCGGCGGGTTCAAGATGTTACGCACCCATTGTTGCGCCTCGGCACAGCCATCGCCCTTGGGTGGTGCATCCTGGTTGACGCATCCCTTTGATCCTCTAGGGCATTTCAGGCGCACGTGAAAATGGTAGTGATGCCCCCACCAAGGCCTTATCTTGCGCAGGTAAGCACGATTGCCTTTTTCATCGTTGCACATCTGAACCTTCGCCCCGGGGAACACGAAGATACGCGCCACGCGTTTGTCCTTGGCGGCTTCGCGCAACACCGCATGATGCTGTTTGGTCCAGTTGCTGTTGACGTAGGCGCCGTTCGAGCGTCGCAGCGATATGGATGAGATGTTCTCGCGCGCCTTGCGCGACAGGCGCATGTTATTGCCCGGAAGCATCCAGATATCGATATCCAGCCCCAGCTGATGAGAGCGGTGTCCCGAGGTCATTGGGCCACCCCGCGGCTGGCTGATATCCCCAATATAGAGACCATTCCAACCCGGTTGCCGTGCCGCAAACTTGCTGAGGTCCTGAACGTAATCGATTGCCTCGGGATGTCCCCAGTTTCGATTGCGCGACAGACGCATTGCCTGCCACGTCGGACCGGTTTCCGGCAATTGCACCGACCCGGCCGCGCACCCACGCGAATAACTGCCGAAAGCAGCCGCTTTTTGTTGCGAGCTTACCTTCTGCGCCCCGAACAACTGCTTTGCCAGGGGCTGCGCCGTCGCCGTATTCGCCAGCGCCATGATGGCCAAAAATGCCAAATAACGTAATAAAATCATCCGCTCTGATCCCCTTCAGGTCTCACCCAACGCATCAGGAATAGGCCCAGAATAAACAACAGTACGATGGGTGACACCCCCAGCCGCGCACTTCCGGTCACAGTTGTTGCAATCCCGATCAGCAAAGGCGCGGCAAAAGCGGTCGCGCGGCCCGACAGACCATAAAGTCCGAAGCTCTCCACCGGGGCTTCGGGGTCGGTGTGCCGTACCATCATCGAGCGGCTGGCCGATTGCAGAATACCGCCCATGCCTCCGATCAGAACACCGCAACCAAAGAACACCATATCCGGCAGGTTCGAGCCTTCGGGTAGTGCGATACCGTAAATCTGCGTCCGGTCCATCATCACGATTGTCACGCAGACGAAGATCAGCACCCAGATTGCCGCCAAAATCACTGGTTTGGGGCCGAGCTTTTTGTCCAGCTTTCCCCCGATCCATGAAAACGCGGCAGCCGCCAACACGCTGACAATTCCGAAAACACCGATTTTGATCAGGTCCCACTCCAGAACCAGCCGAGCATAGACACCCCCGAAGCTGTACAATCCGTTCAGCGCATCGCGATAGAACATGGACGAGCCGAGGTAACTGGCCAAACTGACGCGATGGCGCAGGTTAGATACCGATTTCGCCAGCAATCGCAGTGCTTCACGAACGGTGCCTGACTTGTCCGTCGGCACGTCCTCACGAACCCAAAGGAAGTACGGCACCATGAAAAGGACGAACCAACCGGCAGTGAATGGTCCAACAAAGCGGGTTCCCTGTTGTTGCGACGCGTCCAGACCGAATATGGGGTCCAAACCTATCAACGTCTTGCCGTTGGCCTGTTCCACAAACAAAGCCAGCATGATCGCCAGCGAAATAAGGCCGCCAAAATAGCCAAAGGCAAAGCCCGAGCCCGAAATCTCACCTACTTCACTGTCATCTCCCAGATCGGGCAGCTGTGAGTTGATGAAGATCAGCGCGTATTCCGCGCCGACAAAGCCCAGACCAAAGGCCGACAGCATCAACCACATGTTCGAGCCGTCGGGCAGAGTGTACCAAAGCGCAGCGGAACCAACGGCATACATCACCGAAAAGACAAAGATCCAAGGGATTCGCCGACCAGAGACATCTGCCATCGCCCCCAGCAACGGCGCGCCAAACGCGATGATCAACCCGGTAATCGTCAGGCAGTTCGCCCAGACCGTCTGAGCTCGCGCAGCGGCCTCCTGCGCATCCAGCCCTTCATTGGTGAAATACCCGGCCGCAACGCCCGCGAAGTATGGGCCAAAAACGAACGTAACCAACAAAGTATGGTAGGGCTGACTGGCCCAGTCAAAGAACCACCAGCCCCAGATGCGCCTGCGCTTGGATATTTCTGCCATCTCTGCCCCTGTTTATCGTTGCTTTTATAAGACGGGCCTTTAGCCCAATTCGCAAGCGTTGAGTTCAGGCTACTTGCTCTTTGCGGCAAGGGTGCTTAGGTCTCGGCCAACAAGAGAACGGAGAACCCATGCTGTCGCTGATCCAAATCCTGCTGCTGATCCTGGACATTGTCTGGTTCATCATCCTGGCCCATGTGATCATGAGCTGGCTGATCAACTTTCAGGTGCTTAACCTGCACCAACAGCTGGTTGCGCAAATCTGGTACGGGCTGAACCGTATTCTAGAGCCTATTTATGGCCCGATCCGCCGTATCCTACCCAATATGGGTGGGCTCGACCTAACACCTCTGGTCGTACTGATCGGTGTGTATGCCCTGCGGATCATCCTGATCAACAATGCGGTCTATTTCTACTGACCTCTTGTTCACCGATTCTTAGTATGTGATTGTCCTGTCTCAAGAGCAGATAAACCTTATAACAGGGCACCCCCGCACATGTTCGACGCCGCACCCCTGCTGCGAGATGTCTTTGGATTCGACGATTTCCGCCCCGGGCAGGAAGAGATCGTCGATGCCGTGACCGCGGGCGAAAACGTGCTGGCCATCATGCCTACCGGGGGTGGCAAATCCCTTTGTTTTCAACTGCCTGCCCTATTGCGCGACGGGGTGACCGTGGTGATCTCTCCACTGATCGCCCTGATGCGCGATCAGGTGCGCGGGTTGCAGGAAGCCGGCGTTGAGGCCGGAGCCCTTACATCTGGCAACACCCCTGAAGAAACAGATGCCGTTTGGGAAGCGCTGGAGGCCGGACGGCTCAAGCTGCTTTACATGGCGCCAGAACGTCTGGCTGCGGGTTCGGCGCTGGGGATGCTGCGCAGGATCAATGTCAGTCTTATTGCAGTGGACGAGGCCCATTGTGTCAGCCAATGGGGACACGATTTTCGCCCTGATTATTTGCGGATCGGAGAGCTGCGGCGCGCCTTGGACGTACCGCTGGCCGCTTTCACAGCGACAGCAGACGCCGAAACGCAGGACGAGATTGTCGAAAAACTGTTCGACGGCACCGAACCCCGCAAGTTCCTGCGCGGGTTCGACCGGCCCAACATCCATCTGGCCTTTGCTGCCAAGGACGGACCGCGCAAGCAGATTCTGGATTTCGCTGAGGCGCGCAAAGGACAATCCGGCATCGTCTATTGCGGCACAAGGAACAAGACCGAAGTGCTGGCGCAAGCCTTGCGCGCAGAAGGTCACACCGCCTGCCACTATCACGGGGGTATGGAGGCCGAAGATCGCCGCATCGTCGAAAGCCGTTTCGCGCGCGAGGACGGGCTGATCGTGGTTGCCACAGTTGCCTTTGGGATGGGCATCGACAAACCGGATATCAGGTGGGTCGCCCATGCCGACCTGCCGAAATCGATCGAGGCGTATTATCAGGAGATAGGGCGCGCTGGGCGTGACGGTGGCCCCGCTGAAACCCTGACCCTGTTCGGACCCGACGATATCCGTCTGCGCCGCTCTCAGATTGACGAGGGTCTTGCTCCGCCCGAGCGCCGCATGGCCGATCATGCCCGGTTGAATTCCCTACTGGGGTTGGCCGAGGCGCTGGAATGCCGCCGCCAGACATTGTTGGGCTATTTCGGAGAACGGGCGGAGCCGTGTGGGAAGTGCGACCTGTGCGACACACCACCTGAGATATTTGATGGCACAACGCCTGTCCGAATGGCCTTGTCTGCGATCCTTCGCACTGATGAGTGGTTTGGCAGCGGTCATCTGATCGACATTCTTCTGGGGAACGAGACTGACAAGATCCGCGCGCGCCGTCATGATGGTTTGTCCACCTGGGGCATCGGCAAAGAATGGTCGCGCGCCCAATGGCAGGCCATCTTCCGCCAGATGATGGGTCACGATCTGGTGCGTCCCGATCCCGAACGTCACGGCGCCTTGCGGATGACCGAGGCCGCCAAACCAATTCTGAAGGGCGAGGCACGGATCAACTTGCGCAAGGACACCCTGCGCAAGGCAACCCGCCGCCCCTCCGTGAAAGCCATGGTCTCCGATGAAGATGCGCCATTGCTTTCTGCTCTCAAGGCGAAAAGACGCGCTTTGGCAGAATCCGCGCGGGTCCCGGCCTATGTTATTTTTCCGGATCGTACCCTGATTGAAATGGCGGAAAAACGCCCCATGACACTGGACGACATGGCACGTATTGGCGGTGTCGGCGCAAAGAAGCTGGAACGCTATGGCGATACCTTTCTTGAAGTGATCGCTGGCACAGCGGAAACCGTTCATCCGGCGCGACGCAAGCTGGCCGGACGCGATCAGGGCGAAATTTATGACCGCTTGCTCGAAATACAGTCTCAATTGTCCCGCGGGCCAGACGGGATAGACAAACCGCTGACCTGCTCGGCCTCACAATTGGCGAAGGTGGCTCAGATGCGCCCTGACGACCTGCGCGGGATTGAACAGGTGCTGGGCGACCGACGTCACCAAAGGTTTGGCACCGCCTTTCTGGACGTGTTGCGTGGGGCGGGCTAGATACGCTGGAACAGGTAAGAAAAGAGGGCAGATATGCTGGTAGTGATTTCTCCGGCCAAGCGGCTGGACTGGGCAGAGCGGGACGTTGAAGTCACACAGCCCGATTTTCAGGATGATGCGATCAGACTGTCCAAAACCGCACGCAATCTGACCCTTGGCGATCTGAAAAAGCTGATGGATCTGAGCGATGATCTGGCACGTCTGAATCGCGATCGCTATCGTGCTTTTTCGGACATGCCAGACGCCAAGGCAACGCGCCCGGCCGCGCTGGCCTTTGCAGGTGACACCTATCAGGGTCTGGAAGCAGCTTCGCTCGGTCCTGACGAAATGGCATGGGCACAGGATCATCTGCGCATCCTCTCGGGCCTATATGGCGTTTTGCGACCACTTGATGCGATACAACCCTACAGACTGGAGATGGGCAGCAAGCTAAAAACCCGGCGCGGCAAGAACCTTTATGAATATTGGCGCGACCAGTTGAGCAAGGCCCTGAACGCACAATGCAACAAGATCGGCAGCGACGTTCTGATCAACTGCGCCAGTCAGGAGTATTTCGGTGCCGTGGACCCGCACGCTTTGAAACTGCGCGTCGTCACTCCTGTGTTCATGGAAGACAAGAACGACACTCCGAAGATCGTGAGTTTCTTTGCCAAAAAGGCGCGTGGTGCAATGGCGCGCTATGTCATTCAACACCGCCTGACTGACCCGAAAGCTCTGCTGGATTTCGATACGGGCGGATACGCGTATCGTGCTGACCTGTCGGAAGAGGACAGACCTGTCTTTGTTCGACCCTATTCGGCCTGAGACCCTGACAGATTGATCGATAACTCTTGCAGCTACGGTTTTGGGCTGCGGGTCTGAGCGAGGGGCCAGCCCCTCGCGCTCCGCGGGATATTTTCAGCCAGATGAAGCAGGATCCTGTTTGCGGTCACACATGGGTGAATGCTCCTGGACGAGGTGATTGTCCATAACATTGCTTACCCCGTCTGGTTGGTGTTGCAGGATCATTTGATGAATATGATTTTTGCGCAGCGGTTTCGTCATGTAGTAATCCAACCCCGCGGACAAGATGCCCTGGTCGTCACCGGCCATTGCATGAGCCGTCAAGGCAACGATCGGGACATGACGCCCTGTTTCGACCTCAATCCTGCGGATTTCAGTAGTGGCCTGTTTGCCGTCCATCTTCGGCATGGAAATATCCATGAAGATCAAGTCCGGGTCAAACTCCTGAAAGATCTCAACGGCTTCAATCCCATTGGAGGCAAATCGCAAGTCTATTTGCAGGTCTTGGACCATCTTTTTCAGGATCAGCTGATTGGTATGATTGTCTTCGGCCGCAAGTATCTTCATGCGCCTTGTTTCCAATACCTTGGTTTCTTCTTTGACAGAGACGGAACTTTGCTGCGTAGAACGACATTCTGGCGGCGAATTACCCCTGAGAGCCACGAGCCTGGAATACAACTCGGCCCTGGGGATCGGCTTCTGCAACACACCGTTGATCAGGTCGCGGGCCGGGTGCGTGTGGATCAGAGATGGATTTGCAGACATCACGATGACCGAGGCATCGCCCCACCCACGGTCTTTAAGGGTGATGGCCAGGTCCAATCCATCCATATCTGGCAGATTATGATCGCACAGGACAAGTTCAATTGCGTCATGCATTTCTGCCAGCGCCTCGGCTCCTGACGCGCAAACCGTCACTTCGGCCCCTAAACGGCCAAGTTGTTTCGCCAGAATAGCCCGGTTTACGGCCAGATCCTCGACCACCATGACGTGTTTCACGCAATCCGACAGTTTCGGAGGTTCCGGCTGTGGGCCTTCTGCCGTGGGCAGCGACACCCTGAACCCGAAACAGGATCCCCGACCCGGTTCGCTTTCAACCCAGACCGAACCGCCCATCATGGTGATCAGGCGCCTGCTGATGGCAAGACCCAACCCGGTACCTTCAAATTGACGATTGCGTTCATCTTCGACCTGATTGAACTCACCAAAAACGTGGTTGATCTTGTCCGCGTCTATGCCGATGCCGGTATCTTCGATGGCAACATGGATGTCGCATGTCTGAGCCTGGGAATGCGGAACGCCTGTCACACGGACCAGTACATGCCCTTCCTTGGTGAATTTGACCGCATTGCCCACCAGGTTGGTCAGAACCTGCCGTATTCGGCCGGGATCTCCTACAAAAAGGGTGGGCAGGAAAAGGTCGTAATCCACAAGCAAGGTGAGCCCCTTGTCACGTACGCTGTGTTGCAACAGCATCGCGACCTCAAGGATGCAGCACTCCAGATCGAAGGGTTCAGGGTGTAGAGTCAGTTTGTCCGCCTCGATCTTGGAATAATCAAGCACGTCGTTGATGATAACCAACAATGCCTCACCCGAGTTGCGGATCGTGTTGACATAGAGCCGCTGTTCTTCGTCCAGAGGAGATTCATCAAGCAATTCGGTCATACCGACGATACCATTCATCGGCGTGCGGATTTCGTGGCTCATATTGGCGAGAAAGGCTGATTTGGCCCTGTTGGCCGCTTCCGCCCGTTCTCGGGCAGCCTTCAATTCTGTTTCGTGCCGGACCGACGCGGTGATGTTGAGTGCCAGGCTAACCACGTCACCGCCGCTGCCACGCTGATCGATCAGGCGGATGAAGTGGCCGTTCCACAGTTGCATGACGATTGGAGGTGGACTGGAACGATTCCAGCGGGCCTGCATTCTGGCCTGCCATTCCTCGGCAGCTTCGTCGCCAATGTCTACAATTCCTTCGGTGGTCAGCAATTGCAGAATCCGCTGATAGGAAATCCCCGGTGCGACTTCATCCAGGCCTTCAAAAACACTTAGATATGCTGCATTTGCGCTGATAAGCCTGCTGTCGCCATCAAAGAAAGCAAACCCGTCCTGAATGGTCTGGATCGAATGCCACAGGCGGCGTTCAGCAATCTCGATCTTGGCATGGGCGACGGTAAGATCGGATTTGACCTTTTCGTTTTCACCGCGGACAGTTTCAACTTCGGCCTGAGTTTCACCAATACGCCTGGTCAGCGCCATGGCGTGTTGGCCCAGTTTTCGATTTGCAGTCGAAAGTTCGGCCTGTTTCAAGGCAAGCATTCGTTCTGCTGCCAGACGCGCGCGCCGTTCCTGTGCCAGTTTGTTCGCAAGACTCATTATGATCGATTCCGGGACGTTCGGATTTCAGCATCGCGACAGAGAATGAAAAACTGTTTAAGCCGTTGCGCTACAGGCGCGCGCCATGCAAGGCTGAGCCCAAAGAGGAGGGCACCATGCGCCGCTTTGTTTATATTTCAATAACTTACATGATTTTTCTTCTGAACCTTCCCGCTGCGGTTCTGGCGCAGAGTGCGGTGCCTGAATTCCGCTATGTCGCCTCTCGGGACACGGATTTCTATGGCTCGGATCTGGATGCCTTGTTCGACACCGATTTGAAGTCCTGCATTCAGGCCTGCTCGGCCAACGCGCAATGTACGGCGTTCACCTATAATACCCGGTCCGATGCCTGCTTTCCCAAAATTGGCGTGAGCCGCCAAGAGACCTATCAAGGGGCTCTGTCTGCGCAAAAGGTGCCAGGCACTGAAAAGTCTCTAACCCTGGGAAAAACACGGGCTGAAACATTGAGCGCCCTGAGTTCTGACGATCTTGGTCGCGCAACAAAACAAGCCCGAGATTTGGGGTTCCTGCACCCGGCAGAAGGGTACGATCTGCAAGCCGTTCTGGATGCCGCGCGCGACGCGGGCAGTGTCACGCAGGCGATGCAGTGGACGGGTGTCGCCGTATCGCTCAGCGACACCCCGGATCTTTGGGTGGAATATGCGCGCCTGCTGCTGGCCATGAACCCTTCGGGTTGGAATGAGCGGCGCGATCTGCGCAATCGCGCGCTGAATGCGGCGATCAATGGCTATCTGCGTGCCGATGCTCCCGGCTCCCAGATCGCTGCCCTGATGATACTTGCAGAAGCCTTGGAAGAGGTTGAGCGCGGGCGCGACATGATCCCTGTTCTTCGGTTGGCCGAGCAGGTGCAACCGCGGGAAGACGTATTGGCCGCCTTGGACAACGCCATCGGTAAATATGGCTTCCGCGTGGTCGACAGCTCGGTCGAAAGCGATGCGGCTGCCCCCAGGATTTGTTTCGAGTTCTCGGAACCTCTGGTCAAGGCTGGGGTTGATTATGATCCCTTCGTTCAGCGTGACGCTGACGGGCTGGTCGTGCAGGCCGATGACAGCCAGCTCTGCGTCGATGGGGTTGCGCATGGCCAGCGCTATCGCCTGACATTGCGCGAAGGGTTGCCTGCCGCCTCGGGCGAAGCACTGAACCACAGCATTGAACAGACCCATTATGTTCGCGACCGGGCACCTTCGGTTCTGTTTCCCGGGCGCAGCTATGTCCTTCCGAATTCTGCGGATGCGGCCTTGCCTGTCGAAACGGTCAATGTGACAGAACTTGACCTGACTCTGCGGTGGGTCAGTGACCGGAACCTTTTGCGTGCCGTGCAACAGGACCTTTTCGGCCGTCCGCTCAGCGAATGGCAGGAAGAAGAATTCTCGGAAGAGATTGCTCAGGACATCTGGACGGGTACTGCCGAGGTTTCCAACCAGTTGAACCAGACCATGACGGCACGTCTTCCCATGGCCGAAGCGATCTTTGATCAACCTGCGGGTATCTATGCATTGACCGCCCGCGTTCCGGGAGCCGATCCCTATGACGATCCTGGTGCAACGCAATGGTTTGTTCTTTCTGATCTGGGGATCAGCACCGCCCTGGGCACTGACGGTCTGCACGTGACCGTGCGCGGGCTAAGCGATGCAGTACCGCGCGAAGGTGTCGAAGTTTCGCTGGTCTCAAAGGCGAACGCTGTCATCGCGACGGCGCGGACCGATGAAACCGGCTATGTAAGCTTCGATCCGGGCCTGACGCGCGGAAAAGGGGCCAGTGCGCCTGCTCTGGTGACGGCGGCAAGTGATGACAGCGATTTCAGCTTTCTCTCGCTGACCGATCCTGCCTTTGACCTATCGGATCGCGGCGTTGAAGGGCGCGCGCCGGCGGGGCCGGTCGATGTCTTTCTGACCACCGACCGAGGTGCTTATCGGGCTGGAGAGGTGATCCATGTCACTGCCCTGTCCCGCGATGGTAAGGCGCTGGCCATTGAGGGCCTGCCTCTGACTGCAATCCTGTATCGCCCGGACGGGGTGGAATACCGCCGGTCTGTCTCGGATGGCGGCGTTGCCGGGGGTCATATCTTTGCCCTGCCTGTGGCCGCAGACGTGCCGCGTGGCGCATGGAAGATTGAAATCAAATCCGATCCCAAGGGCGATGCACTGGCGCGTCAGACCGTGCTCGTCGAGGATTTCCTGCCCGAACGTATCGATTTTGACCTGACCTTGCCCGACGCACCCTTGCGCCCCGGCGATAGTCCACCACTCTCGATCGACGCGCGCTATCTGTTTGGTGCGCCGGGGTCTGACCTGAGCATCGATGGGCAGGTCATCGCGCGCCCGGCGGACACGGTTCCGGGCTACGGAGGTTATCGCTTTGGTCGCTATGATGCAGAGACCTCGATCAAGAGCACATATTTCGGTGACATGCGCACAGACACGGCGGGTCAAGCAACTGTGGCGGTCGAAGTCCCTGCATTAGAGACTGAAGGAAAGCCGATCGAGGTCGAGATCATCGCCCGACTGGCCGATGGCTCGGGCCGCCCGGTTGAGCGTCGCCTGACCGCGCCTGTCTTGCCGCCGCACCCTGTTATTGGCGTCAAGCCCCTGTTCGACGAGGTCATCCCGGAAGGCACGGAGGCTGCGTTTGAGATTGTCGGCCTTTCCCCTGACCTGACGCCCAGTCCGATGCGTCTGCGCTGGACGCTGAACAAGGTCGAAACGCGCTATCAATGGTACCAGCTGTACGGCAACTGGAATTGGGAACCAACTACGCGCCGCAGCCGTGTCGCCACTGGCGAAGTGGACGTCTCTACCGACCCTCTGACGCTGACACAGCCGGTGAAATGGGGGCGCTATGAACTGGTGGTGCAGCGTGTCGATGGGACGTATGCAGAAACCGCTATCGATTTCCATGCGGGCTGGTATCAGGCAGCCGATGCATCGACCACGCCGGACCGGCTTGAAATGTCGTTGGATCGCGACAGCTATCGCATCGGGGATACGGCGCAGTTGCGGATTGTACCGCGAATGGCCGGTGTCGCTCAGATAGAAGTCCTTTCGAACCGTCTGGTCCATCGCCAAATGGTGGAAGTGCCGGAAGGTGAAACTCTGATACCCATTGAGGTAACGAAGGATTGGGGCGCAGGGGCTTATGTCACCGCAACCGTGATCCGCCCAATGGATGTTGCAGCCGGTCAGAACCCGGCGCGGGCGATGGGTGTGGCCCATGCCAGCATCGATCCAGAGGACCACAAACTCTCAATAACTGTCGATGTGCCCGAGATCATCGCACCACGTCAGACGCAAAAAGCCCGTATCAGGGTCGAAAACGCCGCAGACAATGATCCGGTCTGGCTGACCCTGGCCGCTGTCGATGTGGGCATTCTGAACCTCACCGGGTTCGAAAGCCCGGACCCGCAAGGATACTATTTCGGGCAGCGTCGTCTGGGCGTTGATCTGCGGGATGTCTACGGGCGACTGATCGACGGCATGACCGGAGCCATGGGCACAGTGCGCTCGGGCGGCGACAGTGACAACGGGATGCGTCGCCAGTCTCCGCCGCCGACGCAAGACCTGATGGCCGTGTTCAGTGGCCCGGTCGAGATCGGTGCGGATGGTGAGGTTGAGATCGACATTCCCCTTCCCGCCTTCAATGGAACCGTCCGCCTGATGGCCGTCGCGTGGTCGCACAAAGCCGTCGGCCAGGCCGAAGTCGAAATGATCGTCCGCGACCCTGTGGTCGTCACCGCCAGCCTTCCGCGCTTCCTTGCCCCAGGGGATCAAAGCCGAATGCGTCTTGAGATCGTCCATGCTGATGGCACGCCCGGAGAAATGGCACTTGGCCTGACCGCCTCCAACGGTTTGGAACTGGGCGCGGCACCAGCCAGCTTTGTGCTGGAGGACGGTGGCAAGGCGGTTTTCGAGATCCCGATCACGGCCAGCGCCGTCGGCGATCCTGAAATCAGCGTGTCGATCACCACGCCTGATGGACGCGACCTGTCGCAAACCCTGCGGATGCCGGTGCGCGCCAATGATCCGGTGATTGCGCAGACGCGGCGTTTTGCCTTGGGCGCAGGCGACAGCTTCCTGTTTTCACAGGATGTGTTTGACGGGTTCCAGCTGGGCTCGGCCAAGGCCATTCTGTCAGCCGGAGCATTGGCAAAATTCGACACACCCGGACTGCTGGATCAGCTGAACCGTTACCCCTATGGCTGCACCGAACAGATCACCAGCAAAGCGCTGCCGTTGCTGTACCTGTCATCCGCTGCGCAAGCCTCGGGGCTGGGGGATGGTCCGGTGGTGGATCAGCGCATCGGCGATTCGATCCGCAGCATCCTGACCCGTCAGGCCGCGAACGGAGCCTTTGGCCTGTGGCGCGCAGGCAGCGGGGATTTCTGGCTGGACGCCTATGTGACCGACTTCCTGTCCCGTGCCCGCACTCAGGGACATCCCGTGCCAGACCGGGCTTTCGCTCAGGCAATGGATAACCTTCGGAACAGGGTCAATTATGCACCAGATTTTGACGAAGGCGGTCAGGACATCGCCTATGCCCTGATGGTTCTTGCACGGGAAGGCGCGGCCTCGATGGGCGATCTGCGCTATTACGCTGATGTTAAAGGGGATGCCTTCGACACCCCTCTGGCGGCGGCACAACTGGGCGCAGCTCTGGCCTATTATGGCGACCAGACCCGTGCGGATTCGATGTTCAACCGTGCCGCGCGAATGCTGGATTGGCAACAGAACCAGCAACAGAACGTCTGGCGCGCTGACTACGGCACCTACCTGCGGGATGCGGCCGGTCTGTTGACCCTTGCCGTGGGCGCAGGTAGCGAGGCGATTGACCGCGATGCTTTGATCCAACGGGTGAGCACAGGCCGCACGCCGCTGTCTACTCAGGAGGCCACGTGGTCGTTGCTGGCGGCGCACGAGCTTGTGTCTGACACAACGGAATCGGGCTTGATGGTCAACGGCGCGCCGGTTTCTGGTCCGTTTGTGAAGGTTCTGCAATCCGGACAGGCGGATGATATCAACATCATGGCCGCCGACGGTCAGGCGACGGATATCACCTTGACGATCACGGGCATTCCGGAATCTCCGCCGGAGGCGGGCGGCACCGGCTACGCGATCGAACGGCAGTACTACTCGATGGATGGCGATTTGATCGACGCAAACAGCTTTGCCGTGGGTGACCGCTTCGTCACAGTTCTGCAAGTAACACCGTTCGAAAGCGGCGGAGCACGGTTGATGGTGGACGATCCACTATCCGCCGGGATCGAGATCGACAACCCGAGCCTGCTCCGCTCGGGCGATGTGCGGGCACTCGACTGGCTGGACCTGTCCGACGCTACCCATACCGAGTTCCGTTCGGACCGGTTCCTGGCCGCCGTTGATTTGTCCGGTCGTGAGACGGTAACGCTGGCCTACGTGGCGCGCGCCGTAACGCCGGGCGTGTTCCATCATCCTGCAGCCTCGGTCGAAGATATGTACCGCCCGCAGAACCGCGCGCGTACGTCGACCAGGCAGGTTGAGGTTCAGTGATCAGCCTTGCACCATACCACTGCTTGGATGGCTGTCATGCCTAGGCGGTCGCGGCTTTTGTTTGCGCTGGCCGGAGCACTTTACCTCACGGCACTGGCGCGGGATGGTGTTGACCGCTGGGTCGACGCCACAACCCTCCCTCCCGTTCTGGCTGAAACTTCGGTCGAGATGCGAGACCGGAATGGCGACCTTCTGCGTGCATTTCCAGTCGAGGATGGCATCTGGCGACTACGCCCCGGCGCAGTCGATCCGAATTTCATCGCCATGCTGATCCGGTACGAGGATAAACGGTTCTGGACCCACGCCGGAGTGGACCCCATCGCGATGCTGCGGGCCGCTGGGCAAAGCCTGTGGAACGGGCGTAACGTGTCGGGTGGGTCCACCCTGACCATGCAGGTGGCACGGTTGATCGAAGATGGCCCGACCGGGCGCTGGAGCGGAAAATTTCGCCAGATCAGAGTCGCATTGGCGTTGGAGCGGCGCCTGAGCAAACAGCAAATCCTGAACCTTTATCTGACCCATGCCCCTTATGGTGGTAATCTGGAAGGACTCCGCGCCGGCACCCGCGCGTGGTTTGGAAAGGACGCCGCCCGGCTGACCCCTGCACAGACAGCCCTGTTGGTTGCGTTGCCGCAATCTCCGGAAGCGCGGCGTCCGGATCGTAACCCAGAGGCCGCCCGAGAAGCGCGTGACCGGGTGCTGCGCAGGCTTGAACGCCATAACGTCCTGACCGGTGTTGAAGCGCGCGTGGCTTTGACCGAAGCTCTTCCGGATCGGATGAATTCGTTTCCGCGCCTTGCACCACATCTGACTGACCGTGTGGCGCGGCAAGCACCCGCGATCCGAGCCTTCGACCTGTCGCTGGATGCCGGATTGCAGGCCCGGCTGGAAACCTTGGTGGCCCAGGCCGCCACCCGTGTCGGACCGCGCGTTTCCGGGGCCCTGATCGTGGCCGATCATCGCAGCGGCGAGGTTCTGGCATCGGTCGGATCTGCCGGGTATCAAGATGCGCGTCAGGGGTTCGTGGATATGACCCGGGCCGTACGGTCTCCCGGATCGACCCTGAAACCTCTGGTCTACGGGCTGGCCTTCGATCAGGGGCTGGCCCATCCCGAGACCCTGATCAGCGACAGCCCCGTCATGTTCGGTCGGTACGCGCCGCGCAATTTTGATGGCGCATTCCGTGGAGATGTCCGGGTGCGGGATGCATTGCAATTGTCGCTGAACATCCCCGTTGTGCGGCTGACGAATGAACTGGGGCCCGCTCGTGTGATGACGGCATTGCGGTTGGCCGGCTCGGAACCGCGTCTGAATGGTGGCACACCCGGATTGGCGATTTCTTTGGGCGGCGTGGGGTTGAGCCTGCACGATCTGGTTCAGGTTTACGCCACTCTGGCGGCTGGTGGCACAGGCCCGATCCTGTTTCACGATACGCTTGCGGAGGCGCGGCAAACTCACCGCGTTCTGTCAGAAACCTCTGCTTGGCAGGTTGCGGACATTCTGGCCGGGGTTTCGCCACCGGCGGGCAATGCAACAGGGTCGCTTGCCTACAAAACCGGCACATCTTATGGCCACCGCGATGCCTGGGCCATCGGCTTTGACGGGCGGCACGTCATCGGGGTCTGGCTGGGACGGGCTGATGGAACGCCTGTTCCCGGTGCATTTGGGGGCGATCTTGCCGCGCCGCTTCTGGCCGAGGCTTTCAACCTGTTGAAACCCGACCTCACGCCCCTGCGTCCACCGCCGCCCTCGACCCTGCTTGTCGGCGCTGCCCAATTGCCGCAACCTTTGCAGCGATTTCGCCCCCGCACAAAAGCTTTCGAAGATGATCCTTCCGCGCCGGACTTGCTGTTTCCTCCCAATAACGCTGTGTTAGAGACATTCGGAGCACCTTTGACGGTCAAACTGCGTGGCGGCGTCGGACCGTTTTCCGTACTGGCAGATGGAGTGCCCTTGCTGACCGGGCAGCGGCAAAGAGAGTTCAAAATCCCCAATCCGGGGGCCGGTTTCACCTCACTTGTAGTGGTGGATTCTCAAGGTCAGTCCGACAGGGTCGCAATCAGGATCGATTAGCGCCGACCCTCACGCAGCCAACCTCCCAACAGGAAACCACCTGCCAACAGCAAAACCAGCCAAGGAGGCAGCAGCCCCGCTTGGGTCACATCCCTTGTCTCGTAGGCATCACGTGGCGTCAGACCGATCCAGCCCCGACCGGCCGCTGGACGCCCGGCGCGCACGTTTCGGATCGACGGCAATCCATCTTCCAGCCGGATCACGCCGCCACGCATATTGGCCAGAACCGGTTCAAGGATATCCCCTGTAGCGATGGTGCGTTCAAATTCCTTCGGCGCGGCGGGACCAAGGCCAATCACGGCCGTGTGGTCGCCTTCCTGCAAACGATAAAGACCAATCTCGGGCCCATAGTATAACGCTTCGAACCGCCCCGGAGAGACCTCTTGCAAAGTGATTTCCAGCGTTTCGCCGTTCGGGCGCGTCACAGTCACCGGACCCACGTCATCCCCAAGCGTCTGTCGAATGATGCGCATGGATTGTCCGTTGGCTTCGGCCCACAGCGCCTCTTCCTCAAGTTCGGGTTCCTTCATCATCCAATGGGCCAACCTGCGCAAAAGCTCCAGTTGTGGGCCGCCACCTTCAAAGCCGCGACTCCACAGCCAGGCATGGTCCGAAGCCAGCATTGCAACACGCCCCTTGCCCACGCGATCCAGAACCAGCAACGGGCGTTCGTCAATGCCTGTCATCAGTACCTCGCCCGAGCGATGGTTCACATCAATCTGGCGCAACCAGGCGCCCCAATCCGCGGGATCGCCAAGATTTGTTGTCACCGGATGGCGCTGACCTAACTCGCTGACCATCGGCACATAACGTTCCTCAAAGACACGCGCGGAAGGTTGAGCAGGCAATATCGGTGCCAGCGGCGACCGGAAAATGCTATCTGCACTTGCGAAATCGGGACCAGCAGCAATCAGAACTGCGCCGCCATCGTTGATATAGTTGGTGACATTGTCCAGGTAGATCGCCGGCAGGATGCCCCGCCGCTTGTAGCGGTCGAAGATGATCAGGTCGAAATCGTTGATCTTTTCCAGAAACAGTTCACGCGTTGGGAAAGCGATGAGTGACAGTTCATCGACGGGCACGCCGTCCTGTTTCTCGGGCGGACGCAGGATGGTGAAGTGCACCAGGTCTACGGAACTGTCGGATTTCAGCAGGTTACGCCATGTGCGCCCACCGGGATGCGGCTCACCCGAGACCAGCAACACGCGCAGGCGATCCCGAACGCCGTTCATCTGGATCAGCGCGGTATTGTTGCGGTCGGTCAACTCACCTTCGGCCTGAGGCACGGAAAACTGGATCACATTGCGCCCGCCATGCGGCAGAGTGACAGGCAGTTCTACGTCCCGACCGATTGGAATACTCAGCTGCTGCGGCTCGCCACCATCCACGGAAATCTCCAGCGGCGCTGTCGCGGCACCCGCGGGGGCTGCTCCGCTGTCTTCAACGCGCAGGGTCAAAGTCACTGATTCTCCGATGATGGCAAAGGCAGGTGCATTTCGGACGATAAGCCTGCGATCCCAGTCGTCTGCACGCCCGGTTTGCAGAAGATGCATCGGCGCTGGCAATTCCGGGGCCTGATCAGCGTCATGCACAAGCCCATCCGATACCACCAGAATGCCTGCGATGCGCGCGCGCGGTTCTTCGGCCAGAGCTTCATTCAGGGCAGCCATGACCTGCGTGCCCTCATCCCCCTCACCGTCGCCGACCCGAATGCGGCGCAGTTCCGTATTATCTCGTGCCTCGATCTCAGCGGCCAGATCTTCGGCGGCTTGGGCGGTTTGCCGGGCCCGGTCCGAAAGTGTCTGGCTGGCACTTTCATCCTCGATCATCAAAACGATATCGGTCAGCCGAGCACGGTCTTCGATCTGATAGACCGGACCGGACAGTGCCGCGATGACAACCAAAGCTGCCAATCCCCGCAGGGCCCAGCCCGACAAGCCGCGCCACAAGGCCAGACCTACTCCAACAGCGGCAATCGCCCCCACAGCAGCCAAAAACGGCCACGGAATCAGTGGGTCGAATATGACGGTTCCGGTCATTGTCCCAACCTGTCCAAAAGTGCGGGCACATGGACCTGATCGGATTTGTAGTTCCCGGTCAGAACGTGCATCACAAGATTTACGCCAAACCGATTTGCCAGTTCGCGTTGCCGTTCCCCGGCATAGCCACGACCGACAGGCAACAGGGCCTGCCCGTTACGATCCACGGCCCAGGCTCCGGCCCAGTCATTGCCGCCGATAACCACCGGTGTCACATTGTCATTGAGGTTGCGGAAAGGCATCCCCTCGATCTGTTCTGCATCCCCGGGCGCAGCTTCGACCCAAACCTCGGTACCGGAATAGCGACCCGGGAAATCCTGAAGTAAATAGAATGTTCTGGTCAGGACATGATCGCGGGGAATCGGCTCTAATGCAGGGATATTCAGCGGTCCGGCCAGTTGTTGCAACCTGCGGCCATTCGGGCTGGATGCGCCAAAACCGGCGATGTCCGCATCACGCGTGTCAAACAGGATCATCCCACCCGAGCGCAGATATGCGTTCAGTTTGATATACGCCTCAGCTGAAGGTTGCGGCTGGTTCGGTGTAATGGGCCAATAAAGCAGCGGAAAGAATGCCAGCTCATCTCGTTCCAGATCAACGCCGATTGGGTCCGCCGGTTCGACGGAGGTGCGAAAGAACAGGGTTTGCGCCAAGCCCCGAATTCCGGCCTCGGCAATGTCGTCCACCTGCGCGTCACCCGTCAGCACATGCGCCAGCACAAGTTCTTGCGTTGCCGCCAAGGCGAACTCGGTATCTTCGGGCGTCTGCGCCTGTACTTCCGGCACCAGCAGGAAAGCTGCCAGCGCCGCAGCCGTCGTTCGGGCCAGACCCAACCTGCCCGACAGAGCCAGAGAGGCAATTACGTCAACCGTCAGCAAGATCAGTGCGAGGCTGAGCAACAGTCCACCAAGCGGGGTTTCCGTGCTGACCTCCTGCCCTTTGATCGGCACATTGGCGGGCCAGATCACCGGGCGCAGCTCGGTTTCTTCCGAGACCACGTTCAATGCCAGCTTCTGTTTGCCGCTTTCATAGAGACCCGGACGCAACTCTGGCCCGATCTGGCCCGAGATCAGCTGAACCCCATCCACACCTGCCAGCGTTCCAGCATCCGACAAGGCTCCAAACCCGTCCATGATCTGAACCGGTTCCCACGTGGTGCCCTGCAACTGCGCTTCTTGCCGCGATTTGGCTGCTGAGGCCACGGCCAAACGATCCAGCATCTCGACGAACAGGCCTGACAGCGGCAGGCTGGACCATTCGGCATCCGCAGTGACGTGAAACAGCACTACCTGCCCAAGCCCCAGTGCCTTGCGCGTCACCAACGGAGTCCCGTCGGACAGCGAAGCAATCACGCGATCCGCAAGATTAGGGTCTGGTTGGGCCATGACTTGTGTCGAGACAACCACGTCATTCGGGATAGCCAAGCCGTAAAAAGGAGAGTTCTCAGGGAATGGAGCCAGCGTCTTGGCTTCACCCCAGCTCATCGCGCCGCCGACGGATCGCCCACCGCTGCGCAGCCGCGCCGGTAACAGGGTGTCTTCGGTGTCCCGCCCCAGATCGCTGGCCGCCATGCGCGGACCGGCAAAACGCAGCAGCAGACCGCCCTGTTCGACCCATTCGATCAACGCGGCCTTTTCCGGTTCCGACATCTGCGCCACGTCCGACAGGGCGATCACATCCGGGTTGGCGGGCAGAACCTCAAGCAGGCCGCCATCGACAAAATCCGCGGTCGGGATCAGGACCTGTGTCAGGTAATGCAGAGGCGACAACAGCTCCAGCCCTTCACGGTTGAGGGTTCCGGCAATCAGTGCAACCTCGCGCCGACGCAGACTGTCATCGGTCAGGGTCACGGCCCCGGCGGACCTTTGGCCCTGAATCTCAAACCGCGTGATACGGGCGCGCAACTCCGACGGCAGTGCCAAATCGACCTGCGCCGTGGTTTCGCCGGCTTCAAGGGTCAGCTCAACATAATGCAACACCCGAGCCGTTCCCGCCGGATCACGTCCTTGCGCCAAAACCGTCACACGGTCTTCCGGTCCGGGGCCTGCACGCTGTACGGTCAATTGGATCAGCCCGTCCTGATAGGCCGCTGGCAGGATCGCAACGGGCCGAGACGCCGCCTGATAGACCGTCACTTCACCGCGCGCCTGCAAGCTTGAAACCAGTTCAGCGTGGTTTGAATAATTCAACCGGTCACTGAACCAATGGGTATCAAACCCGCCCTCAACGGCGTTCAACGCGGCAATGGTCTGAGCAATCTGATCCGCATTCGGCTGCCAGGGGTGAGGGGTCAGTCCGGGTAAACGCCCCTGCCATGCCTCTGCGGCCTGAAAAACAGGTGTTTCCGGCTCTGTCAGGCGCAGAATCGCAATAGTTCGGCCCGCGCGCCCGGCTTCGGACAATTGTGTTTCTATCTGGTCCAGTGTCGCCGGCCAGCGCGTGGCACCGGCCCAACTGGCATCCAGAACCAGCAGAAGAGGCCCGGTTCCGGTTTCATCCCGAGATGGGTTCAGGACCGGCCCTGCCAGCCCGAAAATGATCGCAGCAGCAGCCAACATCCGCAGCAGCAGCAACCACCACGGGGTACGGTCCGAAACGCTTTCGTCATCCTTCAGACCCAACAAAAGCGTCACCGCCGGGAACATCCGGCGGATCGGCGCGGGCGGTACGGCCCGCAGGATGAGCCACAGGATCGGCAGGGTCAGAAGACCCAGCAAAACCCAGGGCGCGGTAAAGCCGATGCCCGCCAGAACCGTCATCGCGTTCCCCCGTCCAGCGCACGATAGAGCCACAACAGAGCCGCTTGCGCACTATCACCGGTATGATGCAGGCCCAGTTGCCAGCCCGTCGCTCGGCATAACTGCGTCAGCGCGTCCTTGCGGCGCGCGAGGCGTTCCAGATAACGGTCCCGTAACTCTGCGGCCTTAAGCGTTTCATGTCGGACAGAACCGCCAACGCTTTCGAAAACGGTGCGGCCACGGTAGGGAAACGACTCTTCGCTCGGGTCCAGCACCTGCAGAACCACGCCGCGCACGCCACGGTCGGCGGCTTTGGTCAGGGCCAGTTCGACTTCGTCCATGGGACCAAGAAAATCAGAGATGAACACGGCGCGGGCATGAGGGATCATGGCACGGTGTTCAGGCGGGGCGTAATCCGTTTGATCATCCTCGGACCAGGCCTGCGCCAGCCGGATGATCTGCGCATTGCCGCGCCGGGGCGGCAAGGTCGTGCCTGTCAGGCCGACACGTTCACCGCCGCGCACCAGAAGGATCGAGGTTGCCAGCCCCAACAGGCGGGCGCGATCCGCCTTGGTGGGCAAGGTTATGTCGGACGCAAACCGCATCGAAGCCCCCTGATCGACCCAAAGCATCATGGATTGCGCGATCTGCCACTCCCGTTCACGTACAAATTGCTGATCCCCACGAGCCGAACGGCGATGATCTATCATGCGACGGCTATCGCCGATCTGGGCCGGGCGGTATTGCCAAAAATCATCCCCCATACCGGACCGCCGTCGACCGTGGTCGCCCAGCAAAACAGTACCTGCCAAATGCTCTGCCCGCGCCAACAGGGGCGGCAGCCGTGATGCCTCGGCTTCAGATCTTTCACGAAGGGTCAGCGCGGCATTCACGCCGCTGCCTCGGTCCGGATCAGTCCAACAGCGGTCGTGTCGATCAGATCAGCGAGACTGTCACCGCGCGCCCGTGCCGCAAAGTTCAGTGCCATCCGATGGCTGAGCACCGGGCGCGCCATGTCCAGAACATCTTCGGCATTGGGTGCCAGACGTCCCTGCAACATCGCACGCGCCCGCACCGTCATCATCAGCGCCTGCGCTGCACGAGGACCCGGGCCCCAGGCCACGGTTTCGGCAACCCGCTCGGATACTCCTGTTTCTTCAGGACGGAAGGCTCGGACCAGATCAAGGATCAGTTCAACGACGGATTCTCCGACAGGCATCCTACGCAACAGGACCTGCGCAGCCAGCAACTCTTCCTTGCTGAAAATCTGATGCGCTTCCTCTTCTTCAACCCCGGTTGTGG
Source organism: Ruegeria sp. CDSC085 (assembly GCF_059610465.1). Taxonomy (NCBI): domain Bacteria; kingdom Pseudomonadati; phylum Pseudomonadota; class Alphaproteobacteria; order Rhodobacterales; family Roseobacteraceae; genus Ruegeria; species Ruegeria sp. CDSC085. The sequence continues at coordinate 43,451 of NZ_JBXWNR010000009.1, read as the reverse complement.
CCAGCAGAATATCCCGCTCGGTCTGACGGTCGGGGTATTCGACATCGATCTGCACCAGAAATCGGTCAAGCTGAGCTTCGGGCAGCGGATAGGTGCCCTCCTGTTCAATCGGGTTTTGCGTTGCCAGCACATGGAACGGTGTACCCAATGAACGATCCTCACCCGCTACGGTCACTGTACGTTCCTGCATCGCCTGCAACAGCGCCGACTGGGTCCGTGGACTTGCCCGGTTGATCTCGTCCGCCATCAACAGCTGACAGAAGATCGGGCCGGGAATGAAACGGAAATGGCGGCTGCCATCGTCGGCAGTATCCAACACCTCAGAGCCCAGAATATCGGCGGGCATCAGGTCGGGCGTGAACTGAATGCGGTTGCCATGCAGGCCCATCACCGTTGACAGGGTCTCGACCAGACGCGTTTTGCCCAACCCCGGCAGACCGATCAGAAGGGCATGGCCGCCACACAAAAGCGCGGTCAGAGTCAGGTCCACGACCCTCTCCTGCCCGATGAAGCGGCGGGTGATCGAGGCCTTGGCCTCTTGCAGCTTGTTTTCCAGCGCTTCGATCTCGGCTACGAGGTCGGCAGGTTCGGTCATGACTTTCCCTTCCGTGGACTATTATGATTGAAGTGTATCGCGCTGAGAGGAAATGGCAAAAGCAATGAGCGGACAAAAACCTGTGAAACCCTCGCCTGATGGTCTGGCGGCATCAGTCAAAGCGGTCAATACCAACGGTTTACCGCCCGTTCATCTCTGGAATCCTCCGTTTTGCGGCGATCTGGACATCAAGATCGCAAAAGATGGCACTTGGAGTTATTTAGGCTCACCCATCAACCGTTTCGAGCTTGTGAAGCTTTTTTCCTCAATTCTTAAGAAGGAGGAGGGCAAATACTACCTCGTCACGCCTGTCGAGAAGGTGGGAATCACTGTCGAAGACGCGCCGTTTGTTGCTGTGGATTTCGACCGGGACGGGGATGGCAAGAACCAGTCTCTGACCTTCACAACCCATGTCGGCGACAGGGCCGTAGCCGGAGTTAACCATCCAATCCGGATTGTTATTGACCCGGAAACGGAAGAACCCTCACCCTACATATTGATCCGCGCCAACCTCGAAGCCCGCATAGATCGCAAAAGCTTCTACCGCCTCGTCGAGATCGGAACGCATCATGACGGCTGGTTTGGTGTTTGGTCAGGCGGGCAGTTCTTTGGCCTGATCCCCTCAGCCGACCTGAGCTGACCGGGGCGCGCGATCCTGTGCCAGCACGACAGCCAATGCAACAACGCCCGCACCCAGCGCACGGGTCCAGTTCCACTCGTCCCCTATCATCAGCATGATCAACATGACGTAGAACGGGGCAACATTGATGTGAAAAGAGGCCAATGCAACGCCCAGCTTGCCGACGGAGGTGATGAAAAATACCTGACTGAGACCCATGGAAATGAGCGCATAGATCATCAACATGCCTGCCTGTTGCACATCAAATGCAGTTGCAGGCTTCACTTCCATGCCAAATTGCGCCGATCCGAATATCAGCAGCGACGCCATAGCCAGTCCTCCGACAAAGGTGATCGTCGTACGCCCGGTCTGGCTGAGCTCGGGGAAGTCCCGGGCGGTTGCCATGCTCGCCCAGCAAAACAGCACCGTTGACACAACTGCACAGGCCGCGCCCAGGCCCAACTGTGCCGGAGCCAGAGCGCTGGTGGCGATCAGCCCGCCGACAATCGACACAAGTACGCCCAGCGCAAAGTTCCACTTCAACCGGCGTGTACCAGCAGCCAATTCAAGCAATGTGGCCACCAAGGGCGCGCAAGAGACGATGATTGCCACCGTCACCGGGTCGGTCAGCTTTTGCGCTACGATCAGCAGGAACATTCCCAACCCAATCCCAAAGCCACCGACGATCATTGCATGACCCCAGCGGGCCGAAACAACCCGGTGCGGTCCGTCCATGATCACCCAGACCGGCACCATCACCAATACGGCCAGCGCCAGTCGCGCGGCCAACAAGGCAACGGGCGGCCATGTTTGCAACAGCACTTCGGCCGCCGGAAACCCGGCCGCCCAGGTCAGCATCGAGGCCACGGCCAACCCGTTGCCCGACAAGGCAGAATACTGCCCCGCGGACGCAGAAAGGCTGTTCCCACGTACGGGGTCTGGGCTCATCGCCATCGTTTCGAACCTTCTATTGGCACGGCGCCGGAAAAATGATTCGCCGTGATACCAAAAGCGTTTCCGATTTCATTGGTTCGATCTGGTCGAATTTCGACAAACTGTCGTTTTCTGTCACTTTCACAGAAACCTGTGCGCGGATATGGTCGGCCCACCAGCTTTCCAAGGGCCGCCATGCCAAAATTCGCCGCGAATATCTCTTTGCTCTTTGCCGAACTTCCGTATCTGGACCGGTTTCGGGCAGCCGCAGACGCCGGGTTCCAAGCGGTCGAGATTCTCTTTCCCTACGAACTTGCGGCAAAAGAAACCCAACGTGCCTTGGTGGCCAACGGGCTCGATTTGGTTCTGATCAACGCCCCTCCGCCGAATTATACCGGCGGCGCACCGGGTTATGCCGCCACCCCGGGCGGTGCTGCTCGGTTTCAGTCAGATATCCGCCGCGTTCTGCGTTATGCCGAAGTGCTGAAGCCGGGCTTCATTCACATCATGTCGGGATACGCCGTCGGGACGGATGCGATGGACTGCTTCGTGCACAACTTACAGTGGGCCGTCGATATCGCGCCGCACCAGGCTTTCACGATCGAACCCATCAATCCGATTTCCCAACCCGGTTATTTTCTGAACGACTATGATCTGGCGGCCGAGGTACTGGGCAGTGTGGATCGCCCGAATGTCGGTCTGCAATATGACAGTTTTCACGCGCAGATGATCCACGGCGACGCGTTGGCCGTCTGGGAGCGTTTTCACCCAAATGTTGTCCATGCCCAGATCGGGGCCGCCCCTGAACGTTCTGAACCGGGGCGCGGGCCCACGGATTTCGCGCAGCTTTTCGAGGCAATGGACGATACCGGTTATGTCGGTTGGGTCAGTGCCGAGTACACGCCTTCAACCACTCGAACGGCTGCGACCCTGGCATGGATGCGACGTTAACACCGGTCATCCGTCTGGAAATCGCTGCACGAATGGCGCACATATCGGGCGACCCGTTTTCGAGGATGTCCGATATGATCCCTGCCCGCTTTGCCCATGCCATCTTTGGACTGATCATGTCAGGCCTGATGTCGTGCATTGTCACCGGAATCGCCACAGTCAAAGCAGTGGGGTTCCACCCTGAAACGCTTGGTGACTGGATGGCGTCCTGGGCCTTTTGCTGGCCCATCGCTTTCACGGTGATCCTGGTCCTTGGACCTTCGGTCAAACGTATGGTCGAAGGGTGGGTCAGGCCACGGGGCTGACCCAGCACCGCTAGTGCGCCTCGGCCCAGTTCGCACCCTGGCCGGCATCCACATTCAGCTTCACATCCAGCCTCACCGCCGGGTCGGACGCACCTTCCATCACGTCGCGCGCCACGTCGATCAGCGGATCCACCGCGTCTTCGGCCACTTCGAACAACAATTCGTCATGGACCTGCAACAGCATTTTGGCGGGCAGCCCATTGATCGCACCCGGCATTCGAACCATCGCGCGCCGGATCACATCCGCCGCCGTGCCCTGAATCGGTGCGTTGATCGCCGCCCGACGCGAAAAGCCGGCATGTGGCCCCTTGGCGTTGATCTCGGGCGTGTGGATTTTGCGCCCGAACAGGGTTTGGACATAGCCGTGCTCTTTGGCAAATGTCACCGTGTCATCCATATACTGGCGAATGCCCGGGAAGCGTTCGAAATAGCGGTCGATGAATCCCTGTGCCTCGGCCCGCGGGATGCGCAGGTTGCGTGCCAGGCCGAAGCCCGAGATGCCATAGATCACGCCAAAGTTGATCGCCTTGGCCTGACGACGGATATCCGGCGTCATCTCATCCAGCGGCACGTCGAACATCTCGGACGCCGTCATCGCGTGAATGTCCAGCCCATCCGCAAACGCCTGTTTCAGGGCCGGGATGTCGGCGATATGCGCCAGGATGCGCAGCTCGATCTGGCTGTAGTCGAGACTGACCAGCACATTGCCCGGCTCGGCCACGAAGGCCTCGCGGATGCGGCGGCCCTCCTCGGTGCGCACCGGGATGTTCTGCAGGTTGGGATCAGTCGAAGCCAGACGCCCCGTATTCGCCCCGGTGATAGCATAAGACGTATGTACCCGGCCCGTGTCCGGGTTGATATGGGTCTGTAGCGCGTCTGTATAAGTCGATTTCAGCTTGGACAGCTGGCGCCAGTCCAGGACCCGGCGCGGCAATTCATGCTCAGTCGCCAGATCTTCCAGCACATCGGCGCCGGTCGAATACTTGCCGGTCTTTCCCTTCTTGCCGCCCTCAAGGCCCATCTTGTCGAAAAGGATCTCGCCCAATTGCGCGGGCGAGCCGACGTTGAAGGTTTCTCCGGCCAGCTCGTGAATTTCAGCCTCTAAACCGGCCATTTTCTGTGCAAAAGCGTTGGACATACGGCTCAGCACATCGCGGTCGACCTTTATGCCGTGCATCTCCATTTCCGTCAGAACCGGCACCAGCGGGCGTTCAAGCGTCTCGTAGACAGTTGTCACCTGCACCCAGTGAAGCTGCGGCTTGAACAGTTTCCACAAGCGCAGGGTGATGTCGGCATCCTCGGCGGCATAGGCGGTGGCCTCGTCTATCGGCACCTTGTCGAAGGTGATCGCAGACTTGCCCGACCCTAGCAGCGGTTTGATCGGGATCGGTGTGTGTGTCAGGTATCTCTCGGACAATGTGTCCATCCCGTGCCCATGCTCGCCACCGTGCATGGCGTAGGACATCAGCATCGTATCATCGATGGGGGTCACATTGATGCCGTGACGCCTGAATATCTTGGCGTCGTATTTCATGTTCTGCCCGATTTTGAGGATCGAAGGGTCCTCTAGCATCGGTTTCAGTAGTGTCAGCGCCTCATCCAGCGGCATCTGCCCTTCAGCCAGCGCATCTGAGCCGAACAGATCATCCGCTGCGCCATCGCGATGGGTCAGCGGGATGTAACAGGCTTCTCCGGCCTCGACACACAGCGAAATACCGACCAGATCGGCAATCATTTCATTCAGACCGGTGGTTTCGGTATCCACCGCAACCCAGCCGCGCTCATGGGCCTGATCAATCCACTTTTGCAGAGCCACTGCATCACGGACACATTCATACTTCTCCGCGTCAAACGGAATCGCCTCGGCCTCAACTTCCTTGGCCGCAGGCACCGGTGCGTCGGCGATGACCGGTGCTTCGGCCCCCAGCTTGTCTGCAATCCGTTTGGTCAGTGTGCGAAACTCCATATCCGCCAGAAAACCCAGCAGGGTCTCTGCATCGGGCTCCCGCACTTCAAGGTCATCCAGCGTGAAATCCAGCGGCGTGTTCTCGTCCAACTGCACCAGTTTCTTAGATAGTTCGATCTGATCGCGCTTTTCGATCAGGGTTTGCCGGCGCTTGGGCTGTTTGATTTCTTCAGCACGGTCCAGCAGTGTTTCCAGATCACCGTATTCGTTGATCAGAAGGGCAGCCGTCTTGACCCCGATGCCCGGAGCGCCCGGCACGTTGTCAACGGAGTCGCCGGCCAGCGCCTGAACATCCACAACGCGCTCGGGGCCAACTCCAAACTTCTCGATCACCCCGTCCCGATCAATACGCTTGTTCTTCATCGCATCGAGCATCTCGACACCGTCACCGACCAACTGCATCAAATCCTTGTCGGAACTTACGATGGTCACGCGCCCCCCTGCCTCGCGCGCTTGCACGGTGAGAGTGGCGATGATGTCGTCTGCCTCATAACCTTCGAGTTCCCTGCAGGCGATGTTGAACGCTTTTGTCGCCTCACGGGTCAGCGGTATTTGCGGGCGCAGGTCCTCGGGCATCGCTTCGCGATTAGCCTTGTAAAGGTCGTACAGATCATTCCGGAATGTGTGCGAGCCCTTGTCGAATACCACCGCCACATGGGTCGGTGCATCCGGCCCGGCGTTCCCTTCGACATATTTTTGAAGCATGTTGCAGAACCCGGACACCGCCCCAATCGGCAAACCATCCGACTTGCGGGTCAGCGGTGGCAGCGCGTGATAGGCCCTGAAAATAAAAGCCGATCCGTCGATCAGATGCAGGTGACACCCTTTTCCGAATTTGCTCATGCGCGCGCTCCCTATCGGTCAGGGACGGTTCTGCCACAGGGTCGCGCGGCTGACCAGCCAAGAACGCAGCCTAACCGCCAAACAGCCCCGAGAAGACGTCAGAGAAACTGTTCAGCAAAGCCATGATTACCAACACGCCAAGGAAAGCAAAAAATGCAAAGGCAAAGAACTGAAAAAGGATTGCCCCCGTGCCGATAACCATTCCGGCGATGGCGGGGCGCCGCTTTTCGTGACGCAGGATGCCAACGACCGAGATGACGATCGCAAGACCGCCAAGCATGGCGACACCGATCCGCAGGAAATCATCCAGATCGCGGGCGCGTGCAACAGGCTCGGGTTGTTCCATCCCCGCGGCGGCCCTTAGGGTCGATTTGCCGATCTCGGCCGCCAGTTCGCCCAGCGACACACCCGCAGTCTGCTGAGGTACAAAGGGCCCCGCCCAGAATACGAACAACGCAGCAAACAACGCCAAAGACGCGATGCAGAACCCAACCCAGCCGAAAACCGGGTTAACATTGTCAGTGGCCGAGATTCCGGTCATCACGTATCCCTGCTTTGGTTGCGCCAAAGCACTAACATGAAAACCGAGGCAAGATTTGGGCAAAACCCGGTTAGTCGGGCAATCAGCCCTGTTCGGTACCCTTCAGCACATATTTACAATCGCAATACGGGCATTCGACCCAGCCTGTATCCTCGGGGATTTGCAGCCAGACGCGCGGATGGCCCAATGCGCCTTCGCCGCCGTCACAGGCGACACGGTCGGTTTCGACGATCTTGGTTTCCGGCGCTTCGATGGTCACGGCTAGCGATCCTTCTTCGGTTGTCGGCCTCGCGGGCATGCATTAGGTGCGTTTATGAGCGATGAGCAATCCGGGGGCAAGAGCCACATGAGCGATGCGGCAATCAGGATCGAAGGTCTGCGCAAGACCTATCGTGGCGGCAAGGGTCAGCCTGAGAAACACGCGCTGAAAGGCATTGATTTGACTGTTCCCAGGGGTTCTGTTTTTGGACTTCTGGGCCCGAATGGCGCCGGGAAATCGACCCTGATCAATATTCTCGCCGGGTTGGTGGTGAAGTCTTCGGGCCGTGTATCGATCTGGGGTTTCGATCAGGATCAGAATCCGCGACAGTCCCGCGCCGCGATTGGTGTCATGCCGCAAGAACTGAACCTTGACCCGTTCTTCACACCGCGTGGTGCCTTGGAAGTACAGGCAGGCCTGTACGGCGTTCCGAAATCCGAACGCCGCAGCGATGAAATCCTTGAACTGGTCGGCCTCAGCGACAAGGCCGAGGCCTATGCCCGCACGCTGTCGGGCGGGATGCGGCGGCGGCTGCTACTGGCCAAGGCGCTGGTCCATCACCCCAAAATCCTGGTGTTGGACGAACCCACGGCAGGCGTGGATATCGAACTGCGTCAGATGCTGTGGGCCAATGTGCGGAAGCTGAACGAACAGGGTATGACGATTATCCTGACCACCCACTATCTGGAAGAAGCGCAAGAGATGTGTGACGAAATCGCCATCATCAACCACGGCGAAAAGATCGCTCAGGACAGTACCGCAAATCTGCTGGGGCGCATGGACAGCCGGACAATGGTGATTGTGCCGGACAGCCCAGTTACCGATTTGCCCACAGCAGAAGGCGTTGCGGCGACATTGCGCGATGATGGCAGCCTTGTACTGCAATATCGCAGCGCCCAGACCAGCGCCGAGCAGGTTCTGGAAGCCGTGCGCACCGCAGGTATTCGCATCCGCGACGTCCGCACTGAAGAAGCGGATCTGGAGGATGTGTTCCTGGCGCTGACATCCAGCCGCACAGGTGATGCCCCGATGGATGATCAGGATCAGCCACGCCGCGGGATGCACCGGGTCAAGCTTTAGGCGCGGTCTATTCGCGCCTGATAGCAGTTGTTTCGAGCAGACCGGACGTGAATGTAATCGACATCTGCGCGGGCAAAGATGTCCGCCACTTTTGCGCCGATCTGGTCGCTGAGCGTGATCGCCCCGGTGCCATAGACGATCCTGTCATCCGCACCGTAACCCTTGATCAGGTATTCGGACGAGGAGGTCAGAATCTCGGGCAGCGTGTCTCCCTCATACCGGTCGCACGGCGTGGCACACAGAAAGATCGGTCCGGTTTCAGCATAGGGATGTGTCTCTAAAAAAGGCCGATGTGCCAGTATCAGCATATTTTCGCCTTCGGGAATGTTCTGCAAGCAATGGCGACACGGGTTGCCGGCGCCCGTCGAAAAGGCGCGTTCCGGCGTTGAACCATACGCATCCGGGCCACCTGCCTGAAGGTCGCGGACTTCGTCGGTTGGCAGAGCGGTGATTTTGAACATCTCAGGTCTCCTTTTTCCCGACACTGCCCATCCGACCAAACCCAATCGACCCGTTTCCTGCGCAAAGGACTCGAAAAAGAACAAAACGTGAATATAATATGGAATCGTCATGTATGCCGAGCTGTCGATCACGTCGAATTTCACCTTCCTCACCGGGGCGTCCCACCCCGAGGAGTATATGGAGCGTGCCGTCACCCTGGGCCTGCCCGCCATCGCCATCGCTGATGACAACTCGGTCGCAGGCATCGTCCGCGCCCAAACGCAGGCGCGCGAGATCACCCGCAAGGTGCGCGAACGGCTGGAGTGGGAGGCGCAGAACACCCTGATCGGCCCGCCTTGCCCCGGTCATATCCTCAAACCACCGTCCTATCCGATCCACGCGGTGCCACGGCTGATCCCGGCAGCCCGACTGATCTTTACCGACGCACCCACGGTCACCGCCCTGCCCCTGAACCGGCAGGGCTGGGCCAACCTGTGCCGCATCCTGTCCAAGGGCCGTCTGCGCGCCGAAAAAGGCGACTGCATCCTGCACCTGTCCGACCTGCTGGAGTTTTCCGACGGTCTCCACCTGCTGCTGTGGCCACAAACGGCCCGGTCTCCGGGAGGCGCGGGCACATGGCGGACACAAGCGCAACAGCTGACGCGCCGCTTTGCCGGGCGGATACATCTGTTGATGCACCCCCGGTATGACGGCGCAGATGGCATATATTTCTCTTTATTAGAGACTGAATCAAAGCAACTCAGCCTCCCCACACTCGCCAGCGCCGCACCGATGATGCATCACGGCACGCGCCGCAAGCTGGGTGATGTGCTCACCGCCATCCGCCTGCGCCGCAAGGTCGATGAGCTGGGCCGCGAGGCGCTTGCCAATGGCGAGCAACGCCTGCGGTCCGAGGCCGAGATGCTGCGCATTTTCAAAGGCTATGAGGGGGCTGTCGCCCGCGCGCATGAACTCAGCGAACAGCTCACATTCTCGCTGGATGAGCTGCGTTATGAGTACCCCAGCGAGGGCAGCGAACAGGAAACCCCGACCCAACGCCTGCATCGTTTGGCGCATGAGGGGCTGAAATGGCGCTATCCGGCGGGCGCGTCGGAGAAAGCAAAAAAGATGCTGGCGCATGAGCTCGCCCTGATCGGAAAGCTGAAATACGAACCCTATTTCCTGACCGTCCGCGACATCGTCCATTTCGCCCGCTCGCGCGGCATCCTGTGTCAGGGGCGCGGCTCAGCGGCCAACTCTGTCGTCTGTTTCTGTCTTGGCATCACTGAGGTCAGCCCCGAGATGGGCACCATGGTGTTCGAACGCTTCGTCTCCGAGGCGCGGGACGAGCCGCCCGACATCGACGTCGATTTCGAACATGAGCGCCGCGAAGAAGTGATCCAGCACATCTATGAACGCTATGGCCGCCACCGTGCGGGACTGTGCGCCACGGTGATCCATTATCGCGGCAAGCGCGCCATCCGCGAGGTGGGCCGCGCCATGGGGCTGACCGAAGACACGATTTCCGCCCTGTCTTCGCAGCTCTGGGGGTTCTTTTCCGCCGCAGGCCTTGAAGCCCAGCGCATGCGTGAAATCGGCCTCGATCCCGAAGATCGGCGGCTGAAACAGACTCTAATGCTGGTCTATGAAATCGACGGGTTTCCCCGTCACCTGTCCCAGCATGTGGGCGGCTTCATCATCACCGAGGGGCGGCTGGACGAACTTGTCCCCATCGAGAACGCCACGATGGAGGACCGCACGGTCATCTGCTGGGACAAAGACGACATCGACTCGCTGGGCATCCTCAAGGTCGATGTCCTCAGCCTCGGGATGCTCACATGCATCCGCAAGGCGTTTGATCTGATTGGCCAGCACCACCAGACCAGCTATACGCTGGCCACGCTGCCGCCCGAGGACCCGGCAGTTTATGACATGCTCTGCAAGGCAGACTCAGTGGGTGTGTTTCAGGTGGAATCACGTGCACAGATGAACTTTCTGCCCCGGATGCGGCCGCGCAATTTCTATGATCTGGTGATCGAGGTCGCCATCATCCGACCCGGCCCCATCCAGGGCGACATGGTCCACCCCTATATTCGGCGGCGAAATGGTGAGGAGGAGGTCAGCTTCCCCTCGGACGAACTGGGCGAGGTGTTGGGCAAGACGCTGGGCGTGCCGCTGTTTCAGGAACAGGCGATGCAGATCGCCATTGTCGGCGCGGGTTTCACCCCGGAACAGGCGGACCGGCTGCGCCGTTCGCTGGCGACGTTCAAGAAACACGGCAATGTCAGCGAATTCCGCGCGCTGTTCCTGCGTGGGATGAAACGCAACGGGTATGACGCCGAATTTGCCGAGCGTTGTTTCTCGCAGATCGAGGGGTTCGGGTCCTACGGCTTCCCCGAAAGCCACGCGGCCAGCTTTGCGCTGCTGGTCTATGCCAGCGCCTGGATCAAGTGCCACCATCCGGGGATTTTCGCCTGCGCGCTGCTGAATTCGCAGCCGATGGGGTTCTATGCCCCCGCCCAGATCGTGCGCGACGCGCGCGAGCATGGCGTGCAGGTGCGCCCGGTCTGCATCAATGCCAGCTTCTGGGACAACGTGATGGAGCCCGACGGCCACGGCGGGCTGGCCCTCCGGCTGGGCTTTCGCCAGATCAAGGGCCTCAGCGAAGAGGACGCCAGCTGGCTGACCGCCGCGCGCGGCAATGGCTACACCCAGGTCGAGGATGTCTGGCGCCGCGCCGGGCTGGGCCCGTCCGTGATCGAACGGCTGGCCGAGGCCGATGCCTTTTCCACCTGCGGCCTGACCCGGCGCGAGGCCTTGTGGCAGGCCAAGGCGATTGCCACTACCAAGCCTCTGCCGCTGTTCTCACAGGATCTGGAGGGCGAGGCGCTGGACGAGCCCGAAGCCTATCTGCCGCAAATGACGCTGGGCGAGCAGGTGGTCGAGGATTACGTCGCCACCCGCCTGAGCCTGCGCGCGCATCCGGTGGCCCTGCTGCGGCATCTGCTGACACCGGATGGGCGCGACAATACCACCTCTGTCACATAACGCCGGAACCGCCTATCTGCCAAAAACAGAGTCGAAAACAGGCCACCATGACCAGACCAACCCTTCCACCGCGCTTTCCCGCGACGCCCGAGCAGATCAACGCACAGGTTCGCGCCTTTTACGCCCGTGTGCGGCAGGACGCGGTACTTGGACCCGTATTCGCCAACCACGTCACCGACTGGTCCGCGCATGAGGAAAAGATCGCATCCTTCTGGCGCAACGCCATCCTGTTTGAACGCAGCTATGACGGCAATCCACAGCGGGTCCATATCGAACGACCAGATGTAAAGCCTGAATTCTTTGCCCATTGGCTGGACCTGTTCGAACAGGTCGCCACCCAGACCCTGCCTTCTGAAACCGCCACACCATGGGTCGCTCTGGCGCGTCGTATCGGTGTCGGCATGAAAGCGGGTGTTCAGTCTGCGCGCCAGCCCAAAGACGCGCCGCCAATCCTGCGATGATCTCAGATCATGGCGGCCATGCGATGTTAGCGGTAAAATTGGGGCTATTCGCGCCCTCGAAATAGGGTTAAGCAGAAAGAAAGACAGCCGGGAACTCCGCCCGCGCTGCTATGGCATATCGCCATCACACCAACATTGACCGGGGCCATGTCGATGAGCGCTCAAAACACCACCCTAAAGGGGCTTGGCTATGCATTTCTGGGCTTTGCCGTCTTTGCCAGCCACGACGCGCTGATCAAAGTGCTGGGCGGGACTTATTCGGTGCTGCAGATCATCTTTTTCGCCACACTGTTTTCCTTTGTGCCGATGGCCGTCACGATCCTGACCGACCGAACGACCGGGAACTTCCTGCCTCAACACCCCTGGCTGGTTCTGCTTCGCTCGGGCCTGATGGTCACGGCAATGTCCTGCGCGTTTTATTCCTTTTCCGTATTGCCACTGGCCGAAGTCTATTCGTTGCTGTTTTCTTTCCCATTGATCGTCACCGTTTTGTCGATCCCGATATTGGGTGAGGTGGTCCGCGCCCAGCGTTGGGCCGCGGTTGGCGTCGGCCTGATCGGCGTCCTGATCGTTCTGCGCCCCGGTACGACTGACATCACCCTTGGCCACCTCGCCGCCCTGACGGCTGCCTTCTGCAGCGCCTTTGCCTCGGTGCTTGTGCGCAAGATCGGAAATGAGGAACGCTCGGCCGTTCTGATCCTGTACCCGATGCTGCTGGCTATTGCTGTGATGAGCGTTGCCCAACCCGCCGTATATCAGCCGCCATCCCTGCTGCATCTGGCGATGATGGCGCTGGTTGGCGTATTTTCGGTGATCGCCCAGCACCTGATCATTCTGGCCTATCGGGCTGCGCCCGCAGGGGTCATTGCCCCCAGCCAGTACAGCCAGATCATCTGGGCGACGCTGTTTGGCATGATGTTCTTTGGCGAAACGCCCGACATGTGGGTCGCAGTCGGGGCCAGCATCATCATCGCTTCGGGTGTCTACGTTGTCTGGCGCGAAAGCCGGGCGAATACGACGTCGGTCAACACTCCGGTCCTGCGCGTGCGGTCGCCTCGATCAGATACAGGTGCGACACGGCCGGGAGATTAGACCCCAGGCGTCAGGTATCCTTGCATCTGATCTTGAGATCTCCGTTTGTACCGCTCTTATCACAGCGATCGATAGCACGTACCAAATCGCTCAGTCTTTTGTGCCCATAAGTTCGAGAGTCGAAATCCGGATACATCTTGCCTAATTGGCTTCCCACAAATGAAAGACTGGCCCAACCATCGGCTTCGTTCGTGTTTAGTACAACGTTCCGGATCAACTGGTATGCATGGTTCAGCTCATGCTTAGATTTTACGTCACCGGCTTTTTTGACCTGAGGCGCGCCAGCTTCAGGCTTCTCTATGTTTTCAATGTAAATGAATCGGTTGCATGCCGCGACAAACGCGCTTGGTGCCTTGCGCTCACCGATCCCAAACACATCCAAACCCTGTTCGCGGATACGACTGGCGAGACGGGTGAAATCACTGTCAGAGGACACCAATACAAATCCATTGAACCGGCCTGAATGCAGGATATCCATGGCGTCAATCACCAGCGCGATATCACTTGAATTCTTCTTTGATGTGTTGGCGAACTGCTGATGTGGAACGATAGCATATTCGGCCAGAGATTTGGCGTCCCACCCTTGGGGCGATCCATTGGAAAAATCCCCATAGATCCGCCTTAAACCCGCTTCGCCCAATGTTGCGATTTCTTCAAATATCTCGGCGGCATGTTTTGCGGACACGTTGTCCGCATCAATCAGAACCGCAAGGCGGTCCGTATTTCCTGGTATCACCTGAATTCCTCAACTCAAAATTTAATTCGTGTTAAGGAATGTATGAACGAAAAGAGGCGGACAAAAGCCCGCCCCGTACAAATATTTCAATTTGATCAGTAGACTACCACCGACCGGATGCTTTCGCCCTTATGCATCAGGTCGAAGCCGTTGTTGATGTCGTCCAGACCCATGGTGTGGGTGATCATCGGGTCGATCTCGATCTTGCCGTCCATGTACCAGTCGACGATCTTGGGCACATCCGTCCGGCCCCGCGCGCCGCCAAAGGCGGTGCCGCGCCAAGACCGCCCGGTCACCAGTTGGAACGGACGGGTCGAGATCTCGGCCCCAGCAGGTGCCACGCCGATGATGATCGATTCGCCCCATCCCTTGTGTGCCGATTCCAGTGCCGCGCGCATCACACCAACATTGCCGGTGGCATCAAAGGTGTAATCCGCGCCACCCTTGGTCAGGTTGACCAGATAAGGCACCAGATCACCTTCAACTTCGGACGGATTGACGAAATCGGTCATGCCGAACCTGGTGGCCATCTCAACCTTTGACGGGTTGAGGTCGACACCGACGATCTGGTCGGCCCCGGCCAGACGCAGGCCCTGAATGACGTTCAGGCCGATACCGCCCAGACCAAACACGATGGCGCGGCTGCCGATTTCCACTTTGGCGGTGTTGATCACCGCGCCGATCCCTGTGGTCACGCCGCAACCGATATAGCAGATCTTGTCGAAGGGTGCGTCCTCGCGCACCTTGGCCAGTGCGATTTCAGGCAGGACCGTGTGGTTCGAGAAGGTCGAGCAGCCCATGTAGTGTAGGATCGGATCGCCATCCAAGGTCGAAAAACGCGACGTCCCGTCGGGCATCAGCCCCTTGCCCTGAGTCTCACGGATCGCCTGGCACAGGTTGGTCTTGGGATGCAGGCAGTATTCACACTCGCGGCATTCCGGGGTGTAGAGCGGGATCACGTGATCCCCCGGCTTCAGGCTGGTGACGCCCGGGCCGACCTCGACCACTACGCCGGCGCCCTCGTGGCCCAGAATGGCTGGGAACAGGCCTTCGGGGTCGGCACCCGACAGGGTGAATTCGTCCGTATGGCAGATGCCAGTGGCCTTGATTTCAACCAGAACCTCGCCCGCCTTTGGGCCTTCTAGGTTCACGTCCATCACTTCCAAAGGTTTGCCCGCCTGTACGGCGACGGCAGCACGGGTACGCATGGTACTTTTCTCCCTGTCACTTTTGCCCCGACCCTGCGTCAAATACAGGGTGTTTTCAACTGTGCTTTCTTGGCAGGTTGGCTAATTATTTGATATTGCAGAAACGACATTGCCAGAATGAGGAACGCCAATGCACCGTTTTATCCCTATCTTGATCCTTCTGGCGGCCTGCGCAGACACAAGCATTCCGCAGGAAGTTGCCGCCACCTCAGAAGACGCACCTGTTGATCTGGCATTTTGCAAGGGCGAGCCCTTTGCCGAATCCGTCGGCCAGCCCGTTTCAGCGATTCAGGCCGATCTTCCCGAACGGTCTCGTGTCTTGGGCCCGGATGGCATCGCCACACAGGATTACCGTATCGACAGGCTGAACGTCTATGTGGACGGTGCCGGTGTTATTCAGCGTCTGACCTGTGGGTAAGCGTGGACTCGGCAGGTGATTCTCGAATAAGAACAAAATGAGAACATTTTGATGTCTGCCCGATGCCCAAACGCCGAATACTCTCGCTGTGGTTCCCCCGTCTAGGGGCCGAACGGCTGATCCGCGCTGCGCGGGGCCTGCATGGCGGACCTTTGGCCGTTGTGACCGAACAGTCGAACATGCAGGTCATCACCTCGCTGAACACCGAGGCACAGGCCGCTGGTCTGCGCGTGGGCCAGCCGGTACGCGATGCCCATGCCATGTGCGCCAGCCTGATCACCCGCCCCCGCAACGCCCCGACCGAGGCCGCGTTTCTGACCGCGCTGCGCCGCTGGGCGGGCAAGTTCAGCCCGTGGGTGGCTGAAGAGGCTCCGGACGGGTTGATCGTTGACCTGTCGGGTTGCGCCCATCTGTTCGGCGGTGAAGAGGCCTTGCTGGTCGTGCTTGAAACCGACTGTGCCGACATGGGCCTGAGCGTGCAGATGGGCATCGCCGACACGCTGGGCGCGGCCTGGGCGCTGGCCCGCTATGCCGGGCAAGAGGCCACATCCGATCGCAACGGTGATGCCATTGCCCAAGAGGCTCGCGCCACCCGCGCCCGGGCAAGCAAGCGGCGGCACTGGACCAAGGGCGGGGCCGCGCCACAGGCGATGGCGCTGGGCGGTGGCGCGCGGATTGCCGCGCCGGGACAGGCCTATGGCGCGCTCAGCCCTCTGCCCATTGCGGCGCTGCGGCTTGAAGATCAGGTTGTGGCGCAACTGAATCGTCTGGGCCTGCGCCGGATCGGAGACTTGCTGGGACAGCCGCGTGCCAGTTTGGCACGGCGGTTCGGCCGCGGGCTGGTGCTGCGCGTGGATCAAGCGGTGGGCAGCGCACCCGAGCCGGTCTCGCCCGCCCGTCCGCCACATCACTTTGCGGTGCGGATGACTCTACCCAACCCGATTGGCTTGGTCGAAGACGTGATGGCTGCCGTCGATCGTATTCTGCCAACGCTCTGCACCAAGCTGGAAGAGAAGGGGCGCGGGGTCCGCACGCTGCGTCTGGAAGCCCACCGGGCCGATCAGGCCGCTGAGGTTATCGAGATTGGCCTGGCACGTCCGACCTATGACAAAAATCGCATTCGCCCATTGTTAGAGATGAAAATTGACAAGATCGACGCAGGCTATGGCATCGACATGCTGCGGCTTGAGGCGATCCAGACGGAACCCATCCATGCCCGCACCATCGCCGGTCATGCCGAAGCGCGCCGTGTGGCCCGTAACCGGCTTGAGGGCAATACAGCGGTGGATGATCTGATCGGCAAGCTGGGCGCACGGGTGGGGCTGGATGCAATCACGCGGCGGCACCCGGCGGCCTCTCATATCCCCGAGAAAACGGCGCAAACGCTGGCAGCCGCATGGTCGGAACCCGCGCGCGACTGGCCTGCCCCACCGCGCCCCCGGCCTTTGCAGATGTGGCAGCCCGAACCCGTGATGGCGCCGGAAACCCCGAATGTGCCCTGCACCTTTCGCTGGCGCGGGCGCGACTGGCAACTGGCGCAGGCCACAGGCCCGGAACGTATCGCGCCGGAATGGTGGCTGGATGACCCCAACTGGCGCAGCGGGGTGCGCGATTACTGGGTGGTGGTGACAGAACAGGGGGAACGACTATGGTTGTTCTACGGGCACGGAGGCACGATGTCCGCAGGCTGGTTCTGTCAGGGACAGTTTTGTTAGAGTCTATTTTCCACGAAAAACCAGCAGGTCCGGCAGGTAGTCAATCAGACGAATGAGCCAGGAAAACGGTGCCGGAAAATCAGTACGGAAACGGCGGTGAGACATCGCCTTGACCACGCGATCCGCCGCATCCTCGGGCGTCATCAACATCGGCATCTTGAAGCTGTTCTTTTCGGTCAATCGGGTCTTGATGAAGCCGGGATTGACGATACGCACTGTCACGCCAGTACCCGCCAGATCATGCCGCATCGTCTCGGCCAGCGAAATCAGCGCGGCCTTGCTGGCGCCATACCCTATCGCCGCGGGCAACCCGTGATACCCGGCCAGAGATCCGATCAGAGTAACCTCTCCCTGGCCCGCCCGGACAAAACCCGGAACAGTTTCACCCAGAACCCGCAGCGCACCCAGATAGTTCACATCGCTCATCCTGAGGGACGCCTCGGTGTCCCATTCGGCCGAACGCATAGGATCATACGCACCGGCATTATAGACCAGCCCATCGATATGCCCCACCTCAGCAAAAGCAGAGCGAACAGAGTCTAAATCGGTCACATCGCACCAGATCGCGCGCGAATCCGGCAATTCTGAACACATCTCGGACAACCGCTCCAAATTGCGCGCCGACAGGATCAGGGACGCACCTTTTCGGCTGAGCGCCTGCGCCAAAGCGCGGCCCAGACCTTCGCTTGCGCCGATGATCCAAATGGTTTTCCCGTCAAATTTGCTCATGTGTGGGCCGTTTCACTTGTGTGTCACAATAATACGACTTCGCATCCGCGTTGGATCAAAACGGTGGCGCAATTCGCGGAATCTCAAACCAGAAGTCACGAAGTAGTGCATCTGCTAAAAATTTCCAATCGAATTGATCCACTCGCGCCTACCCTGCGTATCTTCTTGTAAAACGTCACATAAAGAGGCTGGAATGTTCGACGAAACCCGGGGTGTACGGAAGAAAATCGCGATTGTAGGTGCAGGCATTTCGGGTCTTTCCGCCGCTTACTATCTGTCAGAAAACAACGACGTAACGGTCTATGAGGCAGAACCGCGACTTGGTGGCCATGCCCGCACGGTGATGGCTGGTAAGAACGGGGACCAACCGGTCGATACGGGCTTCATCGTCTTCAACTATGCGACCTATCCCTACCTGACCCGGTTGTTTGCTGAGCTGGGCGTACCCGTGATCGAAAGTGAGATGAGCTTTGGCGCGAGCATCGACAATGGGCGCATTGAATACGGGTTGAACAACCTGCGCACTCTGACCGCTCAAAAGCGCAATCTGGCGCGCCCTGCCTACTATAGAATGATCGCCGATATCCTGCGGTTTGGCAAAGAAGCACCCGAAGCAGCCAAGGACGACGACACCACGATTGGTGAGTTGGTGGACCAACTGCGGCTGGGTCACTGGTTCCGGCACAACTATCTGATGCCGATGTGCGGCGCCATCTGGTCTACGCCGGTCGAGTTCGTGGATCAGTTCCCCGCACGTTCTTTGGTGCAGTTCTTCCGCAATCACGCTTTGCTGGCAAGTGGTCGTGCAAATCAGCATCAATGGTACACGGTCAAAGGCGGCAGCATAGAGTATGTCCGCCGGATCGACGCAGCCCTTCGTGCGCGGGGGGCAGAAATACGTCTGGCCAGCCCTGTTCAGAATGCATCCCGTGACGAGATGGGCGTCACCATCCACAGCCAAGGCGCCGTGGATCAGTTCGATGAAATCATCCTGGCCACCCATTCGGATCAATCGCTTGCCATTTTGGGTGAGGGCGCGACCCCCGCGGAAGCCGCTGCATTGGGCGCGATCCGCTACCAGCCCAATACGGCCATACTGCATTGTGACCCAGGTCAGATGCCAAAGCGGCGCGCGTGCTGGTCAAGCTGGTCCTATCGCTCGCAAGCCGGAGATGTGGGCGTGACCTACTGGATGAACCGGCTTCAGAACATTCCGGACGGTGACCCGCTGTTTGTAACGCTGAACGCCTCAACAGAAATTCCCGCGGATAAAATCTATGATCAGGTCGAATTTGCCCATCCGGTATTCGACAAGGCCGCCCTAAAGGCGCAAGGGCAAATCCGCGAGATGCAGGGACAGAATCGAACCTGGTTTGCCGGGGCTTACAACCGGCACGGATTTCACGAAGACGGGATAGCCAGCGCGATGCATGTCGTTGCTCAAATCAATGGTGCCCCGCAAACCATCGGAGCTGACAATGGCATTCCTAGTAAAGACCCGGCCATATCTGTTGCCGCCGAATAATGGGATATGGCGCGTGGCGCTTCTTGCACTTTGTTTGCTGGTCGCCAAGGGGCTGGCGGCATCGCCGGTCACGAAAGGTCTAAACGATGCGCAACTGCGCGGAACCGCGACTTTCCGGTATCTGGGTTTGCCGATTTATGACGCCACGCTTTATACGCCCAAAGGTGCGCCGTTCAGTTGGAGCGAAGATATCGCCCTGCAACTGACCTACCGCAAGAACATAAAGAAGAAAGCGCTGGTCAACTCGACGCTTGAGGAGATGGACCGCATCGGCCGTTCAGTGCCCGTTCGCGACCAACTGGACCGGTGCTTCAAAGCCGTGGCAAAAGGGGACAGCTATCTGGCGGTTTCTGACGGTCCCGACAAGGTCAGTTTCTGGCTGAACGGGCAAAAGACCTGCACCATGGCGTATCCGGGCATCAAGCGCAGTTTCATGTCCGTATTCCTGGGGGACAACACGCGGTCAGCGTCTTTCACGCGAAGGCTGCAGGGGCGGTGATGCTCTATCCCCGGGTCAGCCTCTATGCGCTGATGCTCGCTGCGGCGGGTATTCCGCTTTATATCCACTTGCCGCGCTTTGCAGCCGTGAACCTGGGTATTGGCCTTGGGGTCATTGGTACCGTGCTGCTGTTGATCCGTTTGGTGGATCTGGTGCAGGACCCGCTGATTGGTTGGGCAATTGACAGATGGCCCGATGGCCAGCTTGTATTTGCGGCGATGGCGGCTTTGGGGCTGGCGGTCGGGTTTCCCCTGCTTTTCAATCTGCCGCAGGGTGCCAGCGTGCCGGAACTGGTCGCAATCCTGATCTTGCTGTTCTCGGCATACAGCCTGGGAACCATTATTCTGTACGGTCGCAGCGCAACTTTGGCAAAGCGAACCGATCCGAAAGAGCTGATGACACTGGCCGCCTTTCGTGAAGGCGGGCAGTTGACCGGGGTGGTCATCGCAGCCAGCGCACCAGCCCTATTGGTTGCTTTCGGCGCGCAATCCCAAGGCTACCCCGCATTCGGAGCGTTTCTGGGGCTGCTATCCGTTCTGACTCTGGTGCTGACTGTCCCGATCTGGCGACGGACCCCGATAACAGGAACAGGTTTGTCTTTTTCTGGGCTGGGTCAGGCCGGCGGCTTGCGCCTTCTTGCACTGGCTTTGGTAAACAGCCTCCCGGTCGCCATCACCTCCACCCTGTTTCTGTTTTTTGTGGAAGACCGGCTGCAACTGCCGGGCAAAGCGGGCCCCTTGTTGATCCTGTTCTTCCTGAGCGCAGGCGCGAGCGTCCCGCTCTGGGCAAAGCTCAGCAACAGAATTGGCCCGAAACAGACTCTGATAATCGCGATGCCGCTCTCGATCGCTGGCTTTATCGGCGCGGCCACACTGAGCGCGGGAAACCTTACCGGGTTCGCCGTCATCTGTCTCGCTTCGGGCGCGGCCCTTGGTGCGGACATGGTCGTGTTGCCCGCGATGTTCTCGGTCGTCCTGACCCGGGCCGGGCTGAACGCGTCGGCCGCGTTTGGCATCTGGTCCTTCGCTGGCAAGCTGGGCCTCGCCCTGGCTGCTTTTTTCACTCTGCCGCTGCTGGAACGCAGCGGTTTCACCCCTGGTCAAACCAATTCAGCACAGGCACTGGATACACTCAATCTTGCCTATGCGGTGCTGCCCTGCATCCTGAAAGTCGGGGCGTTCGGGATGGTCTTGACCCTGCCCACCGAGGTCACAAGCAAATGAACGCTATCGCCATCATCCTGTTGGTCCTTCTGATCGCAATATTCATCCGCACCCGACTGCTGAGCTTTCGTGCGCAATCTCCGTCCGATTACAGTGGCACCGGGCCAAGTTTTTCGCTGAAAAAACACCTGAATGGAGAGATCGTGTCCGAGGGCCTGATCTATGGCCCCAACGGCAAAATGTCGAACAGCTTTGTCGCCCGCATGGCCGGCGACTGGCAAGGCAACTCGGGCACGCTGACCGAGTACTTCACTTATTCAAACGGAAAACAGATGACCCGCAAATGGTATCTGACGCTGGGAACCGGAGACACATTCACGGCAATGGCGGATGATATCGTGGGCGAAGGCCGGGGTGTCATCTCGGGGTCAACCGTGAAACTGACCTATCGCATCATCCTGCCCGAAGACGCTGGCGGGCATACTCTGGATGTCACCGACTGGATGTATCTTACAGAACATGGCGTCATCATGAACCGGTCCGAGATGCGCAAATTTGGTATCAAGGTCGCGGAACTTGTGGCCACGATGCGTGCAAACCCGAAATCAAAACCGACCCACGCAATTGGTTCGAACGGATATGACGCGACTTCGGACGGGAAACCGTTGCAATGATCACCGTTCGCTCCGTGATCGCCTGTGTCGCCATCGCGAGTCTCGCGCTTCTGACGGCCTGCTCCAGTAAACCGAAGGTACCAAAAACCTTTCTTTCTGACCGACAGTTGAACCTCGAGGATTTTTTTGAAGGTGAAACCGTGGCCTACGGTCAGTTTCAGGATGTTCTGGGGAACATCCCCCGCAGATTCAAGGTCGACATTAACGGCACTTGGGACGGCGAAACCCTGACCCTGATCGAAGACTTCGTCTACGATGATGGCGCGACTGAGCAACGCATCTGGGCATTGACCAAGACCGGAGAAGATACTTGGACCGGTATGGCCTCTGGCGTGCTGGGCGCCGCCAGCGGGATTGAACGCGGGGATACGTTCAACTGGAAATATAAGATCGACCTGCCGATCAAGGACGGAACCATGCGCGTCACGTTTGACGACTGGATGTGGCTGCTGGATGACGACCGCCTGCTGAACCGTGCGTATGTCTCACGCTATGGCGTACGCCTGGGTGAAGTTGTCCTGTTTTTCGAGAAAAAATAGACCCGTCAGGCTCAGCTTCATCACAAAAGTCAGTAGAAGATGAATTCGTCCACCAATGCCGCCGTTGATCCTTTGGCCTCGCCAGCCATGTCTACTCTTGCCCCATCCGAGGCTGCACCATCAGGGCGTTCGCCGTCTTCGATTTTCAAACGCGCGCGCTCTATCTGTCCCCACAGGAAAAACAGACCATCCCTTTTTCCCACGAGGCGCGCAGGAACCCTTGTCCGCAAAACACGTGTTTTCGGTTTTGGCATCTGCTCTCTTACTGCCTCCGGTGTTTTCCACCATTTTCATAAAACCTAATGGTTTTCCCAGAAAAAGACAATTTTTTATGGACAAAATGAGGCTTTCTACCATCCGTTGAGAGGAAAGCTTAACCACTCTCGTATACCTAGGGTCAGTATTCATAACCAGCAGATGACGGTTGCCGCGAGTGCGATTGCTGAGATGCAGACCTTGGGACAACGATTATGGCGTGTCGCCACGCACCCCCAACCCCTGAGCCTGCCAAACATAATCTCGATGCGATTTCGCCGCTCGAATCTGCGCTTGTCGTACTTGACCGGTGTCTTGCGAGGCCCGTATTCGCCAGAGGCATCTCGTCAGCGCAAACCATTGCGATTGATGAAGATAATTCTACTCAACACCCGATTGTCATCACCTCGGGGCTTGCCGTGCGACTTCGGGAAGAAGGGCGCGCGCTTCGCCATCTGCACGTCGGTCAGCCAACAAAGGTCGCTCAGAGCTCAAAGTGCCGATTGCAGCAAAGTACTTGAATGTCTTCTATCGGACAATTGCATTTGGGTTTCTGCAGCTCTAGCGTATCAGCCGCAGAGCCTGCAGTCATTTAGAGTTACGGCTGTCGCTGACCGCACTCCAAGGCAAGCGATGGAGGCCGTGCGAACGGCACTGATTGCAAATCGCTTGAGTCTTGGCCATCCTCTTCAGCATGGAGTTTCTGACCGTCGACCATAGCAGCTTCCTGATCGCAATGTCCTGCGTCGTGGCACTTGTCGCGGGGTTCACAGGTCTTTCGCTGACCCGCGATCTGTCAGAAAAACCGATGTTTCAAAAAAAGGCGTCGATCGCGCTTGCGGCCGTCGCCTTGGGGGGCGGCATCTGGGCGATGCACTTCGTGGCCATGCTGGGTTTGAAGCTGCCGATATTGTTCTACTACGATGCGGCGATCACGCTGGTGTCGGCTCTGTCAGCGATCCTTCTTGTTGGCGCGGCCTTGATCCTGTTGCATTTCGCTGACCGCACACCGCTCATCATTTCGCTTTCCGGCTGCGTTGTCGGGACCGGCATTCTGGTCATGCACTATATCGGCATGGCCGGTCTGGAGTTGTGCCGCGCGGTCTATACGACGTCGGGTGTCGTCTTTTCTTCCATCGTGGCCATCGGGCTATGCATTCTTGCCTTCTGGATCGCCTACGGAAAGCGCACGAACCGCAACATCGTGCTTGGGACGATTTGTTTTGCGATTGCAGTTTGCTCGGCTCATTTTCTGGCGATTGCGGAAACCAATTTTGTGCAAGCGCCCACCGCTACTGAATTTGGCCCCACCATGAGCAATGAAACTTTGGCACTTGGTGTGATCTTCTTCAGCTTTGTAATCTTCGGTGCGTGCCTCTGGGTGAGCGTGACGTATCTGGTCACGCCCGGATCACAAGAGCAACACCAGCGAGCGAAGCTCGAGCCGGAACTGAAGGCGGATCTGCAGATCCCTTGCGAAGCAGACGGCAACAAAGTCTTTGTCAGGGCAAGAGACGTTGTTTTCGTACGTGCCGATGGGCACTACACGCAGATCTATACCGAGGACGAACGGCTGTTCTGTGTCTGGCCGATCACCGTGGCTTCCAAACGCCTCTTGCCGCTGGGGTTCCTGCAGACGCATCGCAGCTACTTGGTCAACCCTGCCCGTGTCTCGCGGTTTGAAAGAACCAAGGACAAAGGGCGCTGCCTTTTCGACAGGGGTGATCTGCCGCCCGCACCCGTTAGCCGTTCCAAACTGAAGGTTGTTCAGGACGTGCTTGCGTCGCAGGGCGGCGCAATTGGTGCGTGAGCACGCGCATTTCGTGCAAAAGACCTGTGTTTCACTGATTTTCTGGTGATGTGGCTTGCTGTCGCATGCAAACTTCCTCCGACACTGAGCATTCGCTTTAGGGAGGAGAGCCGATGATTCCAGCGGCATTTGAATATCACCGTCCTCAGGATATGGCTGGCGTTCTGGCCGTACTTGAAGAATACGGAGATGACGCGCGCGTCATGGCAGGCGGGCACAGTCTGATTCCGATGATGAAACTTCGCATGGCGGAAGTCCCACACCTGATCGACCTTCAGGATGTCGGAGGTATGTCGGATATCGAACTAGGTGCCGACGGCGTTCGGATCGGCGCGATGGTCACGCAGGCCGAAATCATAGACCATGCCGGCCTCGCGGATGCCGCCCCCATCCTGCGCGAGGCTGCCTTGCAGATCGCTGATCCTCAAGTCCGCTACATGGGCACCGTCGGTGGCAACGTCGCCAATGGCGATCCGGGCAATGACATGCCGGGTCTGATGCAATGCCTTGATGCGGTGTTCACCTTGGTCGGTCCGGATGGCGAGCGTGATATTCTCGCGCGGGAGTTTTACGAGGCCGCTTACATGACCGCGCGCGAGGATGAAGAGGTGCTGACCGCCGTGACCATCCCCACGCCAGCTGGCGGCTACGCCTACGAAAAGCAAAAGCGCAAGATCGGCGACTACGCGACGGCCGCCGCCGCTGTGCAGATCGTCAAGGACGGCGGAACGTGCGTCAGCGCCGCCATCGCTATGACGAACCTAAGCGACACGCCGGTTTATTCCGAGGATGCGGGCGCCGCGCTGGTGGGAACATCTGTCGATGCCGCCGCACTGGACGCGGCAGTGGCTGCGATGCTGGGCGATATCGACCCAACCGAAGACAACCGCGGCCCCGTCGCATTCAAGAATCATGTGGCGGGCGTCATCCTGCACCGCGCCATCGAGCTCGCCTGGTCGCGGGCGTAAGAGGAACACACCATGTCCAAGAAAATGCACATAAAAATGAACGTGAACGGCAAGGACGAGGAGTTCCTTGCCGAACCGCGCGAACTGCTGATCTATACGCTGCGCGAACGGCTGAACATCACCGGGCCGCACATTGGCTGCGAAACATCCCACTGCGGGGCGTGCACGGTCACAATCAACGGTAAGTCGGTGAAATCCTGCACCATGTTCGTGGCGCAAGCCGATGGCGCCGAGGTGACGACTATCGAAGGTCTCGGCGGACCTGAAAACCTTCACCCGCTGCAAGAGGCGTTCAAAGAACACCACGGATTGCAGTGTGGCTATTGCACGCCGGGGATGATCACCCGGGCGACCAAGCTGCTGGAAGAAATTCCCAACCCGACCGAGGAAGAAATCCGCTTTGGTATGGCCGGCAATATCTGCCGCTGCACGGGTTATCAGAACATTGTGAAATCCATTCAGGCCGCCGCAGCCGAAATGAATGCAGCCAAGGAGGCCGCAGAATGAAGGACGATATTTCCCGCGAAGAACGTGTCGACAATCTCAAAGGCATGGGCTGCTCGCGCAAGCGGGTCGAGGATGCGCGCTTTACCCAAGGCAAGGGCAACTACGTCGATGACATCAAGCTGGATAGCATGCTGTTCGGCGACTTTGTCCGCTCTCCCTACGCCCATGCGCGCATCAAGAGCATCGATACCGCTGCTGCACTTGAGGTGCCCGGCGTTCTGGCCGTGCTGACAGCGGCGGATCTGGAGCCGCTGGGGCTGCACTGGATGCCGACGCTGGCGGGCGACAAGCAGATGGTACTGGCCGATGGCAAGGTGCTATTTCAGGGCCAGGAAGTCGCCTATGTCGTCGCCGAAGACCGCTATGCCGCCGCTGACGGGATCGAGGCGGTCGAGGTTAACTACGAAGAACTGCCTGTCATCGTGAACCCGTTCGAGTCTTTGCAATCGGATGTGGTGCTGCGCGAAGATCTTGTTGGCGAAGACGGGTCAATTCCCGATGGCGCACACGGGCCCCGAAAACATCCCAACCACATTTTTACATGGGACGCGGGCGACAAGGGCACAACGGACGAGGTCATCGCCAACGCCGAGGTCGTTGCGACTGAAAGCATGTATTACCATCGCACCCACCCATGCCCGCTGGAAACCTGCGGCTGCGTGGCGTCGATGGACAAGGTTAACGGCAAGCTGACGCTTTGGGGCACGTTCCAGGCGCCGCACGCGATCCGGACGGTCGTGTCGCTGATCTCGGGCATTGAAGAGCACAACATTCGCGTGATCAGCCCCGATATTGGCGGCGGCTTTGGCAACAAGGTCGGCGCGTACCCGGGCTATGTCTGCTCGGTCGTAGCGTCGATCGTCACGGGCAAGCCCGTAAAGTGGATCGAAGACCGGATGGACAATCTGATGACCACCGCCTTTGCCCGCGACTATCATATGACCGGCAAGATCTCCGCCACCAAGGACGGCAAAATCACCGGGCTGCTTTGCCATGTGACAGCCGACCACGGCGGCTTTGATGCCTGCGCCGATCCCACAAAGTTCCCGGCGGGCTTCATGAACATCTGCACCGGCTCCTACGACATCCCGACCGCCTATCTAGAGGTCGATGGCGTCTACACTAATAAAGCCCCGGGCGGCGTCAGCTATCGCTGCTCGTTCCGGGTGACCGAGGCGGTCTACTTCATCGAACGCATGATCGAGGTTCTGGCCATAGAGTTGAACATGGACGCAGCGGAGCTGCGCCGGATCAACTTCATCAAGAAGGAGCAGTTCCCCTACACCGCCGCCCTTGGTTGGGAGTACGACAGCGGCGATTATCACACCGCATGGGATAAGGCGCTCAAGACAGTCGATTACGAAGGGCTGCGGTCCGAACAGGCCCAGCGGGTCGAGGACTTCAAAGCTGGCAAGACGCGCAAGCTGATGGGCATTGGCCTGAGCTTCTTTACTGAGATTGTCGGCGCAGGCCCGGTAAAGAACTGTGATATCCTTGGGCTTGGTATGTTCGACAGCTGCGAAATCCGCATCCATCCGACCGGGTCGGCGATTGCTCGCCTGGGAACGATCAGCCAGGGGCAAGGCCACGCGACAACCTTCGCGCAAATCCTTGCCTCGGAGATCGGCTTGCCTGCAGACAGCATCACCATCGAGGAAGGCGACACCGATACAGCACCCTATGGCCTCGGCACATACGGGTCGCGCTCTACTCCTGTGGCAGGCGCAGCCACGGCCATGGCCGGCCGCAAGATCCGCGCCAAGGCGCAGATGATCGCGGCGTACCTGCTTGAGGTTCACGACAATGACGTGGAATTCGACGTTGATCGGTTTGTCGTGAAAGGCGCGCCTGAAAAGTTCAAGACGATGAAGGAAATCGCCTTTGCAGCCTACAACCAGGCCATTCCGGGAATCGAGCCGGGGCTTGAGGCCGTCAGCTATTACGACCCGCCCAACATGACCTATCCGTTCGGAGCCTATGTTTGTGTGATGGACATCGACGTCGACACGGGTGTGACGGAAATTCGCCGCTTCTATGCGCTGGACGATTGCGGCACGCGGATCAATCCGATGATCATCGAAGGCCAGGTGCATGGTGGTTTGACCGAAGCCCTCGCCGTCGCTCTGGGGCAAGAGATTGCCTATGACGACATGGGCAACGTCAAGACCGGCACGCTGATGGACTTCTTCCTGCCAACGGCATGGGAAGTGCCGAACTACGAAACCGACTACACCGTCACACCCAGCCCGCATCACCCGATCGGCGCAAAGGGCGTGGGCGAGAGCCCGCACGTGGGCGGCGTGCCCTGTTTCTCGAACGCGGTGCAGGACGCGTTCCGCCCCTTCGGCAACCGGCATACCAATATGCCGCATGATCACTGGCGGATTTGGCGCACGGCCAACGAGCTTGGCCTGCACGATTGATCCCTTTGGTAGGGCGGGGTGATCTTCGCCCTACGGAGACACGAATGACCTGGACTGACTTGAAAACCGCGCTGGCTGGCGAAGGCTATGTGGCCTCGGACGATCTGACCGTTGCGCTGCAACTGGCTTTGTCGCTGGGCCGTCCGCTATTGCTGGAAGGGGCGGCAGGTGTCGGCAAGACCGAAATCGCGCGCACGTTGTCTACGGTGATGGATACGCGCCTGATCCGGCTGCAGTGCTATGAAGGACTGGACGCGGCGCAGGCGATTTACGAATGGAACTACCAGCGGCAGCTGCTGACCATCCGGGCGGCCTCCGAGGCTGGCGAAACAGGCAAGGCATTAGAAGACCGCATCTTTTCCAGTGATTTCCTGCTGGAACGCCCCTTGCTGGCGGCCATTACCCAGGAAACGCCCCCGGTCCTTTTGATCGACGAGATTGACCGGGCGGACGAGGAGTTCGAAGCCTACCTGCTGGAAATCCTCTCGGACTATCAAGTGTCGATCCCCGAGCTGGGCACGATCACGGCGACAAGCCGCCCGGTCGTGATCCTGACGTCGAACGGCACCCGCGACCTGTCTGACGCCCTGCGTCGCCGCTGCCTTTATACCTTCGTGGAATACCCGGACCGTGCGACCGAACTGGCCATTCTCAAGGCCCGCTGCCCCGACGTCGAGATTCGGCTGGGCGAGCAGATCGTCGGATTTGTGCAAAAGCTGCGCCAAGAAGAGCTGGAGAAAACCCCTGGCGTGGCCGAAATGCTGGATTTCGCCGCGGCGTTGATGGGTCTTGGCATCGCTGATCTGACCGAAAACCCCGCGGTCCTTCAATCGACGCTGACGACGTTGCTGAAAACCCAAAGCGATCAGGCCCAGATCACGCCAGAGGTGGCCGGGCGTATCGCTGGCAAGGCTGCATGAGCCGGGTGACGAAATTTTCTGGCCGCGATCCCGGCCCTGCCGCGCGGATCGCGGGCTTCATCGCTCATTTGCGCGACAACGGTTTGCGGCTTGGCGTGGCCGAAGCGGACCTTGCCCTGAAGGCGCTGGACGAGGTGGACGCCATCCGCCCCGACGACAGCCGCCGTGCCTTGCGCGCTGTCTGCACGGGCTGCAAGGAAGAGTATGAAAGGTTCGACGACCTTTTCGACAGCTACTGGATGGACATGGGCCGCGTGCGGCAGAAGGTCGTTCCCACCCCGTCGTCCCCGGTCAGCGATGACGTGCATTCCTCACGCGATGCCAAGGGCGAAGACGCGGGCGCATCAGGAACCTCCACGGCCCCGGACGACACAGGCGGGGCGTCCGACAGCGACGGGACCGGCAAGCTGATCGCCACCGCACAACGCAACCTCAACCGGCGTGACCTGCGCGACCTTGTCCGTCCGGAAGAGATTGCCGAGGCCGAAGACGTCGCACGCCGCCTTGGGGCTGCCTTGCGTGACACGCGATCCCGCCGCCGCATTGCCGCGCGCAAAGGCGATCGGTTGCATTTTCGCAAGATCATTCGCCACAGCCTGGCCACTGGCGGAGAGCCTCTGCACCTGTGGCGCAAGAAACGCCCGGACCGCACCCGCAAGATCGTGGCGCTGTGCGATGTCTCCGGGTCCATGTCCGTCTATGCCAAAGTTTTTCTGGCGTTCCTCGCTGGCCTAATGCGGGCTGATACAGCCGCCGACGCCTATTTGTTCCACACCCGCCTTGTGCGCATCACCGAGGCGCTGCGTGACAAGGACGCGATGCGCGCGATTGGCCGGATGTCACTGATGGCCGACGGGTTCGGCGGCGGATCAAGGATCGGCCCATCGCTCATGCGTTTTGCCGACACCTATGCCAAACGCTTTGTCGATGGTCGTAGCGTCGTGCTGATCCTGTCGGATGGCTACGACACTGAGGCACCTGACATGATCGCAACCGCGTTGGAAAAACTGCGCAAACGCAGCTGCAAGGTGATCTGGCTCAACCCGCTGAAAGGGTGGGCAGACTACGCACCCGTGGCCGAGGGCATGGCGGCGGCACTTCCCTATCTGGATGTCTTCAAAGCGGCCAACACGCTGGGTGATCTGGCCGCGCTGGAACAGGAGCTGGCACGCCTATGACCCCGGCCGAAATTCTTTCATCAGACCTGGCCGAGGCCGCTCAGGAGTTGCGCGACAAGGACGAACCCTTTGCCTTTGCCACCATCGTGCGCACCGCTGGTTCCACCGCCGCCAAACCGGGGGCCAAGGCGCTGCTCAGCGCCGATGGGACGATCCTGCAAGGCTGGCTCGGCGGCGGTTGCACCCGAGGTGCCGTCAAACGCGCGGCGCTGCAGGCGTTGCAGGACGGCACGCCACAGCTTGTGTCTGTCGCACCCGAGGATTTGCTGGCGGAAAAAGGCGTTGCAGCCGGCGATGAAGTAGACGGCACACGATTTGCCCGCAATGGGTGCCCCTCTCGTGGCACGGTCGACATCTTCATCGAACCTTGCCTGCCATCACCGCAACTTGTTGTCATGGGAGCATCACCGGTAGCACAGGCGCTGAGTGCGCTTGCCCCGCAGTTTCACTGGTCTGTGTCTTCGACCCCGGTGCAAGGCAAACCACATCAGCAGTGCTTTGTGGTTGTTGCCACGCAAGGGCAGGGTGATCTTGACGCCTTGAAGGCCGCGCTCAACACGCAACCGACCTATGTGGCCTTCGTGGGCAGCCGCAGAAAATACACTTCGCTTGCAGAAAAACTAGGCGCTGACGGTTTTGAACAAGCCGCCATCGACGGGGTAAAGGCCCCGGCGGGTCTTAACCTTGGCGCGGTCACGCCTGAGGAAATAGCCCTGTCCATACTGGCGCAACTTGTTCAGGATCGGCGCGCGGCGGTGAAGCAGGCCGATGCGTGATGTCACTGCGATCATACTGGCCGCAGGGCTTTCGCGCCGCATGGGCGCGCGGAACAAGCTGCTTCTGCCCCATGGCGATGTTCCAATGATCCGCCATATGGTCGATGTCTATGGCGCCGCCACGGCGGGGCCTGTGCTGGTGGTCACGGGACATCAGGCGAATGAGATCAAAACAGACCTTGCAGGCAGTGGCGCCAAGACGGTTTTCAACCCGGCTTACGGTGACGGTCAGCCCACATCGGTCGCCTGCGGGCTTCGTGCGGCGCGTGATGACGATACGGTATTAATCGGATTGGGCGACCAGCCGCTTCTGAACGTCGCTGACATCCGGTCATTGCTGGCCGCACACGTGGCGACTGACAGCGCACGTATCTCCATTCCGGCGGTCGATCAGAAGCGCGGCAACCCGATCGTGGTGCCTGCAAACTTGCGTGCCCGGCTTCTGGCAAACCCCAGATCACCGGGCTGCAAGAAGTTCACCCGAACCCATCCCGAACATGTCCAGTTTCACCCATTGGCCTCTCCCGGCTTTTACATGGATGTGGACACCCCCGAGGCCTATGCCGCCTTTCAGGCGGGCACGCTGGAGCAGATCACATGAAATTCGTTCGAGAAATCGCAGCCCGACTGCGCCGAAAGACAGCACTTACACCTGAGCAAGCCAGCCATCTGGCCACCATCAAATTTCCCTGTTGCTAAAAGGACATCCCATGGAACTGGCAGACGAAATCATCATCAACGCACCCAAAGAGCAGGTCTATGCCGCGCTCAACGACCCCGAGGTTCTAAAGCAATGCATTCCGGGCTGCGAAGAGTTGATCAAGCACTCGGATACTGAACTGGAGGCAAAGGTCGTCCTCAAGGTCGGGCCGGTGAAGGCCAGGATCAGCGGTGACGTCCAACTCGACACCGCAGGCGCGCCGGATGCCTTTTCGCTGACCGGCCAGGGCAATGGCGGTGCCGCTGGGCATGCCAAGGGCGGCGCAGATGTCACGCTCACAGCCGACGGGTCCGACACGACGATCCTGCGGTATCAGGCAAAGGCCGATATCGGCGGAAAGCTGGCTCAACTGGGCAGCCGGCTGATCCAAAGCACTGCCAAGAAACTTGCGGCCAAATTCTTCAAATCCTTCGCTGATGTGGTCAATGAAGACGCAATCGCCTAGCGATCTCATCTAGGCACAGCACGCGCCAGACATCATTGCAAAGGGGCGGCGCTTGCAAAGCCACCACTTCTTCGGCCTGTGACAAGTCTCTTTTCGCCAACCGGGCATCCCCGATGAGAGCCTGGCTTAATTTCGAGGACCAATTGGCTTGGTACGGTCGTTACAGGACACATCGCCCATTCCAGTATCAGCAATGGCTGAAATCGTAACGGTTGTTCAAGACACAGACACGCAACCTCATACCGTGCGATTTTTGAAGAGAGCAGAAATTAGGCCAATCTGAGCAAACGGCTGCATAGTCCGCATAGCAGTCGTTCAAACCGAGTGCCGCGAATGTCTACTTCGGAGTCCACTTTGGCCGATGCTGCGCTATGCCCCAATTACAGCAATACGCAGAAAGCGGACTTTGCAAAGTCTAGCTTGAGCCCAAAACGGACGCGTACTGAATTCAAGCAGAATTGACTTTCGCGGCTTTCGGATAAAAGGGTTGTGAGTTTCCTTCTTTAAATCGAAGTATCCGAAAATCATGTCAAGGTGGGAGGAGTTGCTATGAAAACAGCGGTTGTGACTGGCGCCGCGGGAGGGATGGGGCGGGCCATCTGTCGCCAACTGTGGGCAGATGGGTTCCAAGTTGTTGGACTGGACCTTAACGAGGAGGCCCTAGGTGAAATGGCAACTGAGTTAGGTTCGGATTTCACGCCTATCTGCCTTGACCTAACGGATCCTATTGCAATCGCTCATGCGTTTGATGGCATTAAGGAAGAGAATGGTGGTCTGGATGCTTTGGTAAACAACGCTGGCACCTGCTTTATGTCTGACTTCCCGAATATTCCGCCCGAGGAACTCGAAAAGCAGATGGCAATCAACTTTAACTCTGCGTTCCATTGTTGCCAGCAGGCGGTCCAATTGATGTTGGAACGCGAAGGCATCAAAAAGATTGTAAATATCTCATCGAACGGTGCTTATAATTTCGATGTGTTTGACCCTCCGCATTACAGGGCGTCAAAAGCGGCGATGGATACCCTTACGAAAGACCTCGCCCGTCGATACGCACAGGAAAAAATCTGTGTGAATTCGCTGGCACCTGCCATGACTGAAACACCTTTGTTCAATGTCTTAACTGAGGAAGTCTTGGAGAAAGCCGTCAGTGCCATGCCACATGGTCGCGCGATGCTGCCTGAGCAAATCGCCTCTTGGGTCGGTTTTCTCATTTCGCCGGCCGGTGATGTTTCCAGTGGGAATGTGATTATTCTGAACCAAGGGCGCGACGTCAGATAACTCTCGGGTGCGACATCACTTTTCGGGAAAATGGTCCACGGGGTAGGGTCAGCTGTAGACTTCTGGTGCTTTCTTCAGAACAAGCCACTGGCTTGGACAATGCCCATAGATTACAAAGGCGTCTCGCTCGGATGCAAGGCGCATCAACCTTTCTGCGCTGGCAATCGCTGCATCTTCGTCCCAAGACCCGGCAAACTTCTCGTCGATTTCTGCTGGTCGGGAAATCGCATCACTGGTTAATAAAATCGCCCCCGACGGAAGATGGACCATCACGGCGATCTGGCCAGGCGCATGGCCTGGCGCCGCCAAAACTAAGATACCCGGCCCAATCTCTACGTCGCCGTCAACTAAGAGATAATCCTGGTTGGGCCACTCCAAAGGCCGCATATCGCCCCAGTACAACGGGCGGGGTAAGGCTCGCTCCGCAGCAGAGATAAGAATTGGACTGCTTGGAAAGTCGCCCAGTGCCCCGATATGGTCGATATGGGTGTGCGTACAAATCTGTAGTGTAATGTCTGACGGAATAAGCCCGAGTTTTGCCAGTTGTGCGCTTGGAAGATTGTCTGGTTCACACTTCAAGACGTCGCCGAACTCATACAATCGATCTTCTTTGACCGCGGCGTCGGTATCGGTGGCATATTTTTCAGGAAACCCAGTATCGATGAGTATTGATTCTCCCAAATCTGTCCGGATCAGAAACCCGCAGATACCTATGATGCGGCCAGTGGAATGGACCTTGAACAGCCCGTAGTCCAAAACCGCAAGGTCAATCGGTCGCCCTTTGACAAATCCCTCTGCTTGCACAGACTATCTCCCTGATTGACTACATAGATTTTGAGTAGAGCATGAAAGTCAAGATACACACACTCTTTCAGTACCTACTGGATACCACAGAAACGGATCCAGAAGCTTTCGTTGGGTTTTCCTTGTCCGAGTCGCCGCGTTTGGGTGAGTTCATGGATGCGCTGGATCCAGCGCTGCCGTTGGATTGGAACCAAAAGAGTTTTCGGGGTCTGCCTGCTTTACGACGACATGTTTTGGACCGCGCCGGCTTGTCTGATGTTTGCAAGCCAGACGACGTCCTGATCACCGCCGGCGCAGCAGAAGCCAATTATCTTGCATTCATGCAATTGGTCCAACCGGGCGACGAAGTCGTAACGGAACGCCCGGGCTGGCCACAAGTGGGAGTATTGGCAGAGGCAGTCGGCGCGACGCTCAAAGTTGTCGACCGAGAAGAGAGTGCTGGTTGGTTATTGCCGCTCGACAAAGTTGAGACCGCAGTAACAGAACGCACTCGACTGATCTTTGTAACCAACCCCAATAATCCCACCGGGCGCCTGATGACCCAAACAGAGCTGGAAAGGCTTGTCCAAATTGCAGATCGCGTAGGTGCATGGCTGGTTGTTGACGAGGTTTACGCTGGATTGGAGTGGGACGGGTCTCGCGCCCCTTCGATAGCCGGTTTGTATCCTAGGGGTATCACGACGGGCAGCGTTTCCAAGGCACTGGGGCTCCAAGGACTACGCACTGGGTGGATGGTTTGCCGTGATTCTGATTTGATGTGGGATGCCATCATCCTGCGGGAAAACTCTAGCGAAATTATGAATATTCTCGGCGAAGTCATCGCCGAAATCGCCTTGAGGCCTGACCGATATAATCAGGCTTTGAAAACTGCGCGGGCAGCAGGGATTAAGACGCTGGAACGCCTTGATCGGTATGTTGCCGATCAGCCCTGCCTGGATTGGGTCAAACCTCAGGCTGGATTGATTGGATTGGCACGGCTCGACGGGATTGATGGTGATGTTTTTGCCAAACGCTTGCTCGCCGATCCCTATCGGACATTTCTTTTGCCGGGCTCGTCTTACGGCATGCAGAACCACATCCGACTAGGTGTCGGAGGAGGTGCTATTGCCAATCTCGACCTTGGCCTTATGCGCATGGGCGAACTGTTGGCGAACTGGTAGATTTAGGACACTCATTTCGGCGGTTCAGGCTGCACAGTCGGTCAAATAACGCTGCCCGTTCCACGCTGACACTAAGCCCAATTTTGGTGCAAGTTCACCTGCCATGCGTTGAAAGCTATCTCGCTAGAATAACGCTGTCGGCGCGCTACCTCACAGAAAGAACAGCCGAATACACATTTCGAGTCCGCAATGACAGCTTTGACAACTGAAGACGTTCAAGACTATCCGCGGCCACCTGCGCTGCGGGCGGTGCCGCGTACCGTAAGAGTAGAGTTCGGCGTTGAAACAATCGTGGAAACCGATCAGGCGTTTCTGGTTCTCGAAACTCACCACGCCCCAACTTACTACATCCCACCGCATACAATTGATGCCGTTCTGACAAAGGCCTTGGGTAAATCGTACTGCGAGTGGAAGGGTGTTGCGAGTTACTGGGACGTTCAGAGCGGGGCGGCCGCGGCTAAGAAAGCTGCGTGGAGTTATGGTGCACCAACCACCAGATTTGAACAGATTAAGGGCTATCTCGCCTTTTACCCCGGACTTATGGACGCTTGTTTTGTTGGTGAGCACCGTGTGATCCCGCAACCCGGGAACTTCTATGGAGGCTGGGCCACCGAGAACTTAAAGGGTCGCATCAAAGGCTCTCCTGGAACCGAGTTTTGGTGAGAATTGATGCCCGACCCTAAATCCTCGCCTACCCCTTTGGCTGTTCCTACAAGCCGTTTGGTCCGAGTTGCCGGTTTGAGCAGCATGACGGCAGGCATTGCGGGGAACGTGGCAGTACGCGCCCTGCGAGAGATCGGTCGCGGTGCGCGACCCGATATGCGTGGTTTGTTGATGACACCGGGTAACGCGACACGGATCGCGGATCGGCTTGCTCGCATGCGAGGGGCCGCGATGAAGGTGGGTCAGTTGATTTCGATGGATGCAGGTGAGGTCTTACCGGCTGAACTGGCAGAAATCATGGCGCGTCTGCGAGATCAGGCGCATTTCATGCCGCCGAAACAATTGCGTGACGTCCTGAACCAAGCCTGGGGTTCAGATTGGCGAAACTCCTTCCAAACCTTCGATGTAAGGCCCATAGCGGCAGCGAGCATTGGGCAAGTACATCGTGCAACTATTAGAGACGGGCGCGATGTGGCGATCAAAGTGCAATATCCCGGTATCGCGCGCAGTATCGACAGCGATGTGGCCAATGTTGCCACTCTGGTTCGTATGTCAGGTCTGCTTCCCAAAAGCTTTGATATGGCTCCATATATCCAAGAGGCGCGCAGTCAATTACATGAAGAAACGGACTATGAACGCGAGGGGCAATACATGCGCTGTTTTGCTGACCTATTGCAGGGCGATGAAGCGTTCGAAATCCCAGAGTTCTATCCAGATTGGAGCACGCCAGAAGTTCTAACGATGTCCTTTCTGGAAGGTCGCTCCATCGAAACGGTGAGAGATGCAACCAGTGAGGAACGCAATCGAGTTTCCGAGGCCTTGGTCAAGCTCACGCTGCGCGAGATTTTCGAGTTCGGTATCATGCAAAGCGATCCGAACTTTGCCAACTACCGATACGACGCGTCAAATGGGAAGATTAGTCTTTTGGATTTTGGCGCAACCCGAGCACTGCAATCATCTGCAATAGACGGGTATGTGCACCTGCTGCGTGCAGGCTTACTTGAAAATGACGCAGCACTTCGTAACGCCGCCATCCAATTGAAGCTTGTTGAAGGTGATGGCCCGTTCGACGACCAGATCCTGGGAATGATCCGCAGTGTTTTCGCCGCAATCCTATCCGCGAATGAATTTGATTTTACTGACCGAAAGCTCTCCAACCACCTGAACAAAGAAGGTATGGCCCTGGCTGCGGCCGGGTATGCCCCACCCCAAATGCCAATGGACATTCTTTACCTTCAGCGAAAGATTGGGGGGATGTTCATGTTGGCCACTCGATTGAGTGCTTCGCTGCCTTTGAAGACGCTGCTTGAAAAATATGTCATCTGAACGATCACAAATAACTCAAAACCAACAAGCCGAAAAATAACAAACCTGCGGCAATGATACGCGTGACCAACCCAAGACGAAGCGCGAGTACGGCGCGAATGTTGCCAAGTGCGGATTCGAGAACTCCTTTAACGAGCCAATCAAGCCTTTAGAAATGACCATCGTCTAGGTTGATCATGTCGACGAACCCGTCCTGTCAACCGGCTTCGCTCCGAACCAAGAAGCGATCCTCGAAAGCGTCGGCCTTAGGGGCAGGAAAACCCGGTATGCAAGCTCTAGCAGAGGCGTTACCCCCGGTAAGCCTGCCACACGTGCCAGCCAACGCCATTTGGGTAAAGTACCCCAGAGTTCCGTGAACCCGCGCGCACCGGATGCAAGTTCTCCATCTGGTCGACGCACAGTGAATCGATCCATTGCTTCTTGCCGCGTTAGATTTTCACCAATACGAGCATTGGATTTTGAGACGTCGACAAACCGCAGGCGCTCAGCGCCCTTGCAAGAAGCATAATGCCCGATCTCAACGGAGCAAAGCGGGCAAGATCCGTCGTAGTACACCGTAGTAAAGGATTGATCGGCGTCATCAGATGTGAGCGCAACTTCAGCGTTGTCTGTTTTGAACATTTTGTTTGACTTCGCCTCTTGGGTTTCGCCTGTACGTTTGCAAGAGCTAGCGCAAAAACCGAAGAAACGAGGGTGCAGCAGCTGCATACAGATGCGTTATGAAGCCGCAACTTGGGATGCTGCCAGTCAAACTTAAACGTAGCTTCGCCCGAATTGCAGGCGCACAGGCAAATATGTTAAATGAGGCCCGAGGCTTGTAGTTATCTCGCTGTTTGCCGAAGAGTACTGAAAAGTTACCGTCACTGGAGATCGACTAGGACAATCAAACAAGTTCAGTGATTTCCGTAGCGCATGATCGAAGAAGCTAAAAACTGCATGAGCCTAGCTTACCGCTTTGGATGCGCGAACAAGATGGTTCCGCTTGGATATAGCTTTCTCCCATTTCAGTTCTTTCGGGGTGGATGTTCTGGAGCTCGCCGCCATCCCCGCCGACAGAGCTTGGTGACGTACAGATCGTCGAGGTTGTCTCGTTATCGTTTACTTGGAAATCAGAAATTCGAACAAAATTAAGTTGTGCTAACCCAGTTGTTTGATTGGTGTTTTAGGGCCCGGCGCCGTCACTAAACAATGTCACCTTCGCCTAGGTCTCATACTCCTGGCCAAGCGCTCATCAGTGAGTTCGCGCCAACTTCCGACCTTCAAGTGTCGAGGGCAAATGACGCCTTTGCAAAAGCCACGTCGCCAGCGAAATGCGGAGGAGACTGGAACAAAGATCCATTTTTTGTAGCCATACGTACTACACTTGAAAAACGGAGGTATCGTGCAGGTCGTTTGGTTCAAACGGGATTTACGGGTATATGATCATCCGGCAATAGCGCAAGCGTCCGAGGTAGGGCCAGTTCTGCCGCTCTATGTGGTTGAACCGGAACTTTGGCAGCAACTCGACGCGTCAACACGGCAGTGGGACTTTGTTGCAGAGACAATCGCTGGGTTAAGAAAAGACCTTGGGAAACTGGGCCAGCCACTTGTTGTGCGCACCGGGCAAATTGTGTCGGTCCTTTCCGAGTTGAAAGATCGTGGTCTAATTGACGTGCTTTGGTCACACGAGGAAACAGGAAATAGTTGGACGTATCAGCGGGACCGTCAGGTCGCTGCATGGTGCAGGGATTACGGTGTGCTGTGGCACGAAGTGCAAAACCACGGCGTTTTTCGCAGGCTCAAGTCTCGCAACGGCTGGGCGGAGCGTTGGGATAGGTTTATGGCTCGGCCCGTTTCTCCACCAGTTGCGTTAGAGCACATCGACATAGAACCAGGGTATATTCCCACGGCGCGCGACCTCGGCTTGCGGGATGATCTGTGCGTTGGTCGTCAATCTGGTGGACGAAATGCGGGTTTGGAACGGCTGAACAGCTTTCTGACCCACCGTGGCAAAAGATACCAACGCGAAATGTCCAGCCCCTTGGAGGGAGCCGTTGCGTGTTCGCGGCTATCACCCTACCTGGCTTGGGGTGCGCTTTCGATGCGCGAGGTTGCGCAAGCTACTGAAAAGCAGAGACGCAGATTGCCGCCCCACGCAAAGGACTGGCGCAAATCAATTCGCTCGTTCTCGGGCCGATTGCATTGGCATTGCCATTTTATTCAGAAACTTGAGGATGAACCCCGGATTGAGTTTGAAAATCTGCATCGACTTTACAACGGTCTTCGACCGAATGCCCCAGATGCCGAACTACTTGCCGCATGGTCCAAAGGCGAAACGGGATATCCTTTTCTGGACGCATGCATGCGGTCCTTGCAAGCAACGGGGTGGCTCAACTTTCGGATGCGCGCAATGGTGATGGCCACGGCGAGTTATCATCTCTGGCTGGATTGGCGGGCTCCGGGTGCGCATTTGGCGCGCATGTTTACCGACTATGAGCCGGGCATTCACTGGAACCAGGTTCAGATGCAATCAGGCACCACCGGCATCAATACTGTGCGCATCTATAATCCGGTTAAGCAGGGCTATGATCAGGATCCAAAAGGGGTGTTCATACGGACATGGGTGCCGGAATTGTCCCAAGTCGCAGATCAGCATATCCACGAACCTTGGAGGGCTCAAAACGCGAAACAATTTCTTGGAAAGCTTTATCCAGAGCGTGTTTTTGACCATCTCGCGGCAGCCAAGGCCGCGCGCGAGCGGGTTTGGGGCGTCCGCCGAAGTGCGGAGTTTCGCACCGAAGCACGAGCCATCGCGACAAAACACGCTAGCCGAAAGACCACGCGGAATGCTCGCGAAGTCGCGCGGGCGCCTCAAGATCAAAAGCAACTCGACCTGCCTTTGGGGGACCAGTGATGAAAATGCGGAAAAAAGCCGATTTACCCCAAAAAAACTGCCCGGTCTGTCGGCGCCCTTTCACCTGGCGCAAGAAATGGGAAAACGTTTGGGATGAAGTGAAATACTGCTCGAAAAAATGCAGGTCTGCCGCATGACCGAGAAATTTCCAGAACTTCCGGAAGCGAAAGAGTCGATCAGTTTCAAACCTACACGCACCAATGGTCTGGAAAGGCTGAAGCAGTTCGTGGGCCGCACTGGTCGGCATTATACAAGTACGCGGAACTACGATTCTGGGACCGGGCGACGCAGCAATGTATCGGGTTTGTCACCTTGGCTGCGCCACCGGTTGATAACGGAGAAAGAGGTACTGACAAGGGTCTTAGCGTCACATAATTCCAACGCGGCCGATAAGTTCGTGCAAGAAGTGTTTTGGCGCACTTACTTCAAGGGTTGGCTGGAACAAAGGCCCAGCGTTTGGGCACTGTATCAGCGGGACTTGTTGAGTTTTTGTAAGCGACTAGCAAATGATCAGGGCCTGGAGATGCGCTTCAACGATGCAGTAAACGGCAATACCGGCATCGACTGTTTCGATCATTGGGCGCGGGAACTGGTGGCGACTGGCTACCTTCATAATCATGCGCGCATGTGGTTTGCTTCAATTTGGATTTTTACACTCCGCATACCTTGGCAGCTTGGCGCGGATTTCTTTTTACGACACTTGTTAGACGGCGATCCCGCGTCAAACACGCTGAGCTGGCGGTGGGTTGGCGGATTGCACACAAAAGGCAAAAACTACCTCGCGCGCGCTGACAATATTGACAGATATACCGAAGGACGGTTTCAACCGAGAGGCCTGGCCAAATCTGCAGAACCGCTGACCGAGCCGATAGATCACCCGCTCATTCCCCTTTCAAGCCCTCACATGCCCACAGACGGCCCTTATCTGTTACTGTTGACGGAGGATGATCTGTCAGGTGACTGCATAATGCCGACATCTCCTGCTGCCGCGATTGGACTTTTGGCGACGCATGGTCGGTCCCCAAACCCGATTGGGCACGTCGTACAGGATTTTGCCACCGACGCGATGAGCAGCGCTCTAGAACACCACGGAAAAATCGCGAAACCAGCTGACGACTGGAGTGGTCCGCTGATCGATGCAGCACGGAATGCGGGTGTCACGACCATTGCAACAGCCTATGCGCCTGTCGGTCCCTCCCGGTCAAGGATGGATCGTGCGGAACCTTTATTGAGAGACGCAGGCCTATCGTTGAACAGGGTAATGCGGCCGTACGACGCTATGACATGGCCTCATGCAAGGGCCGGATTCTTCGGCCTTCGAAAGAAGATCCCATCGTTCTTAGGCGAAATGAACCTAGCCACCCAAAAAAGGCCATAGCCCGTGTCCTC
This sequence comes from Ruegeria sp. CDSC085, assembly GCF_059610465.1. NCBI lineage: Bacteria > Pseudomonadati > Pseudomonadota > Alphaproteobacteria > Rhodobacterales > Roseobacteraceae > Ruegeria > Ruegeria sp. CDSC085. The sequence goes on along the minus strand of NZ_JBXWNR010000009.1, from coordinate 1,595 downwards.
TGCCGCCCTTCTGCTCCCCAACCAATTGTTTGCCCAACACCCGGGTCTAGCCGCCCGGCCAGATACTGTTGTGCTTTTCGAAGACCCTCTGTTCTTTGGCGATGCCTATTACCCCGCAACGATGCACAAGCAAAAGCTTTGGCTGCACCGCGCCTCTATGGCGCGCTATCGCGATGGCTTGGTTGCCAAGGGCATTGATGCCGCGATATGGCCCTTTGAGCGGCAGCCGGGCGCATGTCTGCGACTGTTTCAGAGTCTGTGTGATAGCGGTGTCAGCCAAATAATCATGGCTGATCCAGTAGACTTCATTGCAGAAAGGCGTTTACGGGCGGCGGCTGGCAAAACCGATATCATACTCGATATCCAGCCATCGCCTGGCTTTTTGAACACTCGGGCCGATAATCTGGATTGGTTTGCCGGTCGAAAACGTTGGCTCATGGCTGAGTTCTACAAAAGCCAACGCCGCCGCTTGAATGTGTTGATGGACAGCGGGCAACCGACCGGAGGACAATGGAGCTTTGACGAAGAAAACCGCAAAAAAGTACCCAAGGCGTTGTTGGGCAACCTTCCGTGGATCGACTGGCCGGACCATGACGCAGTTGATGAAGCCGCAAAAGCGAGCGTTATTGCTGACTTTCCAGATGCATTAGGCAGCCTGGAAACGTTGTATTATCCAACGTCACACAAAGCTGCGTCCGACTGGCTGGCGCAGTTTCTGGAGCGGCGGTTCGAACGTTTTGGCGACTATGAAGATGCCATTGTTGAGGGCGAAAACTGGCTATGGCATGGCGTTCTCACGCCTGCTTTGAACATTGGATTGTTAACGCCGAAACAAGTTTTGGACGCTACCTTGGCGCATGCGAGTCGCAAGGGCATTCCCCTGAATTCGGTAGAAGGTTTCATCCGCCAGATCATTGGCTGGCGCGAGTTTATGCGCGCGACCTATGAGAACCTTGGTTTGCCGATGCGCACGACAAATCATTGGGGCCATCACCGCCCGATGCCCCGCTCTTTCTATAACGGAACCACTGGTATTGATCCGCTGGACGACACGATCAAAAGGGTGCTCAAAACCGGGTATTGTCACCACATTGAACGCCTTATGGTACTGGGCGGATTTATGTTTCTGTGTGAGATTGACCCGGATCATGTCTATCGCTGGTTCATGGAAATGTTCGTCGACAGTTATGATTGGGTAATGGTTCCTAATGCCTACGCGATGAGCCAGCATGCCGATGGCGGGTTAATCACCACCAAACCGTACTTTTCCGGTTCAAACTATGTTCGCAAAATGAGCCATTGGGGCAAAGGGCCTTGGTCCGACATATGGGACGGGCTTTATTGGCGCTTTATCCTGAAACACACCGATAGACTTGCTGGCAATCCCCGTTGGGCGATGATGTGCCGTACGGCTGGGCGCATGTCGCCAGAGGTCAAAAATAAGCATGTCACGACGGCTGAAGCCTTTTTGCGACGGATGGTATGAGCGTGGACTTTATGGCAGCGCATGACTGAGATTGAGACCATTTGAAGAAAAACTGGCATCACGTCAGATCCAGTATCGCAAAACCGAAGTCCCAGGGCCCCGCATGATC